>JAFGIK010000084.1 GCA_016929645.1 Candidatus Dojkabacteria bacterium
TCATGTCGAAACATCGACTACTGATATCTACTTATTGGAAGAAGTTCAAGAGGCAATGAAACTCGCCAAATTATTGGCTGAATTTGAGAAAAAGAAGAAGGCCGGTTAAATTTGATGGCAAAACCATATAACCCCCTCAAGTCATTGCATTCCCAAAGACCGCACTGCCACTACAGAGTGAGATGAGAAGTGAACTGGTAGTGGAAAAAGATTTACACTTCTATCCATCTTGTAATAATGTAATAAAAGTTTGTGATTAGCGAATTATAATTAATGTGTTTAAGAAGTGGACAAGCAAATATATCTCTTCCGTGAATACTCATAAGAATATAAGATACCAAGACTTATGAGTCTCCTGTGGAATATTTCTGAAGTTTTTCGCAAAAAATCAAAAATATGCTTGATATATCAAGCGTGTTTGTTATACTTAGCAACATGAATAGATTTGGTGATTATTTAAAAGCAATAAGAAAAGAAAAGGGATATACCTTACGAAGGGCTGAGGAGTTGTCTGGCATCTCGAATGCGTATTTGAGTCAACTTGAGAATGGTAAAATTAAAAATCCCTCCTTATCAGTCATACATAAGTTAAGCAAGGCGTACGAAACTCCATATAGCACACTAATGAAATTTGCTGGTTTTCCTTCGCAAGATAACCTCATAGATGATCAAAGTTTTGATTCCCAGGTAGGGCCAGTTACAGAAGAAGAGGCAAAAGAACTAATTGATTATTTACATTTTATTCGTTCAAGGCGTAATAAATAACTATGGCTAAGCTAAAATGGTCATTCTCAAACAGTAGATTATTTAAGAAATGCCAAAGGCAGTGGTTTTATAAAAATCATTTTCAAAAATGGCAAGCTAAGGAAGGTACGCCAGAAAGAGAAGCATATGTTCTTTCAACCCTACAATCAATAAGTGCTTGGAGAGGCCAGATAGTTGATCAGACTATAAGCAGAAATGTCATTAATGGATTGAACAAAATGGAGCAACCCACATTATTAAAATCCCTAAATTATGCGAAATACTTGTATGATATACAACTTGAATATGCACTTGAACACAACGCCAAGCAACCCGGCATGAGTAAAAGCCAAGCTGGTAATAGTTTTGCTGCTTTTTATAAAATTGAGTATGAAGGCCATATGCCTAAAGAGGAATACGAGAAGGCGTGGATCGAAATAGAAGAAGCATTAACAAACTTTTACAAAATGGAATCGCTCAAGGATTTGTTAAAATTGGCAAATCAACGTATTCCACAACGTTCCTTGATTTTTGATTATTCTGATACCAACGTCATAGCAATGCCAGACTTGATCTGTTTTTATGACAATCAATCTCCTTTAATTGTTGATTGGAAAGTCCATGCATTCGGTGTAAAGGATTATAGACTACAATTAGCATTATATGCTATCGCCCTGAAACGTTGTAAACCACACAGTGATTTTCCAAAGCTTCTATCGAGCTACGAAGATAAAGATGTATCATTACTCGAAGTCCAATTATTAACAAATCAACAACGAGAATACACCTTGTCAATGGATGATATAATTCAAACGCAAAACTATATGACTGAAAGTATAACACAAATGCAATTAGCCGGGAGTGAAAACCCTAAAAAAACAGTCCCGGATGATTACTCTACAACAAATTATCCAGAGGCTTGTTTAATATGTCCTTACAGAAAACTATGCTGGGAGGTAACATGTCAAAATTAATCCAAACAAACATTTTCCCAATTAATAACCTCGAAAGTCTTACATCCCATTACAAGCTGTATAGCATTATAGGATTGAATAAAGAGCAAGAGGATTATTATAAAAACTGCCAACTAATAATAAACAGAATTAGTCGTAAGTTGCGTACTCCCGCTTTGGTTATAGAACGACAAAACGCTCCATTTTTGGTTTTAAAAGACGACAGTGGTGAGCCACCAACTCCTTATCCTCTGGTTAGAACGATAGTAAATTTTGAATATCAAGGTAAAATGAAGTTAGATTATACTTCAGTTTCACCTGAAAATATTCAAATCTGTTTACGCTTTTTACAGTTTCTTATTCAGGCTCCATTGTTTAGGGACAAAAGACTCTGGCAGCCAAACGCAGGTGGCCCGTATTTTGAAAAACATCCGATTCTTTCACAGGATAACGTTTCTGTATACCGCGGCTTTAGAGTCAGAAGTGCAATTACGCCTAACGGAAAACCTGGGTTGTGCATAGATGTTTCAAGTAAATACTTAAGCAATAAGCCACTTCCACCAAATGTTAATCGAAATACATTTGAAAGATACAAAGGCAAGCACTGTGTCTATCATTTTGGACATCAATGGTATGATGTTAAATTAGCTTATATAGCTGATCAAAATGTCAGTCAGTATCTAATCCCAGATGGCAATCGTGCAGTTAGATTGAATGATTATATTATTGAAAAATCAGAAAAACCAATTCCTCCAGAACTAGCGGAGCTTGAACACGATTCTCCTGTTGTTATATATAAAAATACTACAGGAACAGATTGTGCCGCTCCTGCTACTCTATGCTATCCAGTGATCGATACATATAGCCTGTCGTTAAAACAAGGAACATTTAAGTCTGTAATAGATCCAGCAGAAAGGGAAAAATGTATATATCACTATATGAAAAAGTATTTGGACAAAATATCATTTGGTGATAATACTTTAAATGTATCAGCCAAATCCGAAAAGGTAAAACAGAATATCTTTCAAATTCCGGATTGTGAATTTGGTAATTCAAAGGTTATTTCTATTAAAAATAGCCCTGCATCTATTAATGTTAAATATGACGATATTGGCAAAGAACGATTAAATGCAATGACAGATAAGAGTATTGGCTTCTATACAAAAGAGCCACTACCAACACATTATTTTTTCATGCCTCAGACTGTTTATGAAAGTTATGGTAAACAGTTCAATCTCGATTTAAGCAGGGCTGTCAATCGAATGTACCCTCAGAGTCATGATTTCGAAGCAAAAATAATTCCTTATGATGATAAGAAACCAAAAACCTACGCAGAACAAGGAAAAGCTATCTTGAATGCACTTGATCGCTCTGGGATTTCCGGGGCATATTGTTTAGTTATGATACATCATTTAGATGATCGTTCGTTAAGGCAAGAAGATCCGCTGGCAGCTATGATTTCAATAGAATTCAGAAATCGTGACATGAATGCGTCAATAATTCATTCTAAAACATCACGAGAATCGTATGAGTTAAAGCGAGACGGAGATGGTACTCCTAGCTATCAACCACGTAATTCGAAACGAGGAAGACTGAATGGATATCTTAGGAATATTGCACTGAACAAGATATTACTTGCAAATCATAGGTGGCCATATGTATTGGCGGAATCTTTGAATGCTGATGTTACCATAGGCATTGATGTGAAACAAAACACCGTAGGCATTACTCTTGTTGATAAAAATGGAGCAAATATAAACTGGATTCATAAGACTTCACGCCAAAAAGAAAAACTCCACAAAAAACAGATTGAAGCATACATCTACGAGATTCTTAAAGAACATATTAATGTTCAGAACGAAACCATAGAAAAAATAGTTATACATCGTGATGGCAGAGTGTGGGATTCAGAGATAGACGGTTTTCATCTCGCAATTAAAAAACTCCAAGAAAAACAAATATTACAGGAGAATGTTTCATTAACAATTCTTGAAATATCAAAAACTTCGTTAGCTCCTGTGCGTTTGTTTGAGTCAGAAAAAATTGGTCAAAGTTTCGTAATCAGAAATCCCCAAATAGGTAGTTACTATATTCAAGACAGCAATGAGGCATTTATCTGTACGACAGGAAGACCTTTTGAGCGTCCCGGCACTGTTGATCCTTTACATGTTAAACTTGTTACAGGAGACATGGATATCGTGGAGTGCCTTAGGGATGTCTTCTTTTTGTCATCATTAGCATGGACTAAACCCGATGACTGTAGCCGATACCCTATAACAATACGACTGGCTGATAGATTTTTAACCGAAGTCGCCGGGGATTATGACATCGATCTGTTAAATTATTTTGAAGAAACAAAGGAGGTGTCTGCATGAGCGATATAGGTACATATAAAACACTGTGTGAACAAATAAAACCATATGCAGAGCTTATTGATAAAGCATTAGTGGCAATGAAAACTAATCAAAAGGATTCCCCAACTCTTGAAGAATTTGAGCAATTATTAGAAAGAATATTGACAGACAAAACACACAATGCTTCTGAAAGAGTATTGAAATTAATATTGAAATCTAAAAATATCAATAATCTGAACTTATTGTCAGATATAAAAGCACATTTCAGGGATACTGATAATATCGAGACTGTTGTAACCAAAACAGAGCAAATTGCAAAAATGCTTGAAGAAGAGCAAAATGAAGCATTTGCTAAAATTGGGAGTTGGTCGAGATGAACCTCTATTTGACAGGTGCGTTGGAAATCCTCACCGAAAAAGCAAGGATGCTTAATGCATTTATTCCAAGACAGCTTCCGAGAGATGTGGATTTACTCGTTGACACCTGTAAACGATTATCTTCTGAGAGGATTGGGCAAATTCGTTTATTAACAAATAATCCTCAAATGTTATTACCAGAAAATGAACCAGAGAGATTAAGAGAGTATAAGCGAATCTCAAAAGAGATAGAAGTAATTGAAAAAGTTGGCATAACAACTCTCAATCGATGGCAGGATGAGGATACCCTTCTTAATCGAATTGCTCATCAATTATCAATTGAGATTAAATACCCATTAACAACTCCAATTGTAGCATCATTATCAAAAGATTTTTATTGTACATACCCAGGACTTAATCTGCTTCTTGTCCCCCTTTACGAAAGCAAGAGTCTATTATATTTACCGCTTTTAGGACATGAATTCGCTCATCATTTATTAGCATGTCGTAATGATCCTCTTGTTGAACCATTTCTAATCCATTTTTGTGATATTGTAGAAAATGCGATGGATTATGTTTCCGATGGGCTGGCTAAAAGCAAACAAAGGCATGAGCCTCTTTTGTTGCAACTATATTTTGAAAGCTGGCATCGCTCATGGTTTAAATGGGCAAGTGAAATAATATGCGATTTATTTGCTGTATTTACATTAGGTGTGTCATTTGTATGGTCATCACTTCATTACTGCCTTCAGTACGGTGAAGATCCCTACATTTTAATAAGTACTCCAACCTCACATCCTCCTTTTGGGATTAGAATTGAGATCATGATTAGAGGGTTAAGATTAATTGGCCTTAATCAAGATGCAGATCAAATTGAAAGTTTCTGGAATAAATATATCGGAGTATCAAATTATTCACCAAGTGCAGAATACTATAGATGTTTCCCCGGAAAATTGATTGATGACATAGTAAATAAATCAAGAGATGCAGTAGACTCGATTAATTGTGATTTAATAGTTAATTGTAGCGAAGATGATATTAGAGCAACTTTTAATGAATCTTGGAAGATATTTTGGGGAAATTCAAATACTTATCTATCTTGGGAAAATAAGCAGATGGAATCCTTAAAGCAGAAGTTTTTATAAATTTTCAGCCAAAATTTTCCCCTGTCGAAAAAGTCGAAATTCAGGAGTCCCAGTTTGACCTCTGGAGTCCCAAAAAAGCTCAATAGGAGGGGTGGGGTCTAACTGAATCAGAAAACATTTTCCCATATCCCCATTCCCTACTTCCTCAGTTTCATCATCTGTTCCAGCATCTGACAATCCTTGCAACCTTCATTGGCTTGAGGCACCTGCCCTTTATCCCATATTTTTCTGACCCGTTTCAGCAAAGGATTAACTATCCCTTCAGGATTCAGTTCCAGCCTCTTCAAATGAGCGGTGAAGGGCATTACAAATCCATCCTGCCTAATGAGTTCATCTACATCTCGCTCCACTGGAGCTTGTCCCTGTGGTTCATAATAAAGCAGGTATATTCCGCTCACTTTCCCCATCCCTAATTTCTGGAAAATGTGAGCGTATCCATTCAATTGTACCTTATAGATTGGGAGCAAGTGATCCTGATTGTTTGTATATCTGCTTGTCTTATAGTCGATGATAACATAAGTCCCATCTTCCAACTCAACTATTTCATCTGGAAGACCTGTCAACCTAAATCCTAATTGCTCGTCAATATAATAGAACTTTGAATGATGCGGGACAGGAATAACTCTCCTGCATTTCCCAATTTTTCCAAACCATGCTGGAGCTTTATCATGCTTGGCGAAATGAGACCATGTAATCTTCTTGGAGTAGGAATCAATCGTTGAGAATATTCCTGGGAATATCTGGTATGGAATCCTGAAGCCCATTTTCAGCTTCAAATAGAAGCATCTTGGGCAATGATCTTTCAGGGCTAATATGCCTAAGTTTTTGGCTGAGATTTTCAGGATTTCATTCATATTCCTGAGTCAGAAAATTGATTCACTCTGGTCAGCAAATAAGAACTTTTGGAAAATAGAATAACTTTTATTATTCTTAACCCAACATGTTCATCGGTGAAAACAAACCCATCGATCCTACTGTCACAATGAGACAGTCCCTGTCGAATCCCAGCTCCAAATCGGAATCATTTTCCGAAATAAAAAATATACTTATTCAAAAA
>JAFGIK010000085.1 GCA_016929645.1 Candidatus Dojkabacteria bacterium
CTACAAATTCCCTGTTCTATTTTATGATACACTTCATTCAACCTCATTCTCCAAAAGTGGGCATTATCTACCCGATGACCTCAATCACACAAAAGTCCACATGAAGCTATTGAAATTATAATTTTGATAAACAATACACAAAAGACATCAAAACAATATAATCGCTTATATAATGTGATAGAATACTTATCGATGACAACCTTGATTATCCACCCAAGGATAGAAATACAAAAACTTGAAGTTTCCAAAATAGTCAATAAACTTCTCAACGCGCAAATTGATCTTAGAGAAGCAAATCCGGATATACATATTTTCGATGCTTCAGATCAGAAAAGTATCGGCATTGACGAGATGAGATCATTGACCAGCAAGATGAACTTGCAACCATATAAGAATAAATTTCAGATAGGAATACTTATATGTGCCGAGAAACTTACTCCAGAGGCACAAAATTCATTACTAAAAGTTCTCGAAGAACCTAATACTCACTCAATATTTATACTGACAACAAAAAATGAAAAAAAACTTTTACCAACGATTCAATCTCGATGTAGCAAAGTTTTTGTTAAAGAATCATTAATTTCAGAAGAGAAGAGTAAGCAAATTTCATCAGAGTTAGATCCAAAAATTGAAGGGTTTATATCTAAATCCCTTGTAGAAAAGTTCCTGGAAATAGAGGATATTATTGCAGAAGATAAAGACAATCCTGATACAGTAGCAAATTTCATTAGAAATTTGACAATTTATTACAGAAACGAATTAATAAAAAGCATCAACGATAAAGACTTGGAAAGGGTGAAGGAATACAAAAACATACTAGAGCACATCCAGAAAACAACATTTTTTCTAAGTAAAAATACCAACAAAAGAATGACTCTTGAAAATTTGATATTACAAATTGAACCAAGTATAATTTAGCGTCCAGTTAGACATGTGGCTGCAAAATTTCATTACTTGTTAATGAAATTTTGCAAAGAGAGAGATTAACAACAGCAATGTTTTAATACAAATTTAATCTTCATCTGATAAATTAGTAAGCAAATACAATGAATCAAAGTGAACAAAATAGTAAAAATTATGATGCTTCTCAGATCAGAGTATTAAAAGGTCTTGATGCAGTCCGTAAAAGACCATCTATGTACATAGGTTCAACTGACGAGAAAGGTTTACACCATATTGTTTACGAAGCAATCGACAACTCAATTGACGAAGCTATCGGCGGGTTTTGCAATAAAATCGAGGTTACCTTAAACAAAGATGGCTCAATCACAGTAAAAGATAACGGTAGAGGAATCCCTGTTGATAAACATCCCTCTACTGGCAAATCCGCACTCGAGACAGCACTAACAAACCTTCATGCAGGAGGAAAATTTGAAAAAGGCGCATACAAAGTATCTGGAGGTTTGCACGGAGTAGGGGTGAAATGTACAAATGCACTGTCCGAATGGATGGAAACACAAGTCCGAAGAGAAGGGAAAATCTATAAACAAAGATACGAACGTGGTAAACCAGTTACAGATGTTGATTTAATTGGCAAAACAGACGAATCAAATGGTACCACACACACCTTTAAACCAGATCCAGAGATCTTTTCAATAACGACATTTAATTTTGACATATTAGTAAAAAGATGCCGTCAACAGGCATTTCTTACAGGAGGCGTACACTTTAAAATCGAAGATGACAGAGAGGAGAAGCCTATTATTAAAAATCTCTATTTTGAAGGCGGAATTAGATCCTATGTAAAATCCCTGAATATAGACCAAAAGACCTTATGCAAGGTTTTATATATAAAAGATACAATTGATGATGTACTCGTCGAAGTATCTATTCAATACTCCGACACAATCAAAGATCGAATTGTTGCATTCGCAAACAACATTGAGAACACAGAAGGCGGCACTCATCTTGTGGGATTCAAAATTGCAGTAACAAAAGCATTAAACAACTACATTAAAAGCCAAGATGGAAGTAGTAAAGGGAAAAATGGTTCAAAAGAAAAAGAGATCACTCTTTCAGGAGAAGACGTTCGTGAAGGTCTGACAGCAATCATTTCAGTAAAAGTACCTGACCCTCAATTTGAGGGACAGACCAAGATGAAACTTAACAACCCAGAAGTAAAGAGCATAGTCCAAAAAATCACAAGAGAAGGACTAGAAAGATTTTTAATTGAAAATCCTACGGATGCTAAAAGTATTACAGAGAAATCATTACTTGCATTTAAAGCAAGATCAGCAGCTAAAGCAGCAAGAGATGCAGTAATAAGGAAAAGTGCCCTGGAGAGTGCGGCATTACCCGGCAAGCTAGCAGATTGTTCTTCAAAAGACCCAGCAGAGTGCGAAATCTATATTGTCGAGGGAGACAGTGCTGGAGGCTCAGCCAAACAGGGTAGAGACAGACATACTCAGGCAGTTCTACCACTAAGTGGAAAACCAATCAACAGCGAGAAGTACAGAATTGACAGGGTATTGAAAAATGAAAAGCTTGCGGATATGGTTACAGCACTAGGATGTGGAATTGGAGAGACAATGGAACTAAGTAAACTTAGATACCATAAAATTGTACTTATGAACGATGCTGATGTTGATGGTTCCCATATCACAACGCTAGTACTTACATTTTTGTACAGACACATGCCAGAATTAATTGAGCAAGGATATGTTTATATTGCACAATCTCCGCTCTACAGGGTAAAGATGGGTAAAGAAAAAATATATCTTATGAACGATGAGGAAAAAGAAAAATTCTCAGAGGAAATAAAAAATTCAGGAAAGACTGTCCCGGACATCTCCAGATTCAAAGGTCTTGGCGAAATGATGCCCGAAGAGCTTTGGAAAACAACAATGGATCCCAAAACAAGAATTCTAAAGAAAGTATCAATAGAAGATTCTCAAGAAGCAGACAAAGTATTTGATATGTTGATGGGTACTGAGGTTCCACCGCGAAGAAGATTCATACAAACATATGCAAAATACGCAAATTTGGATGTATAGCAAATTAATATGCAAAGAGAAATACCCAGCATAGAGCTCGAGCAAGACTCAATAAAATTTTCCAATATCAGTAATATCTGCAATAATAGTAGGATATTTTAAATCTGGCACATTCACCCGAATGAAAAACTATTTTATTCCAGCATTTTTCGCAGTCACTCTTA
The DNA here is from genome assembly GCA_016929645.1 of Candidatus Dojkabacteria bacterium. Classification (GTDB taxonomy): domain Bacteria; phylum Patescibacteriota; class Dojkabacteria; order SC72; family JAFGCJ01; genus JAFGIK01. The sequence goes on from JAFGIK010000085.1 coordinate 3,158, forward strand.
TTTCCAACATAGCTCTTTACTTCTATGCTCCTAAATATTCAGAGATAAAACCAAAACTTGAAGGAAATGCTACTATAGCAACATCTAAATACATTTATATTAATGAAGAACTTGAATCATTAGACGAAAGCGAGAAAATAGGTCAAACTTTGATAATTTCTATAAGTGGAACCCAATTTACTCAAGATACGGAAAACATTCTCAATACAATAAAACCCGGGGGGATAATACTTTTTGATTCTAATATAATATCAGCAGAACAAACACAAAAATTAACAAACGATCTACAAGAGTGGGCAAGCAAGAATGACCTTCCACCATTATTTATATGTGTGGATCAAGAGGGCGGACTAGTGCAAAGAGTAGATTTCGCACCAGTACGATATGACCAACAAACCCTAGGATCTATAAACAGCGAGCAAGAAACTAGAAACACTGTACAGGAGACAGCCAATCAGCTAAACAATATCGGGATAAATGTAAATTTTGCTCCTGTTGCAGATATTGCATACACTCAGGACTCTATAATGTATTTCCGATCATTCGGCAGCACTCCAGAAATCGTAGCAGATCACACAGGGTGGACTATTGATGAATACAATCAAAACCAAATACTTTCTACAGCAAAACATTTTCCAGGACACGGAAGAACCACAATTGATAGTCATTTTTCTGCACCAAGAGTCTTAATTAGCTATGATGAATGGCTGGGAAGTGACGCTATTCCGTTTATTCGAGCAATAGAAAACAATGTCCCAATAATAATGATCGGACATATCGAATACCCATTAATTACTCCAGGGATTTCAAGTACCTCTGAATTTTGGATAAAAAATGTACTAAGGGAAAATTTAGGATTTAAAGGACTTATTGTAACAGATGATATAAAAATGGGTGCAACAGGAGGTGACTTTAACAGTTTTTCAGTAACTGCTCTGAACAGCGGAAACGACATGTTAATAGCAGCACTGTTCGACGAAGATTTATTATCTCTTCATGAATATTTAATTATTAATTACACTGGGAAAGAAGATTCTTTAGATGAGAAAATATACAGAATACTTGAATATAAGTATGATCTAGAAGAATAATACAAGCTACTGCCTTAATGCTGCAGTCCTAAGGCTGCTGCGCTATCTTAATCCAGTTGACCTGTTTTCCATTCAAGGATTTACCTAATCTCACAACCTTAATCAAAGCAGTGGGCTTGCGATAGCAAGCCCACTGCGAACAATACCTAAAATAATAGACATGTCATAAAACCTGACATATCAGACCAATCATCTCATCTATTTAGTTATTACTTCCTCGACATAAAAATCACAATCTCCTGTAGAGTTCCTTACCTGGGTACCTACTACAGTAACTTTATCACCATATGAAACAGCGTTACCATCGATATCATATACAACAAGATCCTCCTCCAAATAATTATCAGGAAGTTCTTCCATATATCCAGGCTGATCACCAACTAAGAAGTAAGCATTTACGCCATCACCTGAGTTAGTTCCCAACTCGTCCACAATGTATAAATCGCACTCACTTCCACAATAGAGGAAATAAGGAAGCTCAACATAACCATCCATTGCAACAAGTTCATCGTCATACTTACTATTGCAGAAGTCACCTGTGTCAATCTTGGTAGCATCATCAAGGAAAGAAACACCATCCTCCATATCAAGTTTTTCTATTGTATCAACGGCAATACTACATTCAGGATCGTCTTCACTTAAGTTGTCATAAGTGAAATATCCTGTTACTTTAACATAATTATTATGTCCAATTTCATTTCCATCATTATCACGGATTACAAGATCATCGATATAGAAATCACTCGGTAAATCATCCATTTGGTTGCTTCCATCGCCAATATCAACTAATGCCGTTACATAATTTTCACCTCGCTCATTAGGTCGTGAATAAAGAGCAAGTTCACAAGCACTATCACAGTAAACATAATCTGAAAGTTTAACGTATCCCTCCAAAACAACCTTTTTACCATCATAATCTTCAGAGCAAACATCAGAAAGTGCAACTTCCTGCCCCGAAGGGAGCCATCCGCTTCCAGAATCAGCAAAGAATAGGAAAAAGATTACAACACCACAACACCCAAGTAGACCTACAACAAGAAGAACAATAAGTACAATAACAAGGACAGAAGGTTTCTTCTTCTGTGCAACAGGGGCTGCAGCAGTTTGACTCACTGGACTAGCTGATTGAGCAGGAGTTGCTGGTATAGTCCCAGAATTACCTGTTTCAACAGGATTCGCTTGATTAATATCCGACATATAAAAATAGATTTAAAATTAACTGCAAATATTGAAAATAACATTTTCTGCAGAGTTTATTCTCAAATATATCAAAAATTTCAATCAATGTCTCATATTAATATACTGAATATCAAAATTTCACAAGTTCGCAAATAATTACCTAGATATTTACAAGTCTCTTTCGTAAGAGATATATTGATAATGTAAACGCATACTAAATAAATTATTAATTCAAAATTAAGAATGCAAAAGACAGGGAAAACACTTTTAATAATTACTGGTGCTATAGTTGCCATAATGATGCTTTGTTTCGTCACATTAGGAATATTAGTCTGGGTATCAGCTAAGAACATGTTCGACCCAGCACTTGAAGCCAAAAGCGAAATACTTGTTCAACTATGCGAAAACAGCGATTCATTGACCCAATCCGATTATGAGAAATATTTTTCTAGCGACTTCAAACTTGATAACACTATTTCGGAAACCCAGGAAATATTGACAGACGAAATGTTCCCTTCAGGATTTGACTGCGATAGTCTTGATACTCAAAATCTTATAGAGATGTTACAAAGTGGACAATCAATTTATGTCTCAACAAATTTGGAATACGACATAACCTACAGCTCTATTGAATTTTCTTATCCAACCGACAAGGGTAGTGTCAAGGTAATACTAACATCAACAAACGATAAGCCATACGAAATTAACTATGTTTCATACTAGAATTTCAAAAATTGAGGTAGTTTATAAGTAAAGTTACGGGCGTTGATCGGGGCCTTGATGCACAGCATCAAGGCCCCTTCATTAATCCTTAATTAGCTTAACTTCGACTCTTGGACAATCCCTAATTTTTGAGCTATCATATTCAAGTTCAAGTGATAATCTAAAATTTCACGACTTAATAAAAGTAATATTGTTCACTCAACTTTATGGCTGAAAATAAAGAAAAAACCGACTCCACAAACGACGCGAATATAAACAATCAGGAAAAAACGTTCGGAAACGACAGAGTTGTTATCAAAAACATCGCAGAAGAGATGAAAAGCAGCTACATCGATTATTCGATGAGTGTTATTGTCTCAAGAGCTCTTCCTGACGTAAGAGATGGATTAAAACCTTCACAACGCAGAATCCTGGTCGTCATGAACGACTTAAACCTGACACCGAAGGCCCCATACAGAAAATCAGCAAAAATTGCCGGTGATACCACAGGTAACTATCATCCTCACGGTGAAAGTATTGTTTACCCAACAATGGTAAAACTAGCTCAAGATTTTGCCATGAGATACGTTCTTGTTGACGGTCAAGGTAACTTTGGCTCAATTGATGGAGATCCACAAGCAGCTATGCGTTACACAGAGGCAAAGATGAGCAAGATCACCCAGGAAATGATCAAAGATTTAGATAAAGGTACTGTTGTATATACTCCAAACTATGATGGATCAAGATTAGAGCCAAGTGTTTTACCAGCAGCATTCCCAAACCTTCTATGCAACGGTGCAGATGGTATTGCTGTAGGTATGGCAACCAAAATTCCACCACATAATTTAGGTGAAATTCTTGATGCACTATGCGAAATGATAAATAGAGGCAACTCCTGGAAAGGTACTGCCATCTATAACACATTAAGGATAGAGCGAGAGAAAACAGAAAAAATTCCAGCAATATTAAAAGAAAAACCAGAGAATTACATTGATTCATATGTAAAAAAGAACGACATTGATATAGAAATCCAAAGAGAAGAAATCTTATCAAAATTAAGCCTAAACAAAACTGCTGAGGGTGAAGAAATCCCAGAAAAGGAAGGCCCAATTACTCTTTATCCAAAATTTGAATCTGAGATTACAGTTGATGATTTAATGAAGTTTATTCCAGGTCCAGATTTCCCAACTTCAGGCTTAATATACAATCAGAACGAAATTAAGAATGCTTATGCAACAGGAAGAGGTCGCATACTTTGCAGAGCTAAGGCGTCAATACAGGAAGGGAAAAAAGAAAAATTTCAAATAATAGTGACAGAAATTCCATACCAAGTTAACAAAGCCAACTTAATAATAAAAATCGCGGAATTAGTTAAAAATAAAAGAATAGAGGGAATTACCGATATCCGTGACGAATCAAACCTTCAAGGGATAAGAATTGTCATCGAGCTAAAGAAAGGCTCTCAGCCCAAAACAGTGTTGAACAAACTCTTCAAATATACGGCCATGCAGCTTACATATAATACCAATATGATAGCATTAGTCGATGGTCAACCACAGACATTGAATCTAAAGAAAATTCTTGAGCTATTTTTGAGCCATAGAATTGAGGTAACAATAAGAAAATTCGAATTTGAACTTGCAACAGCCAAATATAGAGGACACATATTGGAAGGCTACAAAATAGCACTCGACAATCTTGATGAGGTTATAAAGACAATTCGTGAATCCAAAACTCAGGAGGAAGCAAAAGTCAATTTGATTAACAAGTTTGATTTTACAGAAGTACAAGCGCAAGCAATTCTGGATTTACAGCTTCGACGTCTGGCCGCACTTGAAAGAAAAAAGATCGAAGATGAATACAAAGAAATACAAAAGACCATAAAAGAACTGGAAGCGATATTATCAAATGACGGGAAAATAACACAGTATGTTAAAAACGAGTTTATCGAGTTAAAACAAAACTATAGCGATGAACGAAAAACCAAAGTATACAAAGGTAAAGTTGATGATATTGATGAAGAAGATCTTGTTGCCTCAGAAGAGACATTTATCACAGTCAGCCGCTCGGGATATATAAAAAGGATGTCCCCTGAAAACTACAAAGTGCAGAAACGTGGTGGTAAAGGCATTCAAGGCGTCACAACCAAAGAAGATGACCATATCGAACACGCAATCACATGCAACACCCACGATAATTTAGTTCTATTCTCGAACAAAGGCCGCTGCTTTGAAATCAAGGCGTTCGAAGTCCCAGAGTATGGTCGACAAGCCAAAGGAATTCCAATCGTCAATCTGATACTTCTTGATCAGGACGAAACAATAACTGCAGTACTAAGTCGATCAAAACAAGGTCTCGTACTAGATTCAGAACAATCGCAAGAGGGACAACAGGATAGTCTTCAGGAAAAGCAAAAGGAACAAAAGACTCCAGTATTCAAGTATTTATTTATGGCAACAAAAAACGGAACAGTAAAAAAGACAGCTATGGATCAATTTGACAAAATAAGGAAAACAGGACTTGTTGCAGTAAAACTTGATAGAAAAGACGAATTAACTTGGGTTAGACCATCCACAGGTAACGACGAAATCATGCTAATCACAAAATACGGAAGATGCATCAAATTCAAGGAATCTGATGTCAGACCGACAGGCAGAAGCACACATGGAGTTCGAGGAATTATGTTCAAATTCGATGATGACGAAATTATCAGCATGGATATAGTGCGACAGAAAGAAGATTCTTTACTTACAATTTCTGAAAACGGATATGGGAAAATGACATCCTTAGCAGAATATCCAGTTCAGTTAAGATCAGGACAAGGTGTTTATACATTCCGAGTAACAGAAAAGACAGGAAAACTTGTTGTAGCCCGAATCATCGACCATCCAGAAAGAGAACTCGTCATGATTTCAAGAAACGGACAAGTTATAAGATCTGAAATCAATCAAATCGCAAAACTTAAGCGACAAACATCCGGTGTCAAAGTAATGAGATTAAATTCAGGTGACAAAGTTGCGGCACTAGCCCTGGTCTAAATAAACCAAAAATGAATCCCAACACAATAACAGACAGATTCTAGATACCCAGTATTACTTACTGGCTATACCAAAGTTTTCAATATCAAAATCAATCACAGAGTTATAAGACATTACATACAGGACCGACAACACAGCTGCACAAATCCTGCAAAACACCTCCATATAAAGCAATATCACGCCTACATTCTAAAAACCCAATCAATAAACAATCCTCTAATGACATACTAGAACTGAGGTCATCGGGTAGATAATGCCCACTTTTGGAGAATGAGGTTGAATGAAGTGTATCATAAAATAGAACAGGGAATTTGTAGAA
>JAFGIK010000086.1 GCA_016929645.1 Candidatus Dojkabacteria bacterium
AATATTTGTTAATGATTGTTTTTGGTTCTATTCTCATGACTACAGATTAATTTAAATCTGTTGCATATGTCATGGGACATTAAGCAAGCCTTGAAATCCAGCAATTCCCCTGTTATAATCGCTCTCAGCTATGAAAAAAGGAATTCATCCAAAATATAATAATCAAGTCAAAGTTACATGTTCTTGTGGTAATACTTTTATCACAGGGTCAACTCTTGACGAAATAAGAGCAGACTTATGTTCAAAATGTCATCCACGCTACACAGGAGAACAAAGAATCGTTGATACCGAAAATATGGTTTCAAAATTTGAGGAACGAGAGAAATTAGCCGCTCAGAAACTAGACATCAGAAGCAAACGACAGAAACAAGAGGAAAGACGAACAAAGAGAGAACACCGACACACACAAAGATCAACATCCAGCAAGACATTGAAAGACTTGCTTAAAGAGATGCATGCCTAGAAAACCTCATATAAAAACACTTCAAAAACTATGTCTGACGTTAATTTAGACAAATATGATTCATTTAAGAAAAAGTTTTCTCTTGTTGAAAAGCCTATATCTGCTGACCAGTGGGAAGAATACAACAGACTTTATCCAATTATCGAGTCAATAAAAAAACTTGAGACACTGGTAAAGCAAAAAGACGAAAACGAGAAGATCATCAATACCGAATCAGATAAAGACTTAATCTCTTTCGCCAAAGAGGATACCCTACGAATTACTAAAGATATTGAAAACATACAAGAAGAGATCAAAGAATTTGAAATCGAAAATCGTAAAAGCGATCCAATAAATCTAAAAAACGCTATACTCGAGATCAGAGCTGGTGCTGGAGGTGAAGAAGCCGCTCTATTTGGAGCAGATTTAATAAGAATGTACACTCGTTTCGCTGAAAAGAAAAATTTTAAAGTAACTATATTTCATCAAAATATATCTGAAAACGGAGGAATTAAAGAAATCGTAGTAAAAATAGAAGGAAGAGGAGCATTTGGCACATTCAGATACGAAAGCGGAGTCCACAGAGTTCAAAGAGTCCCTGTCACTGAGAGTGCAGGAAGAATTCATACCTCCACTGCATCAGTTGCTGTATTACCAGAAGCAGAAAAAGTTGACCTGGAAATAAAAAATGAAGAAATAGAAATCGATGTATTGAAAGCAACAGGCCCAGGAGGTCAACACGTCAACAAAACTGAATCGACAATACGAATCACTCACCTACCCACAAATATCATTGTAACCTGCCAGGAAAGCCGATCCCAGCTTAAAAATAGAGAAATTGCAATGGAAGTATTGAGAGCAAGATTATATGAGAGAAAAATAAAAGAAGAAGCTGATAAAAGAGCCACACTTAGGAAAAATCAGATTGGAAGTGCCATGAGATCTGAAAAAATTCGTACTTACAATTTTCCTCAAAATCGAATCACAGACCACAGGATAAAGAAATCTTGGCATAACATTCCAGCTGTACTTGATGGTGATTTAGATGAAATTGTTGAAACATTATCCTATGAACTCAATAAAGAAGATGAATAAAACTCAAAATAAAACAGAAAGATCTATAACAATAGGCCAAGCGATAAAAAAGATCGAGAAAGAGTCAAAGGACAATCTTGCAAATCCGCAAACTGATCCCATTCGTATCATAGAATCCATTATTAATACAAGCGAAACAGGAGTTATGCAAAGAATCAACGAACATTTAACTCAGAAACAGATTGATAAATTAAACGATTCCATTAAGAGAATCCTAAATGACGAGCCAATTGAGTACATAACAGGGATATCATATTTCTGCGGGCATCGAATAAAAATATCAAAAGATGTATTAATTCCACGAGTTGAAACAGAGATGCTAGTCGAATTGGCAATCGCAGAAGCTTACCAAAAAATATATGACAAAGACAAAGCAAATACAGAAAAAGAAAATCCAGAAAGCCTAGATTCTGATAACGGGAAAACCATAACAATAGTCGATGTTGGCACAGGGAGCGGTTGCATAATCTTATCTATTGCCTTGGGTATAACAAGTCCAGTTGACCTTAATGCAACAGAAATCTCACCCAAAGCAATTGAAATAGCAAAGGAAAACTTCACGATTCATGGGCTAGAAGAAGATATTCTATTAAAACAAGGAAATCTCCTTGCACCAATCATTGCACCCAAGTTTGCTGATATTGTTGTGGCAAATCTTCCATATATTCCATCAATCGAAATGGAAGATTTGCCACGAAGTGTCCTCGCCTTCGAGCCCGAAACCGCATTAGATGGAGGGACTGATGGACTAAAGTATGTTAATGAGATGTTTGAACAATCAGTAAACCGGCTACGACCTGATGCAGTCATGTTGCTTGAGCTACAACCCAGTACAATAGAAGAAGCAGCTCTACTTGCAAAAAAATACTACCCAGAGTGCAAGAAAGAGGTCATAAATGATCAATTCGATCGACAAAGATTTTTAAAAATATCTGTATAAATTATAGATTTGGCCAAATCTGCTAAATAGGCGCTACAGAATCAAATCTCAAGTGGCATAAAAATCAAGCAACAAGAAAAATGACAAGGATTACCACCTTATACTAACTAATATTATTACTAGACCTACTCCGCTTCTTCGAGAGTTACATCTACATTAATGTATTTTCCATCCCTCAATATCTTCATTTCAACCTTATCTCCAATATCATAAGTTTGAATAATGTCAGAAAATGATGTGACAATATCCTTACCATCAACCTGAGTAATAATATCACCAATCTTGATTCCGGCTTTCTCCGCAGGACTGTTTTTTGAAACACGCTTAACATCAGCACCGTATACAAGATTGCCTTCAACAATAGCTGAATAATCAGTTACTAATGAATACTCAACCCCTAAATATGGTTGAATAAATTTACCGTTCTTTTTATATTCACTTATCCTTCCTTTTGCTTTATTTATCGGAAGCGCAAATGAAATATTGTCTGCACCGACAGTTTTAGTAAAATTAATTCCAATTACATTCCCATCAGAATCAAGCAATGGCCCGCCAGAGTTACCAGGATTCACAGATGCATCAGTTTGAATTACATCCTCATACGTCCTGCTTGTACTCCAAAAACCCTCACTCGTAGCAGCGGTGACAGATCGTCCAAGCCCACTAATAATTCCTGTAGTTACACTTCCTGGATAATTGCCCAGTGGTGTCCCAATAGCAACAACATACTGCCCAACAAGCAGATCATCAGAATTGCCAAGAGCCAAAGCATTAAAGTCTTTTCCATCAATCTTCAAAATCGCAATATCATTTACATTATCTCTGGCTATATCCTCAACTTCATATTTTTTCCCATCACTGGTAATTACGATATAGTTACTCGATGTATTTGAGACAACATGTTGATTAGTTAAAACCAGTCCAGATTCATCAATAATAAAACCTGTTCCAATATTGTAAGAATCCGAAGTATTTTCTGAATCCTTAATTGCTACAGTAACAACTCCATCCTTGGTTTCATCAACAACATCTATAACAAAATTCTCTTCAACAACAACATTTCTTATCGTGTTTTTAGAATTATTTTCAGAATTTGATGCTTTACTAGAAGAATCAGGATCTTCACGATCATAAGTATCTTCGATAAAATTATGATCCTCTAGCCAATGTCTAACAACAGGGACAAATGTTGCACCAATATAGACCCCTATAAAAAGCATTATCGTTAAGGAAATAATATAGCCAAAGAGCCTTATATACTGGACAATTTTGAACCTCGGCTCTTTATTATCTTTATTATCAGTTTTGTCAGGTTTTTTAGAACCTTGTATTTTATTATCCTTTGCAATATTAACCTCACCTTTCGGAGTCATCTGGTGATTTTTGTACATACTACGAGATTCTTGATTATGAGAATGTTCATTATCTTTTTGATCAGTTTTGTTAAATTTCTTATCTTCCATCAATAAAGCCATCATAAAAATTTAATTTTTTAATCAAGAAAGTTGATACTTGTGGGTTCTTAAGAAACAAAAAATTACTCCCCAATTAGATTAACAACAATATCAGTTGTACTTGTTTTTGTAGGACAACTAATTACTAACTCAAGAGGATATTTACCCAGCTCTCTTAAAGGTTGAGAAAGTACAATATCTAAGGAAATAGAAGAGTTATCAGCTATTTTCATCTTCTTCATAATTACCTGAAGAACCTCATCTTTATCCACTGAACCAAATAAGCGGCCACCACTACTTGCCTTAGCTTTTATCTGGAAAACTTTATTCTTGACAGATTGGGCTATTTTTATTACCTCATCAGCAGCCACAAGCGATTGCTCTTCCTCCTGCTTCGCCGTCTTCTTGGCCTGAGCCAAAACATTATCAGAAGCAACAGCTGCAATCTTTCGTGGGATTAGAAAATTTACGGCATATCCAGATTTAATTTCTACAATATCACCCTTCTTCCCAATTCCCTTACAGTCTTCTATCAAAACTACTTTCATAGTATTAAATTTTAGAATTTAGATACTTGAGAGCCTCATCCATCTGAGGATCATCCCCATCTTTAAACTCCTGATCACTTATGTCAATTTTCTTATCAGGTTCAATAACATTATCAGGGTTCAGCCAGGTACCATCAGGCAATAACCACTTAAAAATAGTAATATGCAAACTTGATCCATCTGTAAAATCAACAATATCCTGAGCAGTACCTTTGCCATAAGTTTCCTCACCGATGATATATGCCCTATCATTTTGTTGCATAGCTCCTGCGAAAATTTCAGAAGCAGACGCGCTACCTCCATTAACGAGCACTACCACAGGAATATCCAGCATATTTCCGTCTCTGTCTACCGTAAATGAAGTCTGATCTCCTTCGCGATCTTCTTGTTTTACTACAACGGTACCAGAATCAAGGAAATCACCAGCTGCCCACACTGCAGCACTGAAATACCCACCTGGGTTTCCTCGAAGATCAATAACCAAAGCCTTAGGCTTTTCTTTTTTAACATCCTCAATAACTGAATCCCATTTTTGTTCCCAAGCTACAAGCGAACTTTCAGTAAATCTATCTACGTCAACGACAGCAATATCCCCTTCCATTCCTTCAAAGGTAATACTTGGAGCCTTAATTTCATCACGAGTTACTACAATATCCTCTGTTTCACTACCATCTTTATGTAATACTGTAATTTCTACATCAGTGCCTTTTTCTCCTCTTAACAAAGCGACAACTTCATACAAACCTTTCCCTGTAACATCATTGCCATCTACTTTTAATACTTTATCTCCAGATTTCAAACCTGCCTCTATCGCAGGCGATCCCTCCAATGGGGAAATGATAACAACATAACCATCTTCATAACCCATTTCAGCACCAATTCCTTCAAACTTGCCTTGATTTCCATCCTTGTATTGCTGAGTTTCCTCTGGTGTTAAATAAACAGTTGCAGGATCATCCAATCCGTCAACCATACCCTTAATTGCACCATAATACATTTCCTGTTGGTCCAAATCTTTGTCAACATATTGTGTAGCCAAAGTCTCCCAAACTTCCCAAAATCTATCAAAATCTAACTCTGTTACATCATTATTTTCTGTTTTTCCTACAATCTTATATAGATTTGAAACGTCATTACTTTTTGACCCTCCCCAAACTTTTCCAGAAAAAAAACCTACTGTAAAAACACAGAAAATAACGAGAACAAGCCCTATAAAATTAAGAAATCTATTAATACTTAATGAACTTACGTCCTTATTCGCATTAATTGAAGAAACCTTAGCTTTAACCATATCTATTAATAAAATACTAATTTAAAATCATACTTAACATTAGTATTATACCACAGGGTAAAAATAGTGGATTATCAAAAACTAGTAAAATAAATCATAATCTATCAAAGATATTGTGAAGGATTTTGAATAAAATCCCGTCTAAGCATACGTTGTAGCTGAATCATTTTTCCTAGTAAAGTTGCTCCTGCGGTTCTTGATCGACAAATTTTCTTACCTGAAAAGAATTCATCTAGACCGCAAATTCGATCCTGCTCAGATCTTAATTTCAAAAACTCTCCTGTACCTCGCCGTACTCGATTAAGTCTATAACTATTTCTTGATTTAGCTATTCCGATAGCTTTCTGTAAGCTACTTTGAGGATATCCTGCTTTGAGATATTCAATGGAGGCAATTGTAGATAAGGCTTCAATCTCAGTATCCATAATTAATTTAGAAACACGGTATCTAACTGATTCGTCCTCATTATATATTTGATCTAAAGAATATCCAGGATAAAATAACTGCCATAATTCTAATCTGCTATCAGAACAAAATTTTTGAACAAATCCTAATTCTTCATTAAAAAGGTTTAGAACTTGATCAACACTCAATCTCTCAAGATCTGAATAACCTTGTTCAGGATAGTTATCTTGAATGTATCCGAGAAGAAGTCTTGAGTATCCATCAAATAGCAGCTTATTGAGTCTGAGTTTTTCTGCACTTTTATTTTCAGGATTATCCAGAACATTGGCAGAAATAAACATCATTTCCAACATATAGTTATCAAACACTTGAGTTTTTACACGATCAGTCATCAAATATTGCAATGAGTGACCCGTACCCTCATAATCTTCATCGTACCATCCATACTTATCAAGCCAGTAATCAGCAAAACCTTTAAATTCTGATTCATTTTGACGTCTCCACTCATTCGCAATAACAGTCATCTGTTCATTAGAAAGAGAATAATTAGCCACAAACTGTTCATCTATCTGACTCATACAAGTCTCATCCCATTCACACACACGCGTCAAGTATTCACTCATTGTAGAAATATCTATTCCAATCATGCTGATTACAGGGATATCCTGATCCGGTGTTGCCCCTGTTATATGAACTGGGGCAACTTTTGATTCTTGAGAAAACATAGTATCCAATGGATTGATTCCAGATAAATCGTCGGTCAAGAAGGGAGAAGGATCATCATAAAACAATAAATATTGTAAACCCTCGACAGTAAGAACACCTTCGTTTGCAGGTGATGCCGGAATAAGATAGAAAAGCCCATTTGTGGATCTTACGGAATAGATAGCGATCGATTGATCAGGGATACGATTATCCAAAGACGAAAGCAGATCAGCTGGATTTTCAATTCCTGCCTCAGTCATCATACGGACATAATGCTTGCGGACTGCAGACATAGCGAAATCAATATCAACAAGATTTGCTCCTTCACCAATTCTGAATTTATACATATTTACACCACTATCCCTGGTTTCCGATTCTACTTTTATTTCTGTACCAGATGTAATCACTTCTGAGTGCTGAATTTCATATCGAGGTGGAAATTTGGACATATGATCTTCATTAAATGCAGGCTGACCAAATTGGTTTAATACTATATCGCCAGCTTTACTTGATATACCTGAAGAAAGAGGAGATGTTGTAGGTATTTTATCTCCTGTAGAGCTTGTATCAGGTGTACGATTATTTGGCGTACTACAGGCGGTAAATGATGTAATTGCTGCAGCTAGAACTAATCTGATTCCCTTACTTTTAAGATCCATAATTTATGTTCAAAAAAATTACGCCAAACATTTGTCATTATAACAAAACAAAGGGAAAATTGGGAATTCCATAGCTGAAATATACTAATATTGGGGCATCACAAGAATACTTCGGTCATTAACACACAACCTAAATCAACACAAAACTATTTTCGGAAAGTAATACTTTCCTTCCACTATCAAGAATAACTTGTATCAAATCTTCATTATCCATAATGCTAATTACCTTGGCAGTATAGCCCCAAAAAGGAAGATCAAGAATTTTCACAAAGTCTCCAATTTTAACAAGCCTCACAGGACAAATATCGACATTATTAAAATCTGGAATATTTACAAAAAAACTTCGCTTCTTTATATTCTCTCGATCGTCATGATAAAGCACAATCGATTCCCTATCAACATCAAGATAAGTGAACTTATCCTTATGACTGGATAATAAATCTAATAACACAGCATTTATTGGTATCGTACCCCACCCTTCAGTAACAAATATTGGGATAACTTCATCCTTTATACCGTCAAATTCGGCACGATCAACAGCACCTACAATTATGCCGGAAACATCATTTTCTACAGCAGCTTCATAAAGCTTGAACGTCAGTTTTCGACCAAGTACAAGAATCTTGCCCTTACATGATTCATCAATGTCGGATGTAGAGTACATGGAGTTTCCATCTTTTATTAATTTCAATTTCCCTCCCTTACTTTCACCCACACACGTAAAAGCCTTGGCTACAAAACCATTTACTGAAAAACTGATACTTCGTCGATAGTTGCTTAGAGGTAGGATATTGAAGACCTTGCCATAGATACCTGCTTTCACACTTGAATATTCAGAAGGAGCCATGATATCAACAAAACCAGAAGACAGACGATCAAGAGCAACCTTCCCATTATATTGAGAAAAAGCAATTTTCTCTGCAAGACCAAAGGAAACGGAGCGACGCGCAATTACTTCTCCCTTATCAATAATCTCCCCTTGATCTTTGAGTAAATATTTGCCAACTTCATCGACATTCACACCCAAATCTTTTGGTAGATTTATTGACTGCAATACTTCAGAAGATTCTCCTTCAAAGATTAACGAATCTGGACTAATCTCATCACCCTTTGATACAACACAGCTAGCAGATCCAGAAAAATCTATTGAGATTTCTTCATCAGTTGAATAGTAAATTTTCTTTTCTTCAACCCCAATCATTTGATTAATACGAAAGGTTTAAATTATTTAACCACCTTGAAAGGCGACTTCTATTTTGCATTATTCCAGGTCCATAAACAATTGGAGATTCACGACAATCAATCACAAGCTTATCGCAAGGATTTTTAAAACTCAAAGAAAATTCAGAATTTGATCCATTAAGAGAAGGGAAGAATGCCCCATTCTGCGGACGAAATTTTACATACTCAGCTTCATGAATATTCATCGTATAAAAATCGCCAAACACTCCAAGTATTGGCTCCATCGAAGGTGTTCTTTTGTCATCCGGAAGTAAAGTCAACTCCTTATATGAAATATTATTATCTTCTTTAAAGTTAATATGACCTTTGAAGCATACTGAACCTATATTAGAATCATTTCCACCCTCACATGTAAGATATTTAATAGAAGGATTAAAAAGTCGCTTTATCGAACAAATAAAATCTTTCTTTAACTCTGGATTCAACACAACAGATCCATTTATAAAATTCTCGTCATTATCGAAAATGACATCAAAATTTCCTCTAAGTTGCAAACCGTCAATTACTGATAGGAAAATCAATTCGTTCGAAAGAATTTTTGTTAAATCTCCAGTGATCAATAAAGCAGCTCTCAATCCATCTCTACCAAGTTTATTAAATTCGCTATCTTTAATTTTTATCAATTTTAAAGTCAATAAAGAACGAAAAATATCTTTAACATCAACGGAAGAACAGTTTAATACGGGATCCTTCATGACATTATGCAAGAAATTATCCAATTCCTGACTATTTATATTCACGGAAAGAGTATTAGAAATCAACGGTAGAAGATTATCTATATCAGAAACAAACTTCGAATGATACTCCTTGATACTATCGACAACAGAATCTTGCGCATTAGTGTTATTACCGAGATGAAAAACATCAATATCATCCCAACCTAAATCAACCACAACCAGGTCATCCACTTCAAGAAGCTCTCTTATTCTGATAATCTCTTTTGATTTCGAACTATCATTGTACAAAACAGATCTTACTCCAAGAACATTTGAATAAAAATCTTTTTGATAAAACTTAGGACATACAAGCAAAAATGCTTCAGTGACGCCTAAGCCATCCTCCTGCATAGGCCGTATCAAGGAATTGTCCTCATTGATAAACTTCCAATCAACCTCGCGAACCCAATTCTTTAGAAATTTAGCACAGAGACTATCAAGCAATGACAATGAAAAATCTGTGGGAATTCTGACATAATCAGACGTAACAAGAGAATCTCCTGTTACATAATCAGAAATTATCAGAGAAAATCTTACGCTTACATCAGTTACTGCAACAATAAGTCTATTATCCTGTCTCTCAGTTGGATATTTGGGCAGATTCATAGCAAGAATACCATCCCTATATAATTAATCTCAGTCGACAAACTTAATACACCTATTTTGTCAGAGAAACATAAGGAAGTAAAGCCATATATCTTGCATTTTTTATAGCTCTGGCTAGCTGTCTTTGATGCTTTGCACACATACCTGATTTATCACGTCCAATAATTTTACCTCTTACAGAGGTATATTTCTTAAGCTGATATACATCTTTGTAGGTGATATATTGAACGCCAGCTTCACATAAAGGACATTTCAAATCAACATCTACTCTTTTTCGACGCCTCGTCCTCTTTGTAGGTTCATCACCAAGAATAGACTTATCGTCAAAGACATCAGTCAAAGCTTTACCTTCTTTTTTTTCCATTAAGATATCTGTTTTTGGTTCTTTTATATCTGGCATAGTAATTTTATCCTTATTTTATAATCATTTAAAATGGAAGTTCATCCTCTAACGGGTCGTTACTTTTGTCATCATCTGACACCTCTTCGGATTTTGAAGCTTCTTTTGATTTGTCATCAGAAACTTCAGCCTTTTCTTCACTAACAGGTGCATCAACTGTTGATCCAGAGTTTGCAACAGGCTCAGCTCCTTCACCATTACCTGCTCCGCCACCTACTCCTGACTTCCCTTTACTGTCAAGAAGAATCATCTCATTTAATTTGATTTCTGTTCGATACTTGGTCTCACCTGAATCATCTTCCCAAGTCCTAGTCCGAAGTTCACCTTCTACGTAGACTTTCATACCCTTGGCAAGTAGCTGATAACAAACTTCAGCCATTTTATTCCAAGCAACGACATTGTGGAATTCAGCCTCTTCTTTAATATTACCCTCAGCATCTTTCCAACTTCTGTTAGTTGCTACACCAAATGTACACATACCAGCACCACTTGATGTATAACGAATCTCAGGATCTCTAGTAAGATTTCCTATCAATATAACCTTATTTAATGATCGAGTAGCCATTAAACTAAAAAATAAATTTATATTATATTACTAAGTATATCTGTCAATAATTAAAAAATATTAAAACACCTCGAAAAGCAAGAATTAAATATCTATAACCTTTTTATTAAGATTCTTCCCTTTTTCCTCAGGACTATTTATCCTTGTTATCAAGTATCTCAAAACCTCTGTAATTCTTGATAATGCAACCTCAATTTCGCTTAAGCCTGAAGATGGAATTTTAAGTTCGTATACAATATAATATCCCTCTTCATGCTTCTTTATAGGGTAAGACAAATATCGTTTGCCCCAAACATCTGCACCAACAACATCCCCGCCAAGTTTTTTAACAGCATCTAGGATTATTGTATGTGCATTTTTTCTAACATCATCTGGAAGAAGTGGCTTAAAAATAACCATCAATTCATATGCCTTCAAATTCTTTTCCATATTTTATTCTTTCATATTTTTATCAATTTATGTCACACCAGTATCTGAAAGGCTGCAGAAATAATAACAGAAATGTAATTTTATATCAAGGGAAATGGGATATATTGGCACTTTACTGTTAAAAAATTTAACGATCTATTGCGAAAAAAATACCGTATTTCTCTTAATATCATGCAGCACTGTGAATCAGAATATAATCACCATCCTGGATAAGGTACTCCTTACCCTCAACCCTCACCAACCCTTTTTCTTTTGCATTATTCCAACCACCAGAATCAATCATATCTTCGACATTAACAACCTCTGCTCTAATAAAATTTTGTTCAAAATCAGTATGGATTACTCCAGCAGCCTCTTTAATAGTAGCTCCACTGGCGATAGACCATGACCTTGCATCTTTTTCGTTTCCAGTAAAAAACGATAATAAGTCTAATCTCCTGTACGCTAGCTTAATAATTTCTTCTACCCCTTTGTAATCATCAATCATAGAAAGAAATTCTTTTTTATCATCAGCCTGATAGGAATCAAGTTCACCTTCAAGTTTGCAATCTACTGTTAATATAAAATTGCACTCATCCTCAGGTATATTCTTTTTAAGATCACTTATCCATTGTTCAAGCTCAGGTTCATTTACTCCGTTTTTTACATTTAGTAAATAAAATGCCTTTTTGTCAGTCAATAGCCAGAGATCTTTAACAAATTCCCGCTCTTCTTCAGTTAAATCAATTGATACCACAGGAATCTCATTATTTAGACCCACCGAAACTTTTTCGAGCCCGGAAAGTTGAATTTTCAGGTCATCCGTCATTCCAGATTTTGTCATTTTTCTTATTTCGTTTAGTTTTTTTTCAACAGTCTCCATATCTTTAAACATCAATTCCGATCTTACAATCTTCAAATCATCAACAGGATTAATTTTATCGTAAACATGAGTCACATTCTCACTTTTAAATGATCGAAGAACATACATGATAGCGTTCACTTCACGAATATGACCAAGAAATTGATTTCCAAGCCCTTCCCCTTTTGATGCACCTTTAACGAGTCCTGCAATATCTACAAAGGTCATTGCAGAAGGAATTTTCTCTGCCGAGTTATAAAATGCAGCAAGCTTTTCGAGTCTTTTGTCAGGAATCTTCACAACCCCAACATTTTTGTCAATCGTACAAAATGGATAATTCTCTGCAGGAACTGCACTTTTGGTCAATGCATTAAAAATCGTCGATTTCCCCGAATTTGGCAATCCTACAATCCCAATAGATAAATTGTGAGATCTTGTTACTGACATATATAATATGTATAGATATTAATGTATAAAATTTGCTTAATTCATATTAACAGTTAATACAAATTGCCTAATTTTACTATAAAATTAACGTTTACGTAAGAAAGTATACTATTGATGTATCCTGACTTGTTAAAAATTGTCATTTTTTAGCGAAAATCCTCGTAATATAGGCCGTTTCCTCACATAAATATACACTTATCTGCTAATATATGTACATGCGATTGGAAATCAAAGCTAAAAAGTTACCGCTACAGTTACTAACCTTTGTATTACTGGCTTTATTAATTATCCCTTTATTCAGGACAAAGGCTTATGCATCAGATTTTCTTATAACAATAAACAGAACATACACATATGAACCAGAACAAGAACTAATTCATATAGAAGAAACACGAAATATTCAAAGTTTTTCTAACGCATACTATATTAAACAAGATTCTACCGAATCCTTTGTTATACAAAACTTCAAAGAGGGTGTTTCTCAAGAGGAACTTGATATAAAAAAGAACTCAATCTCAGTTTCAAGCCCAACCTACGGTGAACTTAGCCATAAGGTAGAGCAACAAGGAGATGAGCTAATTGTGACGGCAAGATATCCAACTGACGTTACGGCAGACAAATCTGTAAGTTTCACTCTCGAATACGATTCAAACGAGTTAATTGAAAATATTGGAAAGATTACAAATATTTATATTCCAGGCTTCAAAGAGGATCAAGAAGATATCACCATAAATCCAGAAAACGGTTTATCAACAGAAGTTTCATATAATACAATTTTAAAGATACCCCAAAACGAAGATCTCGTTATACACTCTGCACCAGAACCAACAAAGATTTACAATGATTCAGGGTTCAAGGTATATGAATATTCGACAGATATCCTAAAAGGAAAATCCGTATGGTATCAAATGGGAAATGAGCAACTCTATTTCTTCAAAATAGTACAACCTACAACAAAGACAGACAACTTGACCCCAGAAAATATTAATTTTCTATCAAAAAATGAATATCAAGTTGTACTTCCCAGAGAATATGAAGAAACAAACCAGAAAGTTTACTTTTCAAAACTAGACCCCTACCCTAATGAAATTTTTACAGATAATGAGGGAAACCTCATTGCTAAATTCCTTGTCGACGCTAATAAATCTTCACAGATTGTTATTGAAGGTTATATAACGATAAATTTGAATAAAAATAGCGAAGATTACCCCAAAGATGTACCTTCGAATGTAGATATAAGTGAAATTAATACATTTTCAGATGTAGATAAATATTTACAGCCATCTGAGTACTGGGAAGTAGATAACTCTCAAATACAAGATAAAGCTCAGGAACTAAAAGGTGACAAATCAAATATTATGGAAATCTTAAAAGCTGACTATAAATTTATAATTGAATCCATCGACTATGATGATTTTAAATTTGGTGACGCAAACACGAGACAAGGAGCTGTCGCTACTCTTAACGGAGGCAATTCAGTATGCATGGAATATTCAGATTTACTTATAGCAATAAGTCGCGCGCAGGGTATCCCTGCGCGCGCAGCCTACGGTTACGGCTTTGACCCTAAACTTGCTGCAGACAATCAAGAAGAGCACCAATGGGTTCAGGTATGGATCCCAGACTATGGCTGGCTAACAATTGACCCCACTTGGGGTGAAACCGGACGCGAATTTTTTGGCAAAGACATTGACCATGTCCTATGGTATGTTGCAGCGGAACATCCAAACATCCCAGCTCCTATTGAAGTTTTATCTTCTACTAAAAATGTTAGTATCAAACCAATCCAGATTGAATTTTATGCAGTTGAAGAAATCTCAAATCCCAATGATCTCATGGACTTGAATGAATTAAAAAACGAAATTGAAAACTCAAGTACCAATGAGACAACAAAAATCATACAAGTCAGTCCACTTGGAAGAAGCTTTGCGATAGTAGCACCAAGCTGCATTGGCGGAATTATATTAATCTTATGTTTAAGAATTATTTCAAGATTGATTTCTAGAAAATATGCTAAAAAAAAGGACTTTGATAATTTGATAAAAAAGAAAACATAATTGAGATACAACACAAACAAAATAACGCATACAGCAAACGAAGTGATATACAATCAACAAATGTTGGTTTACAGATAATTTCCAAAATGGTACTATACAGAAATTTCAAAAAATCTATCAATGGATAAATTTCTCAAAATTTTAAAAAAACTTCAGAACTTAACACAAAAACATTTCACTGATAAACCATATCTATTACCTCTTTCAATTTCATTGTTAGTATTAATAATCGGCCTATTGATTTTCAGGGACTATGGAATGCCCTGGGATGAAGGATATTGTATTAATAGAGGTGCACTAAATCTGAAATATGCCCTTTTTGGCGATATGACATTGCTTAACTTTAAAGGAAGATATCATGGGCCATTTTTAGAAATGGTATTCCATGTCATTTACAGATTTCTTGGTGCAGAAGATATACGAATGATCTTATACGTCAGACATTTACTCTTATTTGCATTATTTTGTGCCAGTGCATACTTTATTTATCAAATAACATTCAAAATAACACAAAAGAAAAATACATCCCTATTATCAATGTTTATATATATCCTAAGTCCGCGAATATTTGCGGAGGCTTTCTATAATTCAAAAGATATAGGATTCATGATATTTCTCGTTTTTGGTATTGCTAGCTTATTTTATGCAATTGATTCGACCCCTCAAAAGCAACGACTAAACCTGATAATTGTAGGGATCCTTTCTGGAATAGTAATGAGCATCAGAATTCAGGGAGCATTATTAATAGGATTCACATATATTTTCATCATAATCCAATTTTTAAGAAAAGATCAGAACAAAATAAAAATATTTATTAATGGATTAACATATACAATTGTATGGATGTTATGTATGTATACAGTAACACCGTTACTCTGGGGACATCCAATAAATAACACAATAGACATGTTTAACACTATGAAAAGTTATCCTTGGTATGGAAATATGTTGTATTTGAATCATCTATACAAGTCAACAGATCTACCATGGCACTATTTACCCATGTGGATATTTGCCACTACACCAATACTATATAGCATCGGTGTAATTTTTGGATCAATAAGCTTAACTGTAACCTCAATTAGAAAAGATTTAAAAAAGATCTTTGCTGATAATTCATTTATAAAAAAACTAATTGTGATTTTATGGTTATTCATGCCACCAATTCTAATACTTGCGATGAAAGTTGTAATATACGATGGATGGAGACATATGTACTTCATATACCCTGCTTTTGCAATAATCTCAGCTATCGGATTGGCCACAATATATAGAAATATTCAAAAAAAATTAGCAGTAGAATCCAGGAAAGTATCCTCTATTATAATGAAAGCTTCATTATTTATATCGTTCATATTAACAATATCGTTCATATTAACAATATCGTTCATGGTTATTAATCACCCATTTGAAAACGTCTACTTCAATCCGATTTTCAGCTATAACATGCAGGAGAATGCGAAAAAGAATTTTGAACTCGATTACTGGGGATTATCTTATTACCAGGCACTTCAATATATTGTAGAACATGATAATTCAGACGAGATAAGAATTATTGGTACGAATCCGCCAATGATTAACAATTTTAACATGATAGATTTCAACAACAGACAAAGATTGATCAACGAAACAGATGTTCACAATGCTGATTACTTTATAGGTATGTACAGAGCTATGGAAAACGAAGAATATGACCTTGGAAGGATTCCTCACGAAGAGTTTTACAGCATAAAGGTTGGAAATGCCAAGATAATAGTCATATACAAACTAGATAACGATCAATATAATGATCGTATCAAACAAGGCAAGTAGATCCCTAAGACATATAAATTACTCAATCTCAATAAACTCGCCTTCCTTTTTCAAAACCTCTGTACCAATATCCAAACGCTCTTTGCCTGTTGCATATAATGTAACAATTGTTTCCCCAGTTTTCACAGTTTGGCCACGAAGTTTATGAAAATATAGCCCTGCCTCCTTGATAAACGGAGCACCAAGTGCACGAGCAATGTTCACAACCTGTTTATTCCCAATTCGAGAAATCACTCCGTTTTTCGTAGCCTTCACATCATAGGTATACTTCGCAAGAATAAGCTCATCCGATTTTACTTTTTTAGTTGCTCCCTGAGCAAAAGCGATACTCCAGAATTTTTCTGCGGCTTCCCCACTTTCAAGTTTGGCACGAGCAAGTTTCTCTCCTTCTCCAGGAGCACAAACTTCGCTAAGTTCTAGTAACCTACCAGCCATCTCAATAGCAACTCCTTCAAGAACCATTGGTCTCAAAGGATCTCTTTCAAAAATTCTCAATAAATCACGCATTTCTAAAAGTGGCCCTACCCCATATCCATCAGGACCTAAAGACTCACGAGTAAATACATCTACTTTGATATTGAATTTCTGACATAACTTTTGAAAACTTTGCGTCACTAATTCAGCTTCCTCTCTGCTATGAAGCTTTGCTCCATCTCCATACGGAATGTCAATTAACAAATGAGTAATTTTCATAGCTAGTTTTTTGGCAATTATACTGACTAGGAATTTATCATTTGATTCAATATTCAACGGACGTTCAAGATTAATCAGAATGTCATCTGCAGGAGCAAGATCAAAACCACCACCCCAGACAAGACACGCTCTCTCTTTTTTCATAACTTCATATATTTTTTCCTTAGTCAAAGCAACCGGCATTACAACCTCCAACATATCAGAGGTGCCTGCAGGAGTTGTAATTGCACGTGAAGCAGTATTCGGCACAACAACATCATCGAAAAGTGCAACTATTGGCACCAAAATCGGAGTTACACCTTTAGAAGGAATACCACCAATTGAGTGTTTATCAATTATCTTTCGATCAGGCTTTCCTTCGCTAAAATCCATAATATCTCCAGTTTCTGCCATAGATTTTGTCATATAATACACTTCCTCTTCATCAAATCCTGGATTAAAAGAAGTTGCAGCAAAATATGTCATCATTACCGTACTCAACCTCCTGTTAGAGATGTCATCCATTATTTCATGAATCTCTTCGTAGGTAAGTTTTTGTCCTTTTATCTTCTTTCTTATATATGCTTCAGATTTTGGTGGCTCAGGTATTGTAATACTGCACAAATCATCTGCTGGAATATTATACTTATCCCAAACTTCATTAAACATTCCAATTTCACCAGAATTTACAAGACTATCACTGATATCAACACTTACATAAAGACAAACATCTTTCCAACATAAATAAACTTTATGTCCATTTGGAATTGCAAATTCAGCAGAATCCTTAGAATTAAGAACAACAACAAGTGGATCACCAGCAGAAACATCTAGTTTTTTCGACTTAAGATAGAAAGCCATTTAGACTTTATTAAAAAATTATTAACTTGAATCATCAAGAAAATCAAATACTACATCAGACCCTCTGTCAATCCATACGTATAGGTAATTAATGAGTTATTTTTAGGAACCAACAACGATTCATCTTTGTATACACCCCACTTATCAATTGCCCGTTGTAGTTCTTTATGATCTTTAGCATATTCGTTCAAATCAATTTTGGCAATAGAGGCATCAACAGCCTGAGATGCTGCAATCGCTCCACTCTTTGTACCATCTGGATGACCATGAATACCGCCACCGAGATTAATAATGACATCATTGCCAATCAATTCAATCATCTTTTGCAATAATCCAGGATGTACACCACCAGAAGCAATTGGCATAGTCTTCTTTAAATTACCCCATTCACATCTCATTGCATTATTAATTGCAGAGACTTCCTCTTCTCCACCATGCATTTTTCCAATAATTGTCCCTGTATGTAGCTGATCTATACCACAAATCCTTGCAGTTTTAGCTATTGGCAACATTGCTATACCATGTTTGGTTGAGTGGGTAAATGCTCCATGCATCGCACGATGTCCATGAAGAACCAATCCTGTATTTTGATCACGAATATATTGTACCCCAGCAAAACCGACAGTCAGAATATCCATCATAACAGCAATGCCACCCTGAGCTTTAACAAATTCAGCTCGCTTAAGCATGTCTGATGCCTGTGCACTAATATTTGGTACATACATCTTCTTTTCACCAGTGATATCTTCAGCTTTTCGAAGCATAGCAAGAGTCTTAACTACACGCTCCTCAAATGGATTGAATGATTGATTGGAGAGATTTTCATCATCCTTAACAACCTGAACTCCACCAACCCATGCATCAAATGCTACAGAGGCATGTCTATCAGCATCTAATCCAACCTTTGGTTTAATTATTGTCCCAAGAAGTGGTCGTTCAGGAATTCCTAATAACTTTCTGATACCACTAATACCAAATGCTGGTCCATCAAATGTCCTAAGATAAGCCTTAGGAAATATAATATCTCTAACCCGCAAGTTGATTATTTCATTCATACCAAACACATTACCAGCAACATCAGACAATAACTGTGGTATATTTTCAGCTTCAAATAAACCTAAGGGGTAGGCAATCTTAACAATATGCTCTTCTTCATTAGCATAAAAAATTCTCGCGCCCAAACGTGTCATTATATCAGCATCCATCGTGGATAAATCAGTCCATGTACCAATAGATGATTCTGCTGCCAAAGCCTCAGCAACCTCAAGGATACTTTTGTCAGATTCTACATAAAACTCAGTAATTATATATTTATCAACATCTATGTTTTCTCCAAGATGCAGATAACTTTGTTTTCCGTACATAAGTTTTTTAATTAGAATTTAATTAATTAATCACATATAATTCTTAACTTTCCGAAATACTACAAAAAATTACCACATCCATTCATAATACTTGTTCATAGTCTCTTCGAGATCCTCAGGTTTGATAATTCCAAACTCGGTTACAAAACCAGTAACAAATTGATGAGGAACAACCTCGAAAGCAGGATTAACAACAAGAACTTTTTCCGGTGCCTCGTCCCAAACCTCTTTAGGATCCCTCATTTCAATTTTCGGCTTAAGATATATGCTAGAAGGCTCCATCTTAAGAAGAGAGCCTACAACATATAATGGTTTACTAGCAAAATGACATGCAAGACCAATTCCAAAGCTACCTACTTTATTTATTAAACTTCCATCAAAGTTTATTTGATCACATCCAATAAACACGGCATCCACAGGAATATCCCAGTCACCCCACTTACCCATAATATCACTTGCTTTCCATTCACCAGAGATAAATGACTCAACAGCACCATCTGCGATTAGTAATACCTCAATACCAGCCTTTGCAAGATTCGAAGCCGTAATTCTGCCTTGATAACGAGGACGAGTTTCTGTAGCAACAATAGAAAACCACTCCTTTTCCTTTTTCATTGAAACAATACCTTTAATCATATTCTCTACGGTTGAGGAATGACAATGGGTAACTATACCATTAATATTATGGAAATTTTCAACACCAACCTTCACGATCTGAGCCTTAGTACTATCAAGTATTTTGATGAAATCATCCATTACTACTGCAAGCTTTTCACAAGCAGTATCAATATCTTTTATTTCCGGGAATTTTATTTTATATGTATTCATTAAATATTTGAGACCATTTCTTGCTAATGGCTCATTTGGTCTTGCATTAACTAACGACAAACCAACTTTTTCTACATCAGATATAAATACATCATAGTTTTTTCCCTTATGATTTAAAGAATCTTTCAAATAAATTTTAATTCCATCAAAACAAGCTTCTGCAACAGCAGTAGCACCTTGAATCTTCAGAGATTCAATATCACTAATAATTTGTTTTATATTAGAAGGAACTTCCATATTAATTAATCGATAAATTATTTACGAAGTAATTCATTACATATACGATAATCATCTATTACCAGATCTGCACTATTTACAACCGTTTCATTCCAATTTTCGTTTGATATTCCGACACAAAAAAGACCAGCATCTTTTGCTGCTTCGATCCCAAACATAGAATCCTCAAATACTATACTATCAGTTCTTGAAGCCCGAAGTCTACTGACAATAGTTACATAAATTTCTCCGTCAGGTTTGCCTAACCTTACGTCTTCTGCCGTTATGACAAGATCGAAAAGACTAGTAATATTCAAACGTTTCAAAATCATGTCCGTAAAAATTTTCCTGGTAGAAGTTCCAAGAGCAATATACTTACCATTTACTTTAAGTGTATTTAGGAATTCGGACGCACCTTCAATCATGGACACCATTGAATCAAAATTATTATCCAAATTGTACTTCTTAATTTTTAAAAATTCATTACTAAGTTTTTCCGGACTGACCATTTGGTCATTTATATCATTATTTTCCAGAAAGGAACGAAAGCCATCAACGCTTCTTCTGCCTGCAAATAGATCAATATAATCCTTGATGTTTATATTAACAGATAAAGGTTTTAGAACTTCACGAAAAGTCTCAAAGTTCAATTTCTCTAAATCCACAAGTGTCCCATCAAGATCAAATATGAAGAACTTTTTATTTTTCAAAAGATTTTTAAGCAAATTTTCATCCAATTTCATCATCAATCTAATTCAACAATCTCATTTAATTCAGGTACATAAGTCTCAAGCATTAGATTCTTCCGGATGTACTCTGACCACAAATCAATAACCTCCTCATCTCCATGAACGGTAAAAACTTTCTTAGGATAATGTCCGAATCCTCTCAACCAATATTCAAGATCAGCTTGATCGGAATGAGCTGAAAAACCACCAAGCGTATGTACTTGAATATTCACGTCATAACGTTTACCGTTAATCCTAACTTCAGGAGCTCCATCGACTATGGCTCTACCCAATGTCCCCTTAACTTGATATCCAGTAAAAAGAATATGGCTATTTGCATCTCCGACATTATTTGCAAGATGATACAGAACACGACCCCCAGTACACATACCGCTACCCGCAATAATCATAATACCATTCTTTGCAGAAAGTCTTTTTGAATCATGGAAATCAGCAATAAAATTCAGCCCAGAAAAATCAAAAACCTCATCACCAGACTCTAATAAACGTCGAGCATCTACATCGTAAAGCTCAGTATAACGACGAAAAATCTCGGTAGCCTTAGATCCAAGAGGACTATCAAAATATACCTCAAGATTTTCAACAATTTTATTTTCTACAAAAAGATTAAGCTCGTAAAGAAGCTCTTGTGCTCGCTCTACAGCAAACGTAGGAACAATCAGGTTTCCATTTGATCTTTGCGCCTCTTTAATTATTGAAAGGAACTCCATAAGAGTCTCATCTTTACTTTTGTGTAACCTGTTTCCATATGTTGATTCAACAATAACATAGTCGGCTTCACGTACAAAATCAGGATCTTTAATAATCCTAGCTCCAGGTTGTCCAAGATCTCCAGAAAAGACAATTTTCCTCACCCTGTTATGATCATTTTCCATCCATATCTCAACAATAGCCGATCCAAGAATATGACCTGCATCCCTCATTCTGATTTCAAGACCTTCCCCTAGTCTAACATTGGTACCATAAGGATAAGTCTCGAATAGATACATGACATCCTCAGCTTCCTCCTCAGTATAAAGCATTTTAGGTGTACAATCTTGTCGACCCTTTCTTTCGCATCGTTCAAAATCTTCTTTTTGAACTTTAGCCGAATCTGCAAGCAAAATTCTTGTCAAATCTCTTGTAGCAGCTGTTGAAATTATCTTGCCGCGAAACCCTCGTTTTAATAACAAAGGTAACCGACCACAATGATCTATATGAGCGTGAGTGAGGATAACGTATTCTATTTCCGCAGGATTAAAAGGAAAATCAAGAAGATTCTTCTCTTTATCATTGAATCCTTGAAACATACCACAATCAATTAGAATCTTATGCTTGTTGTTTTCTAAATAATGACATGACCCAGTGACAGTTTTTGCGGCTCCACAAAATTGTATTTTCATTAAGGCAGTTTACAAAAAACTAAATATATTGTCATTAATGATAACACAAACAACAAGAAAAATGACAGATTTCCTTGGAAATTTAATCGTTTTGTTTTAGCGTGGGAGCAAAGCGAGGGTCCTTAAACCCTCGCTTTGCTCCTTACTTACAACTTTATTTGTAGTATTATGGCTTGTACTTCGTACTTCCATCACTATCAATTCTGATCCAATATCCTGAAGTCGGATAGGCATCAAAATTAAATCCATAGACCTTACCATCCTCAACAATCAAGCTATAGTACTTTCCATCTTGCCATCTGGATATAATTTTTGAACCATCAGTATCAGAATCAATATTTGACAAAACGTCTTGAGCATCAAGTTTCTCACTATTTTCCTTATATAACCCAACAAGATTCCACCCTGGATTTAGACTAATTTCCAATGATCCCTCAACAAATTTTCCTTGAAAATCTACATCAGCTTTTTGATATGTTCTAATGAAATAACCAAATCCAGGAATAATACTGAAATCTTGACCAAAGGTCACATCTGCACCATCTGTGGACTCTCTTGTTGTATAGGTATTAAATACACCTCCACTATAGCTAACAATATGCGTCACATCACCACCATTTTGATTAATATAGTTCATCAATTCGGAAGCTTTGGTTATTTCAGAAGTACCGGAACCCTCCATAACAAGCGGGAAATGCACAAGATTCCATCCGACATCAAAGTGATACTGTAATAAATCTGTCACCTTTTTTACTTTTATATCAGAAATGTTTTCTCCAGAGATATATGGCTCTTCATCATCCCGCACTCCATTTTCATTATTATCAAGAAAGTATCGAAGCTCACCAGTCTCTTCAATCACAATTTCTGTTGTAGTAATATCAAGACCTTTTACCTCATAAACTCCAGGTTCATAGGTTTCGTTAGTATTATCAGTATCATTAGTCTCGGCTTGAGCCAAAGCATCAGTTTCTAAATTACCAGACACATGCGTAGATTCTCCAAGCACTGATGATATTGAGGAATCTCCAGGCTTAACTCCAATAGTACCTCCTGCTGTATGATCGACACAGCAGACATAATAGGAATCATCTTCAATATCCTTACATCCAATATATGACATGCTAATAGATTTCAAAACTTTAACCATACCAGAGGAAGAATCACATGTTGTCACACCATCAAATACTGGATCTTTTGGACAACAGAAGAATCCAGTTCCTGTAATGTTCCAGCAATCAGTTCTATTAGAATAGTCAAGAATTTTATCATGTGTCGCGGATGGACATCCAGATCTATCCTTTGGACAACAATAATTATCATCTGTAAGATACCAGCAAACGGATTTGTCTTCTGGATGGTAAGTAATGTCATAATACTCTTCTGGACAATCACTATACGGGTCATAAGTTGAAGATTCAGTGCAACAATACAAACCATTAACGTATGGATGCTGCTCACAAGTATATGATCCTTTAATCTCCGAATTATATGAGCTCTCAGTCCCATCAGGACATTTACAGCATAAACCTCCACCAGCAGGAGCAGGCGTACAGCCCATAACTAAAGCGTCAACTCCTGAAACGAAACTCGTCCCTTCTGGACAATTAGTCGTCTTCTTTACCTCTGGCTTCCACGTAGGGTTACCACACTGATTATTACAGCCACATCCATCAATCTTGTAAGTGACACCAGATGAACTGCACATTGCCATAATGCAAGACCCTTCTCCATTACTTACTTTGTTTTTTAAATCCTCAGGCCAACTAACAGGAGTATCCGCATTACAACCATAATTCGTCCAAGCATTAGGTCCACAGGCACTTGTCTCTTGAGTTGAAACAGGATTATTAGTATTGCAATAATCGTTGCCAGAACCAGTCATACAACCATTAGTACAAGCCTCAGCAAGTTCCCCATCACCGGAATTCGAATTACATCTCCAGAGATTTGATCCATTACAATACAAACCTGCTCCATTCCAGCCACCATTTGAAAGTGAAGAACAAAAGCCAGAAGGTTGAAGCTCACCTGTACCACCTGAAGAATTACATAAATTTGAACAAGCCGCAGGGCATCCATTTTCACAAGCAGTTGGATCATCAGACCCAGGACAACCGGACTTACAAGAATCAACACAATCCGAAACATTAGTAAACCTCGAGTCTCCAGGACAATCCCCTGATCCAGAAGAACCCCCACTACTTGGAGTACCTGAATCACTTGGAGTACCAGAATCTCCAGTATCGCTAGAAGAACTACACAAATTTGAGCAAGCCGAAGGGCATCCATTTACACAAGTAGTTGGATCATCAGACCCAGGACAACCGGACTCACAAGAATCAACGCAATCCGAAACATTAGTAAACCTCGAGTCTCCAGGACAATCCCCAGCAAATGCACCAAGAACCAACTTATCTAGTTCGCTTTTCCCTGATTCGGTATCTTCCAAAGTTATTGGACTAACTGGCTGATCCATATCAGTAGAAACATACATTTTGCTTGAATAAACACTATTATTAACCACACCAAAAATATTAATTATATCAGTATCGTTTATCCCAGGTTCATATACGGATTTACCATCAACTGAAAGTATATTTGATATATCTACAGTATAAGAACCTTCAAATAAAGGAGAAGAGACCCAACCAGATTCTTCTGTATCAATACTTGATCTTTTTACCAGAGCTACACCATCAACAATTGAATCTCCATTGCCATCACTTACATTTCCATAGACAGGGTCAGGACTAGTTACATCATCATTGATTTGAGAAGTCTTAAATGAATTATCAATTTCAAATGCAACTTTAGCAAAAGATCCAGATTTTATTGCAAAATAATAGTTTGCTGTTGGCTCCAATCCTGTAATAGTTACATGATGAGTATATCTTTTATTTGCAGCACTTTTATTATAATCACGATTCCCGGATGAATCCATTTCAACGTCTCTATCATCATAAAATTCATTATCTGATTTGAACAACATAAAACCACCGTCAACTTCTTTTTCACCTACAATAACTGTACCAATAACAGGTCTATCCGTAGTCCAAACAATTGTTGCACTGGAATATGTCACATTGGAAACATACACATTATCTACTTTCACAGAACAATCAATATTTATCTTGACTAAAACTACAATCAAACAGGACGCTAAGATCAAACCCAGTGCAATTAAAGAATAAATAACTAATGATTTCTTTGAGAAACGGAACGAAGAAGGCTTGGATTTAATAGCCATTTTGAATTTTTAATAAGTTAGTATATCGGGATCGGATATATTTCAATCTAATACTACTACTCATCAATGTATCAAATTTGACTAATAATGACAAAACCTGACATTTGAGTCAGTGGGCGAAAATCAATACATTATTTTTTCATAGATTTAGCTAAATCAAGAAGTTGATCTTTTGTATTCATGCTAGGGTCATCAATAACTTTTTCAAGAAGATCCTTTAGGATAATTCCCATTAATGGACCTTTCTCAATACCAAGTTCTGCAAGATCATTTCCATCGATTTTTAAATCATTAATTTTTAATGCCATATCTTTCTGTCGAATTTCAGATATACGCTCTTGCAACTGCTCAATTTCTGCAGGCTGAAATATACCATCAGGATTTGAAGATGCATCTGCAATTCTTAACGAGAAAAGATCATCTATGTTCTCCTCACCGACCCTGGCAATAAAACGCCTTACTGCAGAATCTGTCCATTTTTTTGATTCATAGATCTCAATATCTTTTTCTGATGCATTTTCAGAAACAATAGGATAATAGAACATATGAAATTTTACCAATCTGGCTACTCGATCAATCTCGGCTCTTGAAAACCTTAAACGCTGCATCACTTCACGAGTTATTTTCTCACCTTCAATATCATGACCATAAAAATGGCCATCAGCCATAGCTTTCCGTGGTTTACCAATATCATGTAGAAGTGCAGCTAATCTAATATTAACAGGAGCTAAATCCATAGTACTCAAAAGATGTTTATAAACATCCTCTTTGTGAAATATTGGCTGATCAAAACCCACCCCTTCCAATAACTCCGGAATAAAAAGCTTCAACAACCCACTCTTGCGCATAAACTCTATCCCAATAGATGGCTTCTCGGACTTGTTCAGCAATTTCACAATCTCATCACGTACGCGCTCCATAGAAACCTGAGCAGACACAGCTAAAGTTTTTGTTATAGCCTTAAAGGTCTTCTCCTCTATATCAAAACCTAGCTCTGCTGCTAATCTACAAGCTCTCAACGCTCGAAGTCCATCCTCACTAAATCGCTGTTCTGCAACACCAGTTGATCTGACTATCTTATTATTCAAATCAATAATCCCATCAAATGGATCATAAATAGTCATTTTTTTAAGATCTTTACTGCCATCCAGATCTGCTGATGCAAGATCCATTGCCATCGAATTCCAGGTAAAATCCCGTCGCTTAAGATCCTCATCAAGATTCTTTACAAATTCAACTGTTGATGGCCATCTGCCATCAACATATTTTTCATCACTACGAAAAGTTGTAACCTCCACTTGGTAAGTTGGATAACCATCTTTCTCTCGAATAATAACTGTAACTGTCCCAAATTTTGCACCAGTTGAAACAGCTTTTGGAAAAATATTCAACATTTGATCTGGCAAAGCATCAGTCGCAAGATCATAGTCATCTGGCAATATTCCCATAACAAGATCCCGTAATGCCCCACCAACTAAATAACATTTAAATCCCTCTTTACTTAGAATTCTTGCCACTGTTTGAACATACTCAGGAATAATAAGCTCAATCTCATATATATGTTGATCTATCTTTTTGATATTCATGCTCTTATTATAACAGCAGATAAAATTCTTGAAAGATAACGACCAATATTCAGCCTTCGTGCAAGAATATAAAGCGAGAAACTGCTTGATAGTAATATAATATTTATATTTGAACCAGTCCTGGCAAGATATCCTGAATGACAAATCGCTCCAAGATTACATATAGTTGAAGGATTAAAAGCACCATCTGATATATCACCTTCCTGAGAAGGAATTTCCTCAGAATAGACATTAACTATGGTGCTTACAGAATCACTAATATTCTGACAATAGTCACTATCGCAAAAAAGATTTACTACATTTGGAATTACGTATTCTCCCGAAATAAGGTCAGATTTGACTTTAGCATCAAGAACATAATGAACCTCTTGTTTATTATTAATCCTGCCAATATGAGCCTGAAGTGATAGATCTTGAATATTAAAAAAGTTGGCATCTGTAATTTCAATATAATTATCAGAAAACAGGTCATTTACATCAATATTTTCTGCTCTTGCACCATTATTTTTAACAATAATGTCATATCTAATAAATTCTCCTGAGTTACTAGTCGTAGATTCAACCATCGTCTCATCACTATCAGAAACAAACTTCTCAACACTCAAATCTGGGGCAAGATGTAAATCAATAGCCATAGATCTTAATTCATATGGAATCAGAGTAACTGATATAAAATCTCCAGAGCCTACAGCAACAAAATCTGTCTGATTAGCTACCCAAGTCGAAGGAGCACCATAATCACCCCTCAAAGAAATGATGCTTCGAGATTCAGGATTCGTGGACATATTAGTTGAAGCTGCAAGACTTACACTCTCTTTATGAAAATTTGGATCTTTCACAATTAGAGGAGAAATTGTCATATCCAATGGATAGTCAAGACCCATATTCAAATCATAATATAAAGAAATTCTATCTTTAGGACCAATACTTACAACCTGAGTATGAATTGAACCATCAGGTAATTGATCAGTTACCTCAATATTATTAAGCGTGTAAGAACTATAGTTAAAAAGTGTAGAAGAAAACTCAAGTATCAATTCACCAGAATCATTAAATTCTGGAACCACTGATCTATGGACAATTTTTAGTGGTTGAATAGTGGAAAAAGAATAGATAGTCCGGCCAACAGGAGGATATGAGTAAGAACTTGGAGCAAAATTGCCAATAGTTTCCATAACGTGAGCTTTACCACCCCTTGTAATCATCGAACCATTAAAAAGAAAAGCTACTGAGACATTTACAACATCAGCACCTAAACGCGTCAGATCACCCGATGATGGATCGGCTCTTGATACAAAAATGTTAGATTTACCAACATCAATCTGATGACTGGAATAATTAAAATAAAAATATCCAAAATCAATATTGCTATTGGGCGGAACCTGAACAGCATCTGCAACACCTAAATAACGCCTTGCACTCGGATATAACACAGTACCAACATCAAAAAAATCATGCGACCCTACAAATCCATCTGATTCACCATGAATAAGTGAACTATCATAATACATCGACCCTGCAGATCTGGAAGGTACCGGAAGATTTCTATACGATACAGAAATTGTCTGAGCAAATTCACAATTCATCGTGTCACCTCTAGGATAAAATGCATCCGCTCTTACCTTTTGTGGTAAGAATATAATCAGAGATGCCAGAAAAACTAAGTATAGAAGGATACGATTTTTATATTTCTTGTAGATTTTTGCAAATCTAGCATTACGTTGATCCAGGTTGTCGCTTAGAACACTTTTATTTGTTGCCCTGGAACTCCTACATATATCTTTCCATACGGTATATCCACGATAGGAGTCACCGAACTTTACGTATTTCCCATTAAGATATTGAACATCGGAATTCCTAGGATAATAAGTTTTTTTATTCATTCAGATATTGGTTAAAAAATAAGATTTTAACCAATAATATCTCCTGAAGATTAAAGAATATTAAAAACGAGAAAAAATTGAGAATAATCGTAGATTTCCAATCATTGTTTATCAAATATGTTTATCACTACATCCTCCAAAGACATCTCTTTGATATCAACATCATCAATCGGAAGTGATTTTAGGATAGAAGATGAAACAAGAGGAACGTCTTTACGATCAACCGATATCGTTGCAGAAACACCATCGTATTCAATAACTTCGCCAAATTTTTCTAAATCAGTTTGACTTACACTCGATAAAAATTGGAGAGAAATATACTTTTCCCTAACATACTTTTTAACAATTCCATCAAGAGAACCATCGTATGCAAGCTCCCCTTTATTTATCATTATCACACGAGCACAAAGCTCCTGAACATCATCCATATTATGACTCGTCAAAATTATTGTAGTCTTGTATTTGGAATTATACCCACGCAAAAATTCTCTCAATCGTTTCTGCATAGCAAAATCAAGACCAATTGTCGGCTCATCAAGAAATAGAATCTTAGGTGAATGAAGTAATGCTGCAACCAATTCACATTTCATTCGTTGCCCAAGAGATAACTTGCGAACCTGAATATTCAAAATATCTCTAAGATCAAGCATTTCTATAAGTCCATCAAGCGTATGATTAAAATTTTTCTTGCTAATATCATAAATTTCCTGGTTCAGTAAAAAACTATCCATCGCAGGCAAATCCCACCATAACTGATTCTTTTGACCCATGACCAAAGAAATCTGTTTTAAAAATTCTGTTTTTCTATCAAAAGGAGTAAAACCCAGTACATTTATCGTCCCAGAAGATGGAAAAAGAAGACCAGACAAACATTTCAATGTCGTAGTCTTACCTGCACCATTAGGGCCAATAAATCCAACAAACTCACCTTCTTCAATGTCAAAAGATACAGATTTAACAGCGTCAATAGAAATATACTCTCTTTTGAATAATGACTTTAGAGAACCTAATAATCCTGGTTTCTTTTTATACTGCTTAAATATTTTTGATAAATTTTTAACTTCAACTACTTTTTCTCGCATATTAGGAATTTTTTATTAAAAACAAATGCTATCAACAATAGAAATAAAACTACAGGATTCTTAATTCAATAACTTTACTATAAGTCGAGAATGAAACTTTTGAAACACTTTGAAGTTCTTCTAATCCAAACTTTTCAATAAACTTCCTGCCAAAATCAATAACATGTGTAGCTCCTTTAGGAAATGAAACTCCGTACCTCTTAGATAGTTCATTCATTTCTATGACAAATTTCGCACGAGCGATAATTGATGCTGCAGCAACAGCGATGTCAGCTTCACCTCTGTGCATTTGAACTATCTCCTTACTTCGTAAATCAGCCTTTAGCGCATCCAAAATTCGATCATCACTGTTTGCAAATTTATCAAATACAATTTTTTGGCATTTCTTCCTAACTATTTGTTTAGAAAGCAGTTGCTCCAAAGTATTTGCATGACCCCAAGCAAGAAGTTTATTTACATTTTTAATGTGAGAGTATAAATGATTGTAATCGTAAGGCTTAATCACAAGTGTTTCACATTTAGTAAGTGATCTAATTGCAGAATCAAGTTCAAGAATTTTTCTATCGCTTAATTGTTTTGAATCTCGTACACCAAGTGACATAAGTTTTTTTGTGATTTCTTCTTTTTCAATAAAAACAGCTCCTACAACAAGCGGTCCGAAGAAATCCCCTTTTCCCGATTCATCAACACCAGCATATGGGACAAATCCATTATCAATTGAATTTAAATTCTTCCTAATTTGCAATTTGTCTGCTTCATTAACTCTTAATGAAGCCTCCGTACTAATCTTTTTATGGCAAACAGCACTATCTTCAAAACCTGCTAAAAACACACATACCTTGTCAATCCATAGATTATCAGAACTTTGAACAACAATCTTACCACTCGAATAAGCTACAATAACACCATTGTCACATTTAAGCTGAAATTTGGCTTGAGGATTGTTAATTGATTGAAAATCCCACTTTGCAAAAAGTTTCTTGCGCATATCATCCAAATTGGATTTAACCTCAATAACCTGAGTATGCTGAGACATTTAATTAAATACTTACATTACATTACTTTACGATATTCCAAACAGGTCCAGTTGCTGTATCTTCCAAGGTAACACCCAAATTCTCAATCTCTCCTCTTAATTTATCTGCCATATCCCAATCCTTGTTTGATCTAGCTTCTTCACGTTCTCGAACCAATTGTTCAATTTTTTCCGTCAAATCATCACTAATTTTGTGATCAGATTGTGTGAATTCCTTTAGATTGAAAGCAAATACCTTGTCAAAATCCAAAATCGTCGCAAGCTTATTTTTACTGGAAATATCTTTTGACTTTACAACCGCCCAAAGAATTGCAACTGCCTGAGGAGTATTAAAATCTTCGCTAAGCTTTTCTTCAAACTGAGCCTTCATGTCAGGATCTACTTCACCAAGCTTTCCTTTAACCTCAATCCAAAGTTTCGTAACATAGTTTCTCAATCTTTGAAGTGCTTTTTGAGCTGGCTCAAGTACAGATTTATCATAATTGATCTCGCTTCGATAATGAACAGTAGCCCTCCAGTACCTTATAACCATTGGATCATAATCTTTAAGCATATCAGGAATAATAACAAAGTTGTGATTTGATTTACCCATTTTTTTTCCATTAACATTTAGAAGTCCCGCATGCATCCACCAATTCACAAACTTCTTGTCATTTGCTGCTTCCGACTGGGCAATTTCATTCTCGTGATGTGGAAATCTCAAATCTAAAGCTCCTCCATGTATATCAAATGGCTGTCCAAGATATTTTTCAGACATGACAGAACACTCAATATGCCAACCTGGTCTACCTTGCCCCCATGGGCTTTCCCAAGAAGGTTCGCCTTCTTTTGCTTTTTTCCACAACGCAAAATCAGCAACACTATCTTTATCATATTTATCAGTATCAACCCGCTGACCAGTTACACCCTCATCAAATTTTATTCCAGAAAGCTTTCCATAATTTTCAAATTTTGAGACTCTGTAATATACTCCATCCGCTGTTTCATAAGCATAACCTTTCTTTTCAAGGCGAGAAACCATATCAACAATCTCTTTAATGTGATCAGTAACTCGTGGATAAACATCAGCAGGCATAATATTAAGAGCATCAAGATCCTTCATATATTGTTTAATATTAGTATCAGCTAATTCAAAGATTGTAATACCCTGATGATTTGCCTCCTTTATCATATCGTCGTGTACATCAGTAAGATTTACAACATACTTTACTTCGTATCCAAGATAAATAAATGCCCTACGAATAATATCAAACGTAATATACGTACTTGCATGACCAAGATGACTTGGACCATAAACTGTAGGTCCACACACATACATATTTACTTTGTTTTCATTAATAGGTGTAAATTCATCAACAGACCGAGTAAGTGTGTTATATATTTTCATAATAGGAATATTATATACCGAGGGAAAAGGATTAACAAACTAAAAAGCTGTCATGACTAATAGAACTATTGAGAAATAAATCCCTGAAGATTTCCGTCTTCATCAAATGGTAATCTTAATTTTCTTGAATTAGAAGTACCATTATTATACTGCCCCACAATACCATTAATATATGCTGCTTTAGATTGATCTAATTGAGGGTCATCGACTGAATGGAACTCTCCCGCACTATCTTTAATTGTGACTTGTAATCGAGTTTCATTTCTAATTCGTATCCCATCGAAATCCAAACTCGTAAGCTTGCCCGATTGAATTCTGAATACTAAGGTCTCGCCAGATTTAGGATCAGGGATTTCACAAGAAAATCCCTGAACTTGTTGTGCCTGGATTCGATCTTGTTCGTCATAGAATTCATGAGGGGCAGATTCTTGAGTCTTAATCTGTACTCCGCGAACTAATTCGAAATTTTGTGATCTTAAATCTGTACCGCCTGAGGCTTTTGATCCATCAATCCAAAGAGATTCTACTCGGCCTGTAACATCTAGTCCTAATTCGTCCTTACAAGTAAAAGTAGATATAAAAGATTGCGGTTTATAGATACTTTCGGAACGTAGTACTGGATCATCAATATGAAAAACTGAGGCCGGACCATTTGTTAAAAGCTCTGAATTAGTCATTTGTTAGATTTTTAATAAAATTGTTGGTTTTTAATTATATTATTTCTACTCTCACTGCAATATTTTTGTAACACGGCGTCCCACTTTCAGGATCAAGAACCCTTGGCGTCAACTTATTTACAAGTATTTTATCATAATGATAAGGTGCTACAATCACACGTTTCTCAACACTAGCGTCCAATTTTAACATGACTTCAATCTGCCCCACCTTAGAAACAACTCTGACAACATCTCCATCCACTATCTTTAATATATCAGCATCAATAGGATTCATCACTGCATAAGGTTCACCGCTTAATTTCTTCATAGTTTGACTGTTACCAGTGCCTTCACCAGTGCAAAATTGAAATCGCTGTCTTGCTGTTGTAAAAACAAAAGGAAACTCGCTCATATCTTTGAAATGAGAAATTTCATATTTAATTTTCGGAAGCTTAATATACTTTGGCTGTTTATCTGTCAAAATATCATTTCCTGAAAACACTTCATTAAAAGTTAACAAATCGTATCCCGGGACAACGCTTACCATTTCATTAATAATATCAACCACAGAGCCATATCTAAATTCTTCAAAATTCATAAACTTTGCAAAGTCAAGAATTATTCGAGTATTAGATTTTGCCTCAGATACATTACACCACTTAGCCTTATAACTCACTTCGTCGCCTATAGAATTTTCACTATGCAACAACCCTCGAATTCTGCGCTCTGCATTGGTAATCGAACCAGATTCCTCACTAAGCATCAAGGTTGGAAGAACAACATTTGCATATTTCATGGTCTCACCTGGATGGTGATGCTGATAAATAACAAATTTATCGAAAAGAGAATCATTAAGAGCGTTTAGATCAGGCATTGATTGACTAGGATTAGACTCCATAATCCAAACGAATTTCACATCAGAGTCATACAAGGCCTTTGTAGAAACACTTCCATCATGT
The DNA here is from genome assembly GCA_016929645.1 of Candidatus Dojkabacteria bacterium. GTDB lineage: Bacteria > Patescibacteriota > Dojkabacteria > SC72 > JAFGCJ01 > JAFGIK01. The sequence continues at coordinate 34,566 of JAFGIK010000086.1, forward strand.
GATAAAAATTCCATATTCCATGACTCTGAAGCAATTCGTTCATTAGATATATTCCAAAAAGGACTACCACCAACATCTGATGCTCCTTGCACATTAACCTTGCCACGACCAGGGAAAATAATTGCGTCAAGCAATAGCCCAAGACTTGTTATTGCTTGTACATTCTGCACTCCATTTTCATGTTGAGTCAAACCCATACCAAAACCGACAACTAACTTTTTAGCAGCATTAATATTTGAATATAAAATTTCAATATCATCGCGAGAAAAACCAAATGTAGATAATGGGTTGTTATTAGCAACCTCAATGATAGAGTTTACAAAATCCGAATATCCTTCAATCTTCCCAGCATTTTTGCTTATATCTCCATTCTCGATTAGTTTAATCATAAGATGGCATAACATGGGTATAATTCCTTCAGGTGTAATTTTCAGTTTAACATCAGCTATCTGAAAAGTACTACTCGACGCCATATCAACAGAAATGATTTTTGCACCATTGTTCTTTGCCGCAAGTACACGATTAAACATAACTGGATAATCTTCCATTGGATCTGTTCCTACATAGAGAAAACAATCTCCGTCCAACATATCATCAAAAGTATAGACAGGAATTGCCTGTAAGCCAAAAATTCGATCAAAAGCTACTGCTGTAGCTGCATGACAAAGCCGTGCACATGAATCAATATTATTTGAAGCAAACCCACTTCGACATAATTTTGACAACAAAAAGTTTGCCTCATTAGTTGCCTCACCAGATGCCAGAAAATACACTTTATCTCGAACAGACTTCTTACTACTACCGTATCCAATGTTTTCAAGATTAGCTTTAATAAATGAGAACGCATCGTCCCAGGTACAAGATTTAAATTCTTGATTTTTATTTTCTCGTATCATAGGTGTCTGAATTCTATTTTCATATAAAGGCTCATTAGATTTCAGACCCTTTACACAAGGTCTTCCCGAACTTATAGTATCCTGCATGTCCGGTAATATTTTTTCTATCGTATTATTATCGGAAAGAATAGCATCAAATCTACAACCACACCCACAATATGGACAAAACACCTTGTTCTTAAGTTCAGAAGAATTCATTAACTTTGGCAGTAAATTTAAAATCAGGCATTAGTTCTACCTTCTATTGCACGCTTAATAGTCAAACGATCAGCATATTCAAGGTCAGCCCCGGTTGGAAGCCCCATTGCTAATCTGGAAATTTTTATTTTGCTATGATCAATTTCATTTATTGAAGATAACATATCAATAATATACGATGACGTAGCCTCACCTTCTAAACTTGGATTGGTAGCAATTATTATCTCCAACAACTCTGTATCAGAATTATCACTAGCAGAATCAAAATATGAGATAATCCGATTTCTTAGTTGACCCATTCTTAAGTTTTCAGGTCCTATCCCATCAGCAGGAGAAATAACCCCGCCAAGAACAAAATACAGGCCATCATAGACACCTGAGGCTTCAATGGCCACTACATCAAGAAGCTCTTCAACAACACATACTTTATGCTTGTTTCTCGAGGAATCAGAACAAATATCACATGGATTTTTATCTGACACATTAAAACATGTTTTGCAGACAACAATATCCTTTTTCATCTGAACAAGAGCCTTTGCAAGTTCAACTGATCGCTCGCTTGGAGCTCGAAGGAAAAAGTATGCCATCCTGGCAGCAGATTTAGGACCAACTCCAGGTAGCTTTTCGAATTCAGAAATTACTTTTCGCACACAAGATGGTAATACAGCCATAAAAATATTCTAAAAACTCAGAAAAATTAAGACCCAAGCATATTTCTAATAGAACCAAGATCTATATCCTTCATCATTTGTTTTTGAAGTTTTTTCTGAAAATCCTTATATGCTTCTTTAAAAGCCTCAACCAAAACAGAATTCATTTCAGGATTAAGAAGTTCTTCCTCAATAGTCAAATTCTCTAATTCCTGCGCACCATTAAAATATAATCTGACCTGACCTTTTCGAGATTCCCCTGTAACTTTGATAAGTTTCATCTTATCCTTCATTTTCTTTGCCTCTCGTTGCATATTATACAAATCTTTCATTTGATTAAATACATTTGCCATTTTTTTATTAAAAAAAATTTAACTATTAACTCAAAACATATTTATTAGTAGATACAAACATCACAATTATACAACACAAAAACAGAAAAAATACATCCAGTTAATTTATGATGAAAAGACAAGAGATACTGCAGATATTTATCGTACTCTTTCAAAAGTTCAAACCGAAGTAAAACAGGAAGTTTGATTACTTAGATTATAAATAAAGTCCAATATTGAAATATAGTTTTGATTAGTATTACAGACCTACAATATCTTCACCAAAGACTTCGGTCACATTATCATATACATTCACAGAGTCTGTACCGTTAATACTTGAAGATACGAGATCAGATCCTGTTGATATTTCTCCTTCAGGATCAACAACAACTATCCCATCTGCAGTTTTTACATTATTTCGGACAGCCGAATCCACCTCGCAAGTGACAGTTAAAGCATGTCCGAATAAATCATTAAAAACCTTAGCAAGAATATCTTTGCTTTTAGGACACTCAAGTCGATCTTTGTGAAAGTCAAAACCCACAGCACAATGTAGAATATTCCCATCAACATCAAGCAATTTAGCTCTTCCAAAAAAAGCATATAAATGGCTGTTATATTTTTTTAATTCCTTTAGAATAAGTGGCCATTTCTCATTAATTAATTCTGTCGTAATATCTAAATCCTTTGCTCTTGATTTAATAACGACACTGGATTCATCAACAACACTAATTTCTGATTTTTCTACATTTTCTTTATTCAAATCTTTATTATCATACGAACCCTTTGAATCAGGATTTTTTGTGTCTCGTACTTTAGTAGGACCACCACTATCACCATCATCCCCAGAAGAAGAACCGGCCGAGGATTTATTTACACCAAGATTATCAGTATTTTTAAAAACATCAATTGAATCAGCAACAAGCATCTCCAATGGAAGCGTTGGAATAATTGAATCCTTAACTGCACGCTCAGCAGAAACAAATAAATTAATTAATTGTAGAGTTGATTTTCTATCAAGTTTTTTGGCAAAAGAATATTCATTGAAATCAACACTATTATTTAGTTCCCCAAGTAAAATTGATCTCAATATTTCAAGATTAAGTTTAATAAATTGATTTAAATTCACACCTTTTTGAGAAATCTCAGAGATAAGTTTTAATGCCTCTGCGGAATCACAGTTAATTACCTTCTCTAGAAAAAAGTAAGCCATTGTACTATCTGCAATTCCTAGAACAATTTTAACCTCATCCTCTGAAATATGTTTTGGATTATCACTGCTCTCCTGACCACTGATAACAACATCAAGTAATGACAATACGTCACGATAACTACCCTTTGCATTGTTTACAAGCAAAGCAATTGCAGCATCTTCAATCTCAACATTTTCACTTTTAGTAACATTTTTTATCAAGGACATAAGCTCTTCGTCCGTAGCAAGTTGGAAATCAAATCGTTGACACCGTGAAAGAATTGTTGCAGGAACTTTTTGAATTTCAGTTGTTGCCAAAATAAAAATTGCATGCGCTGGCGGTTCCTCAAGTGTTTTGAGAAGCGCATTAAATGCCTCATTCGTAAGCATATGAACTTCATCTATTATATAAACTTTATACTTACCTTCAGTGGGAGAAAACTCTATCTTTTCTTTCAAATCACGTATCTGATCTATACCGCGATTTGAAGCAGCATCAATCTCAATCATATCTAAAAAACGGCCTTCCTGAATAGCAATACATGAATTGCATTTGTTACAAGGGTTGCCATCTTGCTGAAGCTGGGGGCAGTTGACAGCTTTAGCAAGAATTCTTGCGGTACTTGTTTTTCCAAGACCTCTTGGCCCGTGAAACAAGTATGCATGAGCAACCTGGCCCTGAGAAACAGCATTTTTCAAAATAGAAGAAATGTGTTCCTGACCAATAAGCTCATCAAATATCTGCGATCTGTATTTTCTATATAAAACTTGAGACATATTGGAATCAATATACATTGAAGAAACTAGTCGATCAACAGTACAAGAAGATTCATACGAAATAAACCATTTAATAATAAAATCATGCTCTCGTAATGAGTCTCTTATTACGAGAGCATATATTAACGCTAAGTTACCAAAACATAGAATGAAAATTACGGGTAAATATATTACTCAAACTTAATAACTAAGCTCTTTTTGAAACATATCTGTAATATTGAGGATTGAGATAGAACCACAAAATCTAAAATATATTGCAACAAGTATAAAAATATAGAAAAACTTTTATATATCTAGCTCTACTACGAAAGCAATAAAAAAATATCTATGAAAAGAAGACAAAAAAAAAGATTAACCCAATATTGTTGTTTCTTTTTTCTTAAGTTTCTCAACCATTTCAGATAGAAGTCTACAATAAAGACTAAACCCAATAGCTGAAACATTACCATGTTGCTGTTTTCCAAGAAAACTTCCAGATCCGCGAATCTCCAGATCTTTTTGTGCAAGATTAAATCCAGACCCGAGATCTTCAAGACTCCTAATCGCATCCAACCTTAATCTTGCCGTCTCCCATAAAATACCTTTTGAAGAGACACCCCATATATCATCATCATCAAAACCAATAGCATCATCCACTTTTAATTTTTTCTCATCCTTTACTGTCCTATTATCAGCAACACCTTTGTAAAAGAAATATGCGTACGCTTGTCGTCGACTCCTCCCAATTCGACCACGTATTTGATAAAGTTGAGATAGTCCAAACATTTCTGCTTTATCAACAATCAACGTATTCACTCTTGGCATATCCAGACCATTTTCAATAATTGTAGTACAGAAAAGCACATCATATCGACCTTCGTTGAAGTCACGCATAACTTTGGATAATTCACTGTCCGAAAGCTGCCCATGCCCTACACCAAACTTGATATCTGGCATTTTTCTTTCAAGTATCTGCCGAACATGATTTATTGATTGCACACGATTATGCAGAAAATATACCTGTCCATTACGATCCACCTCGTTTCGTATAGCAGCTTCGGCATCTGCCCAATTAAAATGCTTAACAATATTTTTAATAGGTTTACGGCCAGCTGGAGCCGTGGCAATAAGAGAAATGTCACGAACGCCAGATAGAGCCATATTTAAAGTTCTTGGAATAGGAGTTGCCGTCATTGTCAACACATGCGTGTTGATTTTAAATTTTTTAATCTTCTCTTTCTGACTCACACCGAATTTCTGCTCTTCATCAATTACTAAAAGTCCGAGATCGTTAAATTCGATATCTTTAGATAATAATCTATGAGTTCCGATCACAATATCGATTTTTTTGTTTTTGATATCTTTAAGAATTTCATTGCTTTCAGTACTTGAGACAAATCTTGATAGAGCAGCAACTTTAAGTCCAAATTTCTCAAGTCTAGTTTTAAACAAATGATAATGTTGCTCAACAAGAATTGTTGTAGGTGCAAGCACTGCCACTTGTTTACCAAGATAAGCAATGAGATAGGCCGTCCTTAAAGCAACCTCAGTCTTACCAAAACCGACATCCCCTACAATCAACCTATCCATAGGTTTTGAAGAGCGTAAATCAGCTTTAATATCTGCCAAAGCAGAGAGCTGATCATCTGTCTCTACAAATTCAAAATCTTTTGCAACGTCATCAAGAATATTATCGTTGAATTGTAGTCCCTCTGTTTTTACAAGTTCTCTTGCTGCGTATATTCGAAGTAGCTCAATTGCGAGCTTTTCAACATCCTTTGTTACTTTATTCTTAACACGTAACCATTCTCCTCCACTGAGTCGTGTTAATTTGGGAGGATTTTTATTAACTCCGACATACTTTGTAATACGGTTAACTTGATCTAGCGGAATCAAAAGCCTGTCTTTCTGAGCATATTTGAGCTCAATATATTTATCTGATGACTCATCAAATTGCTTGAGACCAGTATACAAACCTACCCCGTGATCTTCATGAACGACATAATCTCCGGGATTAATCTCATTTAAAATAAGATTAGTATATTTACTACTTGTCTTGTTTGTTTTCAAATTAACAGTACCCCATATCTCCTGATCTGTGTAAACAACAGTATTTAGAGCCTTGGAAAAGAATCCTGAATCAAAATTATCATGAAAAATCTTAACTTTAGGAAAGTTTTTTTTGACGTGTTCAAAAAAATCATCATTTCTTGAAGAAACAATAATTACTTCTACCTTTTGATCATTATATTTTCTAAGCTCTGTTTCATTCCAAATTGGTACACCAATATCAGTGTGCACTAGATTAATTGGAATATTGATTTCGTCTTCAATTACAGGCTTTTCCGAATACAAAGCAATATCGCAACTAGACGCTTCTGATCCATCGTTTTTTATTTTTTTATTACTTGATTCTACTAAATAAATGTTAAAAAAATCTGAAAACTTTGTATTCTCCAAATCCTTATTACCCACATAAATATCCGATCGAATATGAATAGGAAACGAAGTATTCAAAAGCGAAACTGAGCTAACGGTTGATAATTGACGTCGAGTTTCAGAATCGATCTGATATATTTCATTCAATTTATCAAAATCAAATTCCAAACGATACAATTTATTTGAGCCAACAGGATTTATAGTCATAACATCACCTATTACAGAAAACTCACCTTCAGTCCAAACTTGTTTCACTCGTACATATGATAATCTCTCTAAAGTTTTTAAGATTTGGGATAAATCATCACCGCAATTAATGAAATCAGATTTTTTTAACAAATCTAAATCTTTCAAATCAAGAAGCGCTATATCATCAATATTGACTCCATTTTTTTTCTGAATCGCTATAATTCTTTTTTGATAAAGTTTATTAATCGACTCATTTATCAGAGCTACCAGATCAGTATTCTTTGTTATCACCCAAGGATATTTTTGATTATTTAATGAAAGAATAATACTTTGATAAAGTTTTTCTACCCAAATTTTGTATTCAGGTTTTTTTGAAAAATAACTCCACCAAGATTTTGTTTTGAACTTTTTTTCTTTCATATAGAAAAAGTTTTTATGGATTAATCAAACAAGGATAATTGTAAAAGATGGCTATACTTACGACCCTTTAAAATTCTACTATCTCTCGAAGAGATTTTATCGCTTCTCCAATTACTTTATGTAGAACAGCTAATTCTTCCTCGCTAAATTTTGATAAAACATAAGCATCACCAGGAATCGTCCTATCTCCAAGTCTTGAATCAACACCTAATCTTACTCTAAAAAACTCCTTTTTCAAGAGCTTTAATTCTACATCATTAACACCATTATGTTTTTTGGGTGCAACAGACCTCTGGATCTTGAATTTCCCAAGCTCAAGATCAAGATCATCATGAACAAGAATAAAATCTTTATCAGCATCAATATTAAAATAGCTGACAAGACGAAGTGCAGCAAGACCACTCCTATTCATCAAAGTGGAGGGTTTCGCCAGAATAATTCGGGAGGATTCACCGGATTTAGCTTCGCAGATCTCTGATAAATACTTCTCATCATATTTCCAATCTTTAACATCATGAAGTGTATCATTACCAAGAAAATTACGAAGCTCATTAACAAAAAGAAATCCTGCATTATGTCTAGTGTTTTCATATTTTTGTCCTATATTTCCAAGACCTAGAATTATTTTCATAATTATTTAATGAATAAATTATCAAGAACTTTTTCCTGAATTTTGAACATCTCTTCTTTTTCCTTCTTTTGTCTGGAAAAATATGATGCATGATCATATCCATAAAGATGAAGCATACCATGAACAACTACTCGAAGTAACTCTATTTCAAAAGTTTCTTTATTCAATCCTGCATTATATTTTATATTTGATGGGCAAATCCACACCTCACCAAGAACACCGTTCTCATGCATTGGAAAAGATAATACATCTGTTGAATTATTTATATTTCGAAACCTGTTATTCAAACCCTTCATCAAATATCCGTCTGTAATAACAATATTAATATCATTTTCTTCAAGATCGAAGTAACCGTCCTTATCAAAAGATTTTGCAAAAAATGGAACAGACTTAAAGGATTTCTTCAAGCTCAATACATATTTTGATATATGATCAAAAGCAAGATTACTTAATACAGAGTCCAGGGATTTAAAAACAAATATATCAGGCAATAAATATTTACTTGCAGACATGGCTCGTCTATTTAGATAATTTTTCTTTTACAAGATTATTAACCACAGCACCATCAGCTTGCCCTTGAACCTTACCCATCACTGCACCCATAACACGACCAATATCTCGGGGTCCTGCTGCACCAATTTCCTTGATCACTTCATCTATAGTCTTTGCAATATCATCTTCTCCTAGTTGTTTGGGAAGATACTTCTCAATTACCGCTAGTTGCTCCTCTTCCCGCTTTGCAAGATCATCTCGACCTGCAGATTTAAACTGATCCATAGACTCTTTTATTCTCTTTGCTTCAGAGAAAACAAGCTTGATTTCATCCGCCTCTGAAAGTTCACCCTTCTCGATCTTTGCATTTTTTAGTGAAGATAAAACAAGCCTCAGAATATCCCTCTCTACATCATTACCTTCCTGCATAGCCTTTACTGAATCTTTTTGTATTGTTTCTAGAATCGACATGAGAGTAAGAATAAAATTAATTTTGAAAAAATTATCCTTGAATTTTTCATCAAGGATAAAAACGGATATTGAGCAAAGAAAACAGGAATATTAATAAATAATACGAAGAACATTAGCCCATATCATAAGGAAATCAAACGGATTAAACAAATTGAAAAGAGCACAAACATAAGTAAGTTATTTCTCTTTTAATTGTCTTCGCCTTGCTGTACGTCTTCTTTTCTTCATCTTAATCCACTCACGTCGTTTCTGCCTATCATCATAAGTTGCGTCAATATGATACTGTCGTTCACGTACAGTCTCAAGGACTTTTTCTCGAACGACTTCGCGATGAAGACGTCTTAAAGCTGATTCAATACTTTCGTTTTGATGTACTATTACTGCCATAACGTTCAGGATTATATAATAAATTTGAAAATAAGCAAAGAATATTCTAAAAGAATAAGACTTTCTCTATAAATGCCTATCACTGCTTGATTTTCCAGCGGAGAACTCTTTACCAAACTCTTTTTCAGCAGAATCCATAACCTTATTTTCCCACAAAGATCTTCTGCCTTTCTTTGACATTCTCATCTTAAGATCACCCATACCGCCACCTACTCTTTCAGAAACAAACAAGATTACATTGTCGAACATTCCAGATTTATAAGAAAAACCGGCAACAACAAGAAGCAAACCACCCAATGCTATCCTTGCTAGTGTACTGTCAAAAAGTCCAGTATTAGGTAGTCTACAAGTCACAAAAATATCCTCATCCGCATATATATCACCAGGCTCTGGCTCAGTAACATGGGCAAACACCTGATTATGTAAAGTTAGTCCAAAGGCCTCTCTTGGTACACGAATAGTATATCTAAAGTATCTCCAACACGAATCATCTGTACAAGGCTCAAAGATTTGATCATCTCCTTCAAGATTCCATCTAATATGTTCTGATGTTATTTCTCCAGGAGGAATTGTTGGACTTGTTGATATGATCCAATTCTGTTGAATAGTGTCATCATAGTGATCTTCTACATATTCTATCTTTCCAGTGCTCCCTTCAGCAGTGTTTCTTATCCTAATTTCGTAAGTGATATCAGCATATACACTTGATGTACCCTCTTCATAACAAACAGGCGTGCCATTCTTCTCAATCTCCCAATCAGGAGGTGTCTCTTCCTGACAGACACACTCAGGCTGAATACACTCACTCCACAAACACTCCTGTTGAGGACCACCCGGATCGCCAAGCTCACAATGCTCATAATCCTGATTATAAATACGATCACCACAGAAAGGAGCAACCTGCTCTATACTTGCCGTACAGGTTTCAGCTTCCTTCCAACTATCCGCATAATTGTCAGCATCCGCAACATCAACCTTCACACTGTAAGTATGACCAGATTGCTGAGTGAGACTAAATGTACCGTTTAATGTACACTGATTTCGTCGACCAATATTTCCGTTCTGGATAAGTGGTTCACCAGTTCTAGCACAAGTAATCATACTTGAGCCAGCCTCAACGATTTGAGGATATCCACTTACAACCTGGCCATCTTCCATTACGGTAACTCTAAATCTAACATTATCTCCATCGATATCTTCTCCTCGAGTTGTAATTGACAAGGTATTTGTAGCCTGGTCCCATGTAGCAGTAGTGTCAATACAGTAGGTACATGCTGACCAATCAACTGAGTCACAGCTACCAGCAGCACCTTGAGCATCGAAACACATTACGGTAGCATCCCCAGCACAATCCATCTGGCCAAGAGAACATGGATATGAATTAAGGCTTAGCGAAGCACCATCGCCAGTATAGACCCAATAACCTTCAATAACATATTCAGAAAAATTTCCACCGCCATCACAACCCGCTCTAGGACCACTACAACTGGCACCAGTAATACTTGCAGAAGCATCATCAGTGCTACAAGCAGAGCCACTAGTTGTACATGTAAGACCACCACAATTGCACGTACAAGTACCATCATCAGGAGTTGTTCTTGGTGTACAATGACACCATCGATCATGACCATCTCCATCACCATCACACTCTTGTCCATCAAGACACGCAGCTTGCTCATCTGAAGCACAACATGTTACTCCCTCAGTCGAACTACAACAATCATGTTCCGTACCAGCCTGACTCTCCTCAGGCGTCACCTCTTTGGGCTGATTCAACCTCCAGATAACATAAACAGAAGCTCCAATAGCTAAAACTCCAAGAATCGAACCAAGGATGATAAAAATCGTTTTTTTGTTAATTCTAGTTGCCAATTCAGCAGTTTTGTAAATTTACAAGCAATTAATTGAATCTTAAAAAATTTGCTCTACGTACATTATTTGTACAAAAGATTCAGATAAATATTTCTTTATAGAATATAACTATATCTCTATAAAATGTCAAAGATTTTTACCTGAAATTAAGTAACTCTAATTTGGTAGTGAAAAATTCCTTTAATATAAACATTTCTTTCTTACTTGAAGAATCCAGCGATAAAGGAAACTATTACAGAAAATAGATTTTTTATCCAATCCCAAACACCGAATTGAAAAAAATCTTTAGCTGAAATTACTATCATCAAACCAAACAACAAAAGCATACTTACTGTAAATAAAACATTCTTAAATTTTTCATTAATTGGCTTCCCTCTTATTGCCTCAATCAAGATTATCACACCATGACCACCATCAAGTGCTGGAAATGGCATAATATTAAAGATAGCAAGAGTCAAATTAAGCATTGCAATTAAATCAAGCATACTAATAAGCCCAAGCCCTTTGAAAATATCAACCACTGCAAACAATCCAATAGGACCAGTTACTTGTTGTGCAACAGGCTCAATTGTCTTTTCTTTTACAGATTCCTTTGCCAGATTTCCAATTGCATAGAAATTCAACTGAATGATATTACCAGCGTGAAGAAAACCAGCAAATGGTCTTTGCCAGCCATTGTATTCTATTTTCCAGGTAGTAACATCTTCTATTAATTCGACTCCAAGCCTGCCGTCGTCACCAATTTTAAACTTTTTAGTGTACTCTGTATCCATAAGATCATTAAATTTTATTTCAACCTCATTACCTGCGTTGTCTTGAAGAACTGCTGTAAACTGATCTGCAGATTTAACCGTATCTCCATTTATCTCTAAAATCGAAGCTGGAGCTTCAAGTCCAGCGTTATCTGCAGCAGAATCATCAATCACATTTACAACAAGAAGATCACTTATCACCTCTTTCTTTTGATCACCAAACCAAAAATCCAAATCCTTATAGTAAGTTATATCTGAATAAACGAATCCCTTTGATATAAGAATGATATAAAAAAGAAAAACAGCAAGGAGAAAATTCATAAACACTCCAGAAAAAGAAACAAGAAGTTGAGCCCAAGGTCCCTTCTCGCTATAACTTCTTTGGGATTTAACATCCTCCTCTTCTCCAAGTAGTTTCACATAACCTCCAATAGGAAATAATTTCAGCATATATTCAGTCTCGCCATATTTCTTAGAGAAAAGTTTTGGACCGAATCCAAATGCGAATTCTTCAACTTTTATGCCACTTACCTTTGCTGCAACAAAATGACCAAGTTCATGAATCAAAACAACAACACCAATTATCACGACAAAAATTAGAGCTGTAACTAAAAATGACCACATCAAAATATATTATTGGAAAAATTACATATTCAGGATCTCATCCTGCTTCTTGTCTGAAAACTCATCAATATTATCAATTATACTTGAGATATGTTTTTCAAATTCATCTTTCTTTCGCTCAATATCATCTTCCGATACCCCACCAGATTTTAACTGATTATCAAGCTCTTCCATAATTTTATGACGAACCTGTCGTACAGCAACTTTGGATTCTTCTGTTCTAATCTTAACATCTTTAACATAATTTTCTCTAATTTCCTGAGTCATGGAAGGAATACTAATTCGAATAGTTTCACCATCAACAATAGGAGTGATATCAATATCCGCAGCAAAAATAGCTTTCTCAATAGACTTTAAATTCGTCTTATCCCAAGGCTGTATCAAAATAGTTCTAGGATCAGGAGTAGAAATATTCGCAATATGCTTAATCGGCATTGTCGATTCATACACCTCAACTTGAACAGAATCTAATATCTCTGGATTCGCCCGACCAAGTCTCAACTGATTCATCTCCCCTTTAAACCGCGAAACAATCTCGTCAAGTTTCTCCTTAGCCTCTGAAATATTCATAAAGAATTGAAAAGGTTTAAATTAAGATACAAAGCCTAAAACACTATTTCAATTCTACTCTCCAAGCTTTATTCTGTAAATACGACCTAAAGAAATTTTTTCTCCGATATTTGCAATTGCATCGTCAAGGATGTTTCGGATAGTTTTCTCTTCGTCTCTGAAGTATTTCTGCTCAGTAAGACATGATTCTTCGTAAAATTTCTTGAGTTTACCTTCCGTAATTTTCTCTATAATGTCATCTGATTTTCCCTTAAGTTCATCTGATTCTTTTATCATTTTTTTCTGCTCTTCTATAACGGCCTTTGGTACCAAATCAGGCTCAGCATATTTTGCACCATTTGAAGCTACCTGCATTGCAAGTTCATGTGCTAAATTTTTGAATTTTTCGTTTTTGGCGACAAAATCTGTATCACAAAAAAGCTCGACAATAATAACCAACTTCTGCTCTTCTCCATGAATATAAATTCCAAGACCACCCTCTTTTTTCTTTTCTTGAGAAGGATCTCCACCCCAACCGTTTTCCTTAATAATTTCGACAGCTTTCTCAAAATCACCTTCAGCTTTTTCATGTGCAATTTTACAGTGAATTATCTTTGCTCCAGTTAGGTTATAAAGCCTTGAAACAACGTCACTTCTTTTATCAATATACTTACGTGCCTTTTCAAAGTCACCATCACTATCCGTCAATGCCTCTTTACAAAGAGCCATACCAGCAGAAGTCATTTTCCTAAGCTTCATTATATCCTTTGCTTTAAACGCCATTTTCGTTGTCTTATTAATTTAGTTATTAACAATAAAATTTACTTCTTTAATGCTTTATTAATATCTTCGATAGCTTTTTCTCCAACTCCTTTTAATCCTAGTAACTCGCTTTTAGTTTTGGATCTAAGCTCATCGACAGTCTTGATATTACTTTCTTTTAACGCATTCAATGTTCGTTTAGGAAGTTTAAGTTCATTAATGTCTGTAACCTTTTCTTCATTCATAGTAGCCATCTTTTTCACAACCTTCTTTACTGATTTCTTCGAATCTTCAACCTTACCTGATGTTTTACTGGAAGAGGTATCTGCTTGTACGATTCTAACAACTTTGCCAGAGGTAGCATCCGATTCTGCAACATCAACCCCATCTTTCATTGCTTTAAGCTTCTGAACATGTAATTCCTGCTCCATCCTTTTTCTTTCTTGCTCTTTTTCAGAAAATTGCCTTTTAGCTTCAATATTTGAGATATAATCATTTCTCCTCTTAATCAAATCTCTACTTGGTTTAGAATCAGAAAAAGCCTGGGCAAGATAGTCAATAAATAATCTTAAGGATTTAATTGCATCATCATTTCCGGGGATTGGATAATCAATAACCTTTGGATCACAATTTGTGTCAACTATTGCAACCAATGGAATATTCATCTTTCTCGCCTCTTTTATTGCGATTCTCTCAAATTTGGTATCAATTACAAACATAGCGACAGGTTTCTTATCCATAAATGTTACCCCTTCATATACTTTCTCATATCTTTCCCTATCACGATCCATAACACCACGCTCTCGTTTTGTTTCATAACCAGAATGCGCAGCAAGATTTTCATCCAAAAACATCAATTTATTAATACTCTTTTGAATAGATCGCGAATTTGTCAGTAATCCAGCTGGCCATTTTTTACTAATATAGAAAGCTCCATGATCAATACCTGCATTTTTAATTAATGTTGCAGCTTGACCTTTAGTACCAACCAATAATATGTTCCCCTGTGTCGAAATTTTCGCAAGGAATTCAGCAGCCTCTCTCATAAGCTTTAACGTTTGAGTGAGGTCAATAATATGCATATTATTTCTGACGTCAAAAACATAATCCTTCATAGCGGGATTCCATCTGCTCTTTTTATGTCCAAAGTGACAACCAGCAGCAAGAAGCTCTTGAAGAGTCACATCTTTGATCTTACTTAGATCAACAGATTTTACTTCCTCTGGTTTACGAACAAAATTTGAAGGTCTTGATGATTTAGATATTTTTTTAGAGGCTTTTACAGCCTCCTTTGCAGTTGATTCTGCCATTGTAGTATCCTCCTTAAATAAGCTTTTCGATCATATTCAATCAGGAGTCTAATCGAAAAGTAAGAAATAAATTAAACCTGAAGGGATAATAACATCAATCATCCCTAAAAATCAACTCTATACTTATTACAAATATCATTCTTAAAAATAAGCTAACAACACTAATCCCTTATCTCAAATTCACTCCTCTGCTTAAATTCAGCAACTTTACCCTTATTCCAGCGCGAAACAGGTCTGTAATATCCAACAACACGACTATAAACATTGGTTTGCTTATTACATTTGGGACACACATATACCTCACCATTAATATAACCATGCGACTCACAAACACTAAAAGTTGGAGAGATTGTAAAATATGGAATTCTATAATTTTCTGCTATTTTCTTGACAAGTTTCATACATGTTTTCCAGTCCTTCAAACGTTCTCCGATAAATGTATGGAAAACAGTACCTCCGGTATAAGTCGATTGGATTTCCTCCTGAAGATCAAGTGCTTCAAAAATATCCCGGGTAGCATCAACAGGTAGCTGGCTTGAATTTGTATAATATGGATCACCATTACCCTGAGTTATTATACTGGGATATTTCTCTCTATCTAATCTTGCTAAATGATATGATGCACTCTCAGCAGGACTTGCCTCAAGATTATATATATTTCCTGTCTCCTCTTGATAATCCTGTATTGTCTTTTTCATAAATTTTAAGATCTTAACTGTAAAATTGATTGCTTCCTTGTTAGTTAAATTTTTACCAAGATAGTTCAACATCATCTCGTTCATACCGACAAGACCAATCGTAGAAAAAAAACGATCAAAAGTACCAAGGTAACGTCTTGTGTAAGGCATAAATCCGCATTCAAGATTTTTTGAAACATACTCACGCTTTTGCTCAAGACATTCTTTGCACAAATCCATACGTTTTTTGAGAATTGAAAATAATGCCGATTCAGGCTTTCCTTTAACCTCAAACCCAATCCTTGCCATATTTACATCAACAACACCAATTGAACCAGTTGATTCGCCAGATCCAAATAATCCGCCAGTCTTCTTTGCAAGCTCCTTTAAGTCCATCTGTAAACGACAACACATAGATCGAACATCCCCGGGATTCAAATCGCTTTTAATAAAATTTTGGAAATAAGGAGTACCATATTTAGCTGTTAATTCAAATAACATCTGAGCATTTGAGCTCTCCCAATCAAAATCTTTTGTCAGATTATAAGTTGGAATTGGATATGAGAACGGCTGTTGATCAGCATCTCCTTCCTGAAAAACTTCAAGAAATGCCCTGTTTATCAAATCCATCTCCCTTTGAAAATAACCATACTTTTCTTTTTGAAGTTTGCCACCAATCATGACTCTCTGGTTCTTTAAATCTTCAGGAACAACCCAATCTAAAGTGATATTAGAAAAAGGAACTTTGCCACCATGACGAATATGTGTGTTCAATGCATAAACAAATCGCTGTATATTCTGCTTGATTTCTCTATACGGTAGCCCATCGTAATAAACAAACGGTGCAAGATATGTGTCAACAGAGCTAAAAGCTTGAGCACCAGACCATTCGTTACATACAATCTGAATAAATCTGGCCATTTGATCAACTGCAGCATGCATATGTAGTGGAGGTTTACTCGAAGTTCTATCTGGTATCCCATTTAGGCCTTCAGACAAAAGCAATCTCAAGCTCCATCCCGCACAATAACCCACCATGCCTTTACCAAGGTCATGAATATAAATATCCCCATCAAGATGGGCATCAGCAACCTTCCGATAAAGCAAATGATTGATAAAGTACACTTTACTTATCTTTTCAAAAACATTATTAACAAGACCTGGAAAACTATACATAACGTTTGCACCTTCCTTTTGATACGAGCCAAGAGATGCCGCAGTAGCGAGAGATTTTTTTGTTTTCTTTGAAACCTTTGAGAAATCATCAGAATACATATATTCCTCAATCAATAGTTTTGCATCAATATTTAGTTTATTTCGGGGCATTTTTCAGTTATAAAAAGTAATATGAACAAGAAAATTAACTACAGATTAACATTTAATAGATACGTTGCGTATCTACGTATCTATTTGAGTATCTATTTACGTATCTATTTTAACGGCTGATCTTTTCCAGAAGAACCCCAACCTCGTTCACCACGATCAGTATCATCAAGCCTATCAACAACCTCAACTTCAGGGTAAACTACAGGACAAACCACAAGTTGAGCTACTCTATCACCTTTTTTTATAACATAATCAACTCCAGAAACATTGACCAAAGCCACACCAACAACGCCTCTATACTGTTCATCAACAGTACCCGGTGAATTTACAACCACTAATCCATACTTAAATGCACTACTTCTTGATCGGATTTGAATATCAAACCCAGGAGCAAGAGCACACTTAAACCCAGAATTCACAAGAACCCTATCAAGAGGCTTCAATACAATTTCATCAAATTCTGAAACTGGTTTGCCATTTACTTCTTCAAGTTTTTCATTATTTCGATAAATCGAGTCAAACTTATAAACAGTTACATCCAAACCTGAATCTGTAGGAAACACCCGTTGAGGAATCACCACATCATCAGCAATAAGCTCGATGCGAAATTTTGGCACAGATGTATTTTTTTTAGTCATAGATGATTCCATAAAAAATTTTAAAATATATAACCATATCATCAAACAGAACAACAATTGATATGTCAAAAGTAATCCGATATCATTAATCAATACCAGAATTCTGGTATCCAAAATTTATAGAAAGAATAAACAACTAAAATATACAAGAACAAAAAGAATGAAAGTAAAAGAGATTATTGAAAATGAACTCAAATACCAACAGCAGCAACTCAAACTAATTCCCTCTGAAAATTATGTTAGTAAAGGAGTGCTTAACGCAGTTGGTTCAGTAATGATAAATAAATATGCAGAAGGTCAAGCATTCAAAAGATACTATCAGGGCAATAAAAACATGGATATGCTTGAAGAACTTTGCAAAAATCTTGCACTTCAGACCTTCAATTTAGATCCCGACAAATGGGCGGTCAATGTCCAAGCAGTCACAGGAAGTGTAGCAAATCTTTCGGTTTACAACGCCATACTCAACCCTCAAGATAAGATATTGGCAATGAGTTTGTTTCATGGAGGCCATCTAAGTCATGGCTGGAAACTACCAAACGGGAAAAAGATAAGTTTCTCGTCCAAGGTTTTTAACTCAAGTTTTTATATGGTATCACCAAAAGACTACAGGTTCGATTATGATCAAATAGAAAAACAGGCACAAGAAGAAAAACCAGCACTCATAATCTCAGGAGGAACAGCTTATCCAAGACAGATAGATTTTAAAAGACTATCCGAAATTGCTAAATCTGTTGGAGCAAAATATTTAGCCGACATTGCCCACGAAGCAGGACTCGTAGCAAACGGACAATACGACAGTCCATTTGAATATGCAGACTTTGTAACAATGACAACACGAAAAACCCTTCGCGGTCCAATCGGAGCACTTGTTTTTTGCAGAAAAGAATACGAAGACGCAATTGATAGCTCAATTTTTCCAGGACTTCAAGGCGGACCAATGATGAATTCAATAGCAGGTATAGCAACAGCCCTAGAAGAAGCCCAAACAAAGGATTTCGAGACATATATAAAACAAGTTCGGAAAAACGCCGATACACTCGCAGCGTCACTAGTCAAAAGAGGCTTCAATGTAATAACTGGCGGCACAGACTCTCATTTGATACTAATTGATATCACAAATAAGCAACCCAACGGTTACGTTGCCGCAGAAATACTTGAAGCTGTAGATATTATCCTTAACAAAAATACAATCCCTTTTGATCCGGGATCTCCATGGAGACCATCAGGGATAAGACTTGGCACCCCATCTGTGACAACAAGGGGCATGAAGGAAGCTGAAATGGAAGTTATTGCCGAACTTATAGAGAAAACATTGAAAGAATTTACTGCAGACGGCGACATCAAAAAATTTCAGCTTAAAAAAGAGATTAACAAAAATAGGCATATTTTCGAAATAAAAAAGGAAGTTAATGATCTAACTCAAAAATTCCCAATATACAATGATTAAGCACAAAAATTACATTATCTTGCAAATCAGCACAAATAAGTCTTCTAACTGATTTTATATGATCACGTGATCTATCATTGTGACACCAATTATCTCTGCTGCATCTTTGACTCTCTTGGTAAAGACAATATCTGCCACACTGGGCTTAGTCTCACCTGAGGGATGATTATGCACAAGGATAAAGCCTGCAGCTCCAGATTTCAAAACCTCAAACAAAATATCCCGAGGCTCAATAATAACTCTGTTTTGCGCCCCTATTGCAACAGTTTTCTGGCATATAAGTTGATTTTGAGCATCAAGGCAAAGCACAATGACATGCTCTCGCACACTTCGTTTCAGAGATTTAAGATATGACGCAACATCTGCCCGACTATTGATCCTGACTTTATGGCTAATTTTTGAATAAATCCTCCTGCCAAACTCCAGACCACAAAATATCTGCATCGATTTAACTCTGCCAAGACCTTTAATCTTATCAAGATCAGTCCAAGATAAAATCTGAGAAAAAGAGTCGTCCCCTTTACTTAAAAATCTATCTGCACGAGATTGAATAAAATTTCCAACCTTCCGTGCAACAATCCTTACGTGATTATCTTTGCAACCACTACCAATAATGATCGCTATCAGATCGTAATCAGATAATGAATTAATTCCGAATAATTCAAGTTTTTCGCGAGGCAAAAGAGAACTTTTATTCTGCATATAATAAATATTACAGAATAAAAATTAAAAAATAATAAATGAAGATGTTGAATTATTTGTCTTTTTTTATGTATTTACAATCCGGATATCCACTACAACCAATAAAAGATTTGCCCCAGCGACCTTTTCTTTCAACAAGGTTTTTACCACACTCAGGACATTTTTCACCAAGTAACAAAGGTATTGTTGTTTTACATTCAGGATAATTACTGCAGGCCCAGAATCTTCCAAATTTACCGCTTTTAAGTTCCATCGGAGAGCCACATTTTTCACATTTATCAGGTTTTGTGTAGAAACCACTGTCGATTTTAGCTTGAAATTCCTCATCATCAAGACCTAACATACCTTTGCATTTAGGAAAACTTGCACAACTCAAAAATTTCCCGTTGCGCCCCAATCTAACTACCATTTTACCCCCACATTCAGGGCATTTCTCATCAGAATCAGACAATATCACAACATCCTCTTTGTCAACACTTTTCTCTTTTTCATCGATCTCTTTTTGAAGAGGAGAATAAACCTTATCAACAACAATTGTCCAATCATCACCTTTGGTAGCAACATCATCCAAATCTTCCTCTACTTCAGATGTAAAATCATAATCCACAATTCTTGAAAAATATTTGACAAGAAAATCATTTACAACACAGCCCGTATCTGTTGGATAAAGAAAACGACCATCTTTTTTAACATAACCCCTCGCTTGAATTGTGGAAATAATCGTGGCATAGGTTGATGGTCTACCTATACCGTACTTTTCCAGTACCTTAACAAGTGAAGCTTCCGTAAATCTTGCTCGAGGTTTTGTAAATTTCTGATCTAAAGTGATATCATTACAAATCAACTTATCACCCTTTTCAAGATCAACAAAGACATCATTCTGTTCTTTATCTGAAACATTTGTTAGATATACTGGATATATTCTCGAAAAACCATCAAATAATATCTCTTTACCAACCAGGTTAAATGTATAGAACGAATCTTTGTCACTTTTACGAGCTTCAATAAATATTTTATTATCGTTATAAATAATAGGACTCATTTGACACGCAAGTGTTTTATCCCAGATAAGTTTATAAAGTTTATACTGATCGTCTTTTAGTAAAGATTTTAGTTTTTCTGGTGTCAGCTCAATATCTGTCGGTCTAATTGCTTCATGAGCTTCCTGCGCCAACCGACTCTTTGTCTTATAGAAATTTGGCTTATCTGGTAAATATTTGTCTCCAAAATTTGACTTAATGAACTTCCGGATTGATTTGATTGCAATCATAGAAATACTTGTAGAATCAGTTCTCATATAGGTGATAAGACCAGTTTGCCCAATTCCTTTAATATTCACCCCTTGATACAAGTTTTGGGCAATCTGCATAGTTCGCTTTGCTGTAAATCCAAGCTTATTGTTTGCCGCTTGTTGTAAAGTTGATGTTACAAAAGGTGGAGTTGATTTCTGATTCCTTTCTTTTTTCTCAACCTCCGAAACATGCCAATCTGCACTTTTTAGGAACTCTTTTACCGATTTAGCATCAGATTCATTCACGACTGTATATTTCTTATCATCTTTTTTTACAAGTTTTGCTGGAAACGGATTTTCAGATTTACTCTTTGCTAGGATTGCAACAATATCCCAAAATTCTTCTGGTACAAAAGAATCGCGTTCACGCTCTCTTTCTACGATTAATCGTGTGGCAACAGACTGAACCCTTCCTGCAGACAAACCATACCAGATCTTCTTCCATAAAAGACCAGACAATTTGTATCCAACAAGACGATCAAGCACTCTTCTGGCTTTTTGAGCATTTACAAGATTAGTATCAATCAGTCGTGGATTTTTAATAGCCGATAAAATAGCGTCCTTTGTTATCTCGCTAAATATGATTCTGTTTGGATTTTCCAATTTTAGTGACCTTGCTACATGGTCCGCAATTGCTTCTCCTTCCCTATCAAGGTCAAGAGCCAAGTAAACATCTTGCTCATTTTGTGGTAAAAGTTTCTTCAATTCCTTGATTAGCTTTTTCTTTCCATGTATTACTTCATATTTGGGTTCGTAATTTTTTTCAATATCAACACCAAGATCACTTTTAGGAAGATCCATAACATGACCCTTGGTTGCATAAACCTTATAATCTTTTCCAAGATACTTTTCAATAGTTTTAGCTTTTGATGGAGACTCAACAATTACAAGTTTTTTCAATATTCTATTTTAAAATTTTAATTTTGCTTGATCTCTCAAGCCTCAAAATACCTTCTAGCTCAAACTTTGTCAAGAAACGACGGATAAGGCTTGATTCTAGATTGCTTTGTTTAAACAGGTCCTCTAGTATAAATTGTCCAGATTTTAGCAGTTCATAATTTTCCGGATTATCTGGAATTTTGAACGCTGACATAAAATTCTTAATCGATTCACGATTCATAACAAAATCATAATCAAACTCAACACCGTCAATAAGAACTCGTATGTCATTAGCACATGTAATTACATACGCACCATTTTTTATCAAGAAATTAGTCCCAAAAGAAGAGCGATTATAAATACTTCCAGGAACACTTCCTACATCTCGATTATATTGAATTGCAAGATCCGCTGTAATCAAAGAACCACTTTTCTCAGGAGCTTCAATCACAACAGTCAGTTTTGATAAACCTGCAGTTATTCTATTTCTTACTGCAAACATCTTTTTACAGAGAGGTGTACCAGGAAGAAACTCCCAAACAGCACAACCCTTATTGATAATTGTGTCATATAGGCTTCTATTATATGAAGGAATCCCATCCTCAGGACCTCCAGGTAGTACTGCTACAGGAATAGCGGATAAAACTTTCTCATATTGAAAAAGTTTGTGTACTTCTGAATCTATTCCATAAGCAAGACCACTGACAATATTAAACTCACAGCCCTTAATTATCGGATAAAGAACTTCTTTGACAACACTTCTTCCATAATTAGTCATACTACGAGTACCAACAACTGATATTGAAAATTCATTTTTTAATGCTGCAGGATTACCTTTAACAAAAAGAAATGCAGGATAATCAGGAATTTTTTTTAGAAGTTTAGGATAGCGGTCATCCCAAAATGGAATTATTTCAACTCCAGCATGACTGCATTTTCTCATAATATTTTCTGCTGATAATTCTTCATACTTTAATTGCAGTTGATCAGCAACAAAAGATTTAAAATCCGTTATCCCTAATTTTTTGAATTTTTGGTAAGTATTAATAACTCTTTTAGAGCCATACTCCATCAAAGAGAACAGCCACAACCAATATTTAAGCATGAACAAATAATAACAAAGGGAAATTAAAATTTCGTTAAAAGAAAAAAACATTTCAGGACGATACAGCAGCAGAAATCAAGTACACTAATTTTCCAGGTAGCCATTATCTGCCAACCAATCAATATATTGCAGTGCAACTTCTGCTGCGTTATTACTAGCACCACCACCTTCAAGAAAAATAACAAAAGAATACTTTGGATTGTCATAAGGGAAAAATCCCATAACCCAAGCATGAGTTTTTGTATAATATCCAGTTTCATCTTTTACACCGAACTCTGCAGTACCAGTTTTTGCTGCAACTTCAACTTTTGACTGACCCAAAGGAACAATAATGCTGTAAGGGCCGGAAACACTATTTCTCATACCCTCCTTTATATAATACAAAGTACTATCACTTAATTTACCCTCACGAAGAACATTATCTTCTACCATTGTATAACTCTTTTCAGAATTAACACCCGTGGTAACTGATTCCCATTTGTATGAATAATGAGGCTGAATCACCTTTCCTCCATTGGATATTGTTGCAGACCATCCAACCACCTGCATAGGAGTAGCAAGCGTAATACCTTGACCAATAGCAGAGTTACATGCATCACCTTCTTCATACCAAACAGGATCAAGATACGGATTATTCTTAGCAAGTTCAATTTTGTTCTCTGGAGAAGGTAACATGCCTGATTGTTCACCAGGAATATCAATCCCGGTCTGACTTCCCACACCATAAAACTCAGCATAATCTATAAAGTTATCAATTCCTAAAGCAAGCATTGTCTGACAAAAATAAATATTACTTGATCTCGCAAGACCCTGAACAAAATTCAAAGAACCATAGGCATGACCTTGGTATTCTTGAAAAGGGAGTGTTCCACCAAGATAGATCGTACCAGAACTCACATAAACAGTATCAGGAGTGGCAGTACCATATTCGAGTGCAGCAGAGCCAACTATCGTCTTAAACATAGATCCAGGAGGCATTTGAGCGTTTGTCACTCTATTAAATAAAGGAATTCCGGAATCATTAATAAATTTATCATAGTCATCCTGAGAAATACCCCCTATAAAGAGATTATTATCATAATTCGGTACACTGACAGAAGCAATAATTTCTCCAGTATATGGATCTTGCAACACTGCAGCACCACCTGTCGCACCATATTCTGCAACACCAGCTTTCAACAATTCATCAAGTTTAACTTGGGCATCATAATCGATAGTCAAATACAAACTATCCCCAGGAATAGGAGCTGTTCCCGAATTCACATATTCTGCAATTAATTTTTGAGAAGCATCAATCTCAATAATCTTCGTACCCTTCTTTCCTCGCAGTTTTTCATCATACCAATACTCTATACCATCCATACCAACAATATCTCCCATCTCAACACCATCAACAGCATCAACAACTTCAGCAGAAGCCTCTCCTGTATAGCCAATAATATGGGAGAATGAGTCCCCACCAAGATATTCCCGTTTAGTAGAATAATCAACCCAAACACCAGGAAGATCATTCTGATTTGAATGAATTTCAAGTACTTGATCTCTTGAAATGTCTTGAACAAGAATAAGTCTAGAAGTAAGAGGTTCATCGGAAACTACCTTGTCGAACTTATCCATAAGTTCAGATTGATCAACACCTGTCACTTCGGAAATTATTCGGAACTCTTCTTTCAGAATTTCGGGATTAACATTTTGTGGATCAATCATCAAATTAAAGGACGGGATATTAATAGCAAGTTTTTTACCATTTCTATCATAAATAATACCCCTGTCAGGCTGAATTATGTGTTCTTCAAGTCGATTTAGTTCGGACAAAGTAGAGTATTTTCGCCCTCGGACAATCTGAAGATTAACTAAGGAAAAGACGAGAACTCCAAAAAAAATAACTGTAACAGCATAGAGAAAAACTGTATTCCATCCAAAATATTCAGAAATATTTTGTTTCCCATGAACCTGCCCTTTAAGAGAATTTACATCCCTCCACACAATATCTTGCTGAAATGTTTTTAGTTTTTTCGATGCAGAGATAACTTCCAAAAAGTTGCTACTTATACTTTAACTACTGGTCTATTATCTATACGTTCCTTTATCAAGTAAAGAACAAGATATGCTATCCCCGTAAGAATCCATGAACCTACTGAAACTTGAGCATAGTAAAGAAAAAGATTCTTATTCATTGACAAACCCTCAAATAACACTTTGCCTATAAGATAATGAACGATATATGATAGATATATTATAGCGTAGGAAAATATTAATTTCTGCCAACTCCTATTAAGGATATTGAATGACTTAACTAACACAAAAAATATTAATGGAATCAAAATACTTATTGACATAAGGCCAACATTTGAATGAAACATCAAATCAAAAAAAATGCCACAAAGAATAGTAAAGATGACAGAACTTGAATCATCATCAATTAATAAAAATCCCAAAGATACTGCCAGAATTACATTAACTGGCCCAACAAATGTAAGGCCATAATTCACAAAAGCAATTATGAAAGATAATAAAATTATACGAAGAACTTTATTCATATATTCTTAATAAATATTTTAAAATCAATAATCAATTACGACAAAAACATAATCAACATCTTCAATAGCAAAACCAATATCTACATAGGATTTTTTCGTTGATGAAGTGGGACTATCTTCAAGTTTAGAGATCTTTCCTATAATCAAATCCTGAGGAATATCATCCTCCCATGTAATAACAGTATCACCAACATTAAGTTCCTCATTTTCCAAAACATCCTCAAAAACCAATCCATCCAGAGAGCCATGAACAATACCTTTTGCTCTAGTCTCCTGATCAAGACAAATAATATTACTATTATAATCAGTAATTAACTGAACTGTTGCCGTACTTTTATAAACAGCACTTACTCTACCAAGATAAATCATACCAATAATTACTACATCATTTTTATGAACATCTTTATCTTCTCCAATATCAATTACAATACTACCCACAGTACTTTCATTTTCCAGTCCCAATACTCTAGCTTTTTCAAGTTGCCATTCCTTATCATCAGTTAATTCGAGTTGATCTTTTAATAATTCGTTTTCAACCTCAATCTCTTTAATATTACTTATTTGAGCAAGCAATTTTGCATTATCAATTTTCAATTCATTATTCTGAGAGCTCAAGACTCCAATCTGAGTAATAGTACTAAAGAATCCCTGTACAGATACAACAGATCTGCCAGCAAAATACTCCAGAGGCTCCATCACGAAATTTACAGAAGAATACACAGGATCAATCCAACCCATTCCGTCAAGTAAAAGCATGAATACACAAATTAGAATACCGACAACAAAAGACCTAATTGTTTTTTTTAAATAATCAATATCCATTTATATTTTTATTTTCTAAATATCTGAGCAGGAAAAACAAGAAAACTAAATAACGTCATCCCAATTCAACTGACACTTCTTTAAGAACTCAGGATTTTCAAGCATCTTTGACGCACCTCTAACTGCCGCAGTCAAAGGATCATCCGCAATAATAATTGGAAGTTTAACTCTCTCCTCAAGATATTTATCAATACCACGTAGCATAGCTCCACCACCAGCAAGAGTAAGCCCAGAACTTGATAAATCAGCCAATAATTCAGGAGGTGTTTCCTCAACAGCATCCTTAACTGCTTCAGTAATAGAGCTCAGTGAATTCATTAAAGCTTCCCGGACCTCAACTCCTGAAACCTCAATCGACTTTGGCAAACCAGAAAGAAGATCCCGTCCTTGAAGTACTACTGCCTTTTCTTCTTTTTGAGGATAGGCAGAACCTATGGAGATTTTTACGTCCTCAGCACTTCGCTCTCCAATGAGTAAGTTATACTTATGTTTTATATAATTAACAATATCCTGATCCATTTCATCACCAGCAATCTGAATCGTTTTATCAACTACAATCCCACCAAGCGAAAGAATAGCAATATCGGTAGTACCTCCTCCAATATCAACAATCATACTTCCGCTTGCATCTTCAATTGGAAGACCAACACCAATTGCTGCAGCAACAGCTTCTTCAACTACAAAAACTTCACGTGCACCAGCAGATTTGGAAGCATCAACAACAGCCTGCCTTTCAACTTCCGTTACTGATGATGGCACACCAATAACAACTCTTGGTCGAGGAATAGTAAACATTTTTGCGTTAAGACTATGAACTTTCTCAATAAAATATCTAATCATTGCCTGAGTCGTATCAAAGTCAGTAATGACACCATCTCGAAGAGGACGAATTGCAACAACATTTGCTGGGGTACGACCAATCATTTGTCTTGCTTCACTACCAACAGCAAGAACCTGTTTTGTTTTCCGGTTTATTGCCACAACTGACGGTTCATTAATCATAATACCCTTACCCTGAACACTGACCAGTGTATTTGCGGTACCAAGATCAATACCAATATCAAGTGTGACAAGATTCCATATTGAATCAAACATATTGATGGGATTTTATCATTAAAGCAAATCTTATGGAAATACTAATATATGACTACGTCACAGATCAAATAAATCAATGCAAAAACGACAGTTAACACTGTCTAAAATAATGACACACAAGGAAAATGTTAATTTGAACCTTTTTTGCTTAGAGATTTATAGCACTTCATGCACACCTTCACTCGTTTCATGACACCATTAACAAGAAGCTTTGCAGTTCTAAGATTGGGTCGAGTCTTATGAACTCGATTTGGAGCACTGTGAGCCCAACCTGTTGCATGGTGATGAGTATCACGATTGCCATAAACTGTTGATTTTTTGCAAATATCACAAACTTTTGACATAATTACTTGAGTATTAAATCTAAAGATTCAAAGAGATATTATCAGAAAAATTATGATCAATCAAATAGCATGGATAATCTTTTCAATACCGACACTACTAATCTCATCTTCCGTACATGAGTTTGCTCATGCCTGGACTGCATACAAACTTGGAGATTATACAGCAAGAGCAGAAGGAAGAATGACACTTAATCCACTTGCGCACATTGATCCAATAGGTCTTCTTTTAATGATATTTGTCAGATTTGGCTGGAGCAAACCGGTACCCGTGAACGAATATAATTTTAAGCGACCAGTGCTAGGTATGGCTCTTACGGCACTAGCAGGACCCGTTTCTAACCTTATTCTTGCAATAATAGCAGCACTGATATACAGAGTATTACCACTTGGAGACATATACTCTACAACACAAACGGCATCTCAGAATTTCATTTCCATAGTTCTCCTTGTTTTCATAATCGTAAATTTATCTCTTACAATATTTAACCTAATACCACTACCTCCCCTGGATGGTCACAAAATTGTACGAGCATTACTGCCATCAGGAATTAGGTATTACTGGGAAACACTTGAAAATTATGGATCCTGGATTTTGATGCTGATATTTTTACCCTTCTCTCCGTTGTCAACAATAATTGCTAGTTACCTAAACGTCGCAATCCTATTTCTTTTAAGAATTCTTGTTTCATAAAACAATACAAAAATCGCGAACTAGAGAGAGAAACAGGTTGTTCCGTTACGTCTACAAGTAGTAGAGCTCTATTCAATTTTGATCAAAGGTCTAACAATCCTAGAATAAAAGCCAGAATTACAATTCTAAACAAAGGAGAGTCGGCATAACTTTCAATCCCCACAAAGTCTTGTTAAAATTATTATGTCCTACAGACAACGTTAGAGAAGACTAACGTCCCACAACCATAATACCGGGGATCCAAAATCTTTTCGTCCCGTGGGATGAAACTGAGGCTCCCCACCTGCAGCGCAGGGCGTGTTAGCTTTTGTAACAGGACTGTAGGACATTTGTTTGATCATCCAAGTAAATTCCAAACTCGTAAACATTATCAAATAGGTAAAAATCCATATCTTGGCATACTAATTAGATCATGTATAATACATCAATCACAATACATTTGTGTTTATGATCTTTTCTTATACAAACAGCTCTGTTAAAATTAGTTGCTACTGGGTTTTCTCAAGTTGATAATTTGCCGATGTAGCTCAGTTGGCTAGAGCAACGGTTTTGTAAACCGTAGGTCATGAGTTCGAATCTCATCATCGGCTCCAAGGATTCGTGTAACAATTTTGTGCAGGGATGCCAGAGTGGTCAAATGGTCTGGACTGTAAATCCAGCGCCGCAAGGCTACACAGGTTCAAATCCTGTTCCCTGCACCAGATAAAACTTCAAGAAGCCTAGCAGCTGGAATAGCTCAGTTGGCAGAGCGCATCCATGGTAAGGATGAGGTCCCGAGTTCGATCCTCGGTTCCAGCTTTTTGGAAAGAATATGATTGGAAAAGAATATCAATCACCACTCCCGATATTCGAAAACATTCAGTTTATGTAGTCGTCAACAAAGCATTTCTACAAAAAACTTATTATTCACAAAAATCAACAGGTATTCGCATGCAAAAAAAACATGAAATTCCACAAATATGCTTAGATAATGCATTACATCCACTAGACGACATAAATCAATATTATAATTTTCGTTTATTTCTGTTCTCAATTGTGATCCCAGAAATGGCAAAATCCAAAAAAGAATATTATCTTTATGATCCAAGTTGTGGAATCACAATATCTTCTTTACCATTACCTCCAGAAAAATTTGGATATGTTCTTGCCATAGAGCAAACAGGGGAAGAACAAGTTAGACTTTTACAATACTACTATGGAGCGGTAACCGAAATTACCATTCCCGAAACCAACGGAGATGGATCTACCGACCCAATAACTATTAGAAATAATTTTTGTAACCAACAATCACCTACAGCAGAAAATCAACAAATAATACAAAGCTACTATCAAAATCAACCAATAATCTCACCAGAATAGGTTTTCTAATATAAATCATCGATTTCTTTTGAGGTCATCGGGTAGATAATGCCCACTTTTGGAGAATGAGGTTGAATGAAGTGTATCATAAAATAGAACAGGGAATTTGTAGAAA
>JAFGIK010000087.1 GCA_016929645.1 Candidatus Dojkabacteria bacterium
AAGAATAGACCGATACTGGGAAATTGCAACCTTTGATCAAAGAAGGGATATTTTGGGGAGTATGTTTACGAACGTACCCACATATAAGAATTACGAGCTTACGAACATGGAAATAAGTCCTCTGTATGAGGCTTTGCGTGATGTTTCGAGAAATCACGTCTTGAATGGTCGGGGCGATCCGACTTGAACGGACGACCTCACGGTCCCAAACCGTGCGTTCTAGCCAACTGAACTACGCCCCGAATTCTTAATACATGCAGAAAACAAATTAATAATGTGCCTGCTGAAAAGTTTTATTTTCAGCTAGGGGAATATTACCATAAAAAATGATTACTGTGCAGGTGGAACATTAAGTACTAAAGAAATACCACGATTCTCTTCCAGTTCTGATAATTTCCTCTACTCTGCCCACTCGCTTTTTTGAATTATTTCTGATAACACCCAGTCGTAATCTCCATTCACAACATTAGCGTCACAGTATTTGCATGTGCCTGCTACATCGACATCAATTGGAGCGCCACAGTTTGGACATTTACGATCAAAGATGCCATCTTTTGCTTTGGTCTTAAGTGTTGCTTTTCTCATGAATACCCAATACTCTGTGAATGGTGGTGTTTGCTGTTTTGTTCCGGAAATTATCTTTGAAGGATCTTCTGCTGAGACTTTATAATCTTTCATTGATGCCCGTACTTTCATTGTGATTTTGTGAGTCTTATCGTCTAGGTCGATTTTTGCAAAGTCAACTGAACCTACGACTATATTTTCAAGAACGTTAATGACTTTCGCACCTTTCATATTTTGAATCTGCATCTCATGGCTTTGATAAACATCTTCTGTCATGAATGGTCTGCAAACCTTTTGGTCTTGCTTTGTCCAACCTTCTTGTACTGCCATAAAAACCTTTTTCGCATGTGTTTTGAATTTCTGTTCGTTAAAATCTGGGTCAAGTTCTTTCAACTTCTTAAGTTGAGCTTCGATTTCCTCTGACGTCATTGACTTATTTGTTGCACTTGCTCCTCCTGATCCTACTGGTGCAGTTGGTGTTGTGCTGAATGACTGCCCGAATGATGTTGAAGACGCTGGGTTTGTATTTCGTGATTTCATTATGAAGTAAATAATTACGACAATGACTATAACAATGAATAAAGGAACGCTGCAGCATACTGGTAAATCTGCTCCACTTCCGCCTCCTGAAGTACTACCAACGTCAACCCATGTACTTCCTGAGCTACTTCCTGAATCCCCAGAGCCTCCTCCTGAGTCAAATCCACCATCACCGAAATCTTCACCTCCGCCTGCGCGTGCCTGAAGATCCTCTTGGTTTTCCTTTGATTGTGCTTGTACTATATCAGTTGATTGTGCTGTATTACTATCTGTGCTAGCGTGTATCTGATACGATTGTGATACGAATAAAAATGATGTCATAAATACTAATATCCCTAAAGACATTAATAAAACGCCTTTTTTAAGATTTTTATTCATATTTCGTTTATTATTATTTAATTAAGAGATAAAAAGATATAGCTAACTTTTGTCTGCTTTAACTTTTGATCTGAGTTGTTATTTATTTGGTTCTTCTGGTTTATTTTCTGGTTTTTCTTCTGTTGGTTCTTGTTTCTCTGGCTGTTGTGTCGTAGGCTGATTTTGTTCTGGTGCTGCTGGTTGGGTTTGATTCTGACTCTGGGCTGGGTTTTGGTTTACAGCGTTCATACCCATAGCGATGCCCATACCGGTTGCTGCTGCACCTGCTGCGTTGCCTCCTGCTCCAGTGTTATTTTTTAAAGCGTCTGCCATTCCAAGTTTTACTGCTGCGTCTGCTGCTGCCATGTTGCCTGAGTAAGCAAAGTCTCGTGTCATTTGTTTTAATGTTTGTTCATCTTCTTCTTTTAGTGAAATTGTGACGTTTCCTAGAATTGGAATTTCTACACCATATTGAGATACTTCATCTTTTACTCTCTCGAGCACTAG
The DNA here is from genome assembly GCA_016929645.1 of Candidatus Dojkabacteria bacterium. GTDB lineage: Bacteria > Patescibacteriota > Dojkabacteria > SC72 > JAFGCJ01 > JAFGIK01. The sequence continues at coordinate 1,969 of JAFGIK010000087.1, forward strand.
TTTTTCGAATTCAGAGGATTTAGAAGCTATACCTAGGATTTGAGTATTATTATTAACAATAGAATCAGTAACTGTTTCCCTAAAGACTTTTAATAAAAGATCTTTAAACCAATTAGTCAGTTCATCGTTGTTATTTATGTTTTTTGTGCCAACTAGATTCAATATTAATTTCTCTGGTTCGTTTACTTTCACTGCATATTCACCGAAAAGCCTTATGCCAACTGCCAATTTTGTTGTTGGATCAGTAACATTATCTATCATCCCACCAAAAGGAAGATCTGTGAATTGTCTTGTTGATACAAAATAAATCTCACTGATGAAGAAGTCTCCTCCTGTGGCTGCGTCAATAAGCATACTCAGGAATGGAATTGATTTACCATCAAGTGTATGTGTACCTGGTTCTAACACTCCCTGTACTTTACCTTCCTTGAAGAAAACTGCTTTCTCATCCTCCTGTACAGTTAGTTGTGTCAGCATTCTTATGTTTCGTTCCGGGTATTTGTAAAGAATCAGATCCTTGGTGTCGTCTGGTCGTGCGATAAATTCTCTTTTGACTTCGTTTTTTAATGCATTAAATAATCCCATTGTTAAAGTTTTTTTAATTTAATTTCTAGTGGACTTAAAACATTATACAATAATTTGATTCAGTAATGTATTGCTTTGTAAATTATTTTGTTCATATTGTTTGCTTTGCTGTTTTCTGGTTTAATATTTGTATGCCTAAAGGTCGAAAAACAAGGGCATCAATTGGTGAAGCTGCCCGAAAAAGAAAAAAACAAAATTCCTTTTGGACTAGGATTTTTCGAAAAAAATCAAGTTCGGTTCCAAAGCGTAGAGCAAAAAACTCTAGGCTACATAAAAAAATTGCCAAAACTCTTCGTCAGGTAATTTTATTTGTTATTCTATTGGGGCTTGGAGGTGTTGTTGTTTATGGAAGTGCTAAATCAGTACTTGACCTTAAACAGTCAACAGGAACTGAGCAGACGGATTTCTATTTAAATATGTTGTCGAACGAAGAAGTAATTGGTGTTGATAATGTTCCTGTTTTTCCTGGATCCTCATTTATGTATGAGAGTGATGTCAACTCAGACCTGGTTCAGAGTTTTCTTGCTGAAGGAAAATCTGCTTATACTTTACCTGTTGATGCTGATTGGGATGATGTAAAAGCTTTTTATGACAAGACTCTTGAAGATAACGATTGGGAACATGTGATGTCTGTAGATATGGGAAACGAAGATATGGAATTTGGTGAGTATTGGATTAGATATTTTGATAATGATCCTGATGAATCGAATCAAGGTGACTCAAATAATGAAACCGTAGTTGCCGAGGGAAATAACGATTCAAATATAGATTTACCTGGATCAGACGATCAGACAGTTCTTGGTGAGAATGATTCTACTCAAGAATCTAATATTTCAGGGGAATCTTATGGAGATGATCCTTCTACTGTGCTCAATGGAAGTTCTCCAACTGCGGATTCTAACCGTTTGGGTGTTGGTCTTCGTATTTACACAAAAAATGATGATATTTGGTATGAGCTAATTTCAATACAGGATGCAAAGACAGGTTTGTCGTCATTTGTTGCTGAGGAACAGAAGCTAAAAATGATTTTATCTGTTGACTCTGGTAGTGCTTTGCCGGAATCTTTTCCATGGATTCTTAAATATCCTGCGAATTGGTCTGTAAAAGTTGAAAGATCGGCGTTTATGGATATTGAGATGGCAATTTTGAGCAATGACGAGACATCTTCTGGAAGTCTTGTCATAGAGCCTATTGATTATTGGGAAGACTCAACTATATTGAAGGATCTTGCGTGGAGCCAGATAAATAGTGTTAATGGTCATCGCTCAGCTGATGAGCAGTTTACTGTTTATTTTGAGGACGAAACAAAAATTGATGATGATCTTCCGGCCTATGAATTACTTTTCGAGTCTAATTCTGATAATGGTGGGCTTTGTGTTGTGGCTCATCCGAAATCAGGTGTTGTTTATGTTATCGCGACATTCAGTAGTGAGGTCAGCTTTTACAATTTTGTTGTTGACAATATTGAGTCGACAAGATAATTGGATCTGTTGGGTTAGATGGTTGAATTTTTCAGGGCTATTGCGAATTTAGCTTGCGGATTAGATTCTCTGTAACTTTTTCGTTTTTTAAAATCTTTAAGATTTCTTTCTTTGTAGCTACTTTTATTCCTTCTACTGATTTAAATTTTTTAATTAAGTCTTTGCGCCTTTTGGGTCCAATTCCCTCAATTTCATCGAGGATTGATTTCTTCTGTAGGAACTTGCGGCCTTTTCTGTGGTGTTTGATTGCGAATCGATGTGCTTCGTCACGTAAATATTGAAACAAGAAAGGATTTTCTATTGTTATTCGTCGAATATTTCCTTTATCATCAACCTTCCAGAATTCATCTTCCTGACTCTGCCCTGCCCTTTTAAGACGTTTACCCTTGGAGATTGCAAAAATTCCGATGTGTTCTGGGATTATTTTTCGAACAACTGACAGTTGTGTACGACCACCATCGAGTAAGATCATTTTAGGGGTTTCAAGCAGGCTTTCTTTCCGATCATATTTATCATAGATTTCTGAGGTTACTGGCTGATTAATATATTTTAATCGCCTTTGTAAAACATTTTTTAGCATTTCTGGGTCATTCGGTTGATCCTCTGATATTTTGAAGATACGGTATTTTGAATTGTCTATGTTTGCTCCAATTGATACACTCATAGAGCCATAAGCGACTTTTCCCGAAATATTACTTATGTCGTAACATTCGATCCTTGTACGTTTCAGTTCTGGCTCAGGAATATTTAGTTCCAATTTGTAGGCAATTTCTTTGATTCCTTGTATGTATCTTAGATTTTTAATGCTTTGAAATTCTTTTTCTGTGTCACCAAACCCAAGATCAATTTTTTGGCTTAGGTATTTGAGATCTTGTATTTTATCTCTCAGTTTTGCGGCTTTCTCAAAATTTTTGTTTGCGGCATACTCATGCATCTTCTTTTCTAATTCTTTAATATGGTATTTTTTCTTTCCTTCTAATGTTTTGATTAGATTATTAATGTTTTTCCGATAAGCTTGAGGGCTAACAATATTGTCACATATTCCGGGACACATACCCAAATGATAGTATATGCAAACTCTTTTTCTTGTAATTTTATGTGGATCTCTTTTTGGATAAAACTTCAATTTGCAGTTTGCATAAGGATAAATTTTGCGTAAATACTTTAACATCCTATTGATTGGACGGCCGTCCGGATATGGACCGAAGTATTTTCCTTTTTTGGTCAAATCTCTTGTCTTGATAATTCGAGGGAACGAGCTGTACGTATCAATAAAAATCCATGAATAACTTTTGTCGTCCTTCATGCTCTTGTTGAATTTGGGCCGATATTTTTTTATTAAATTCGATTCAAGGATTAATGACTCTACTTCGTTTTCTGTTGAGATCGTTTCAATGTTTTTTATCTCAGGGATCATCTGTGCAATCCACGGTCTATCCAGATGATCGGATGAAAAATAGCTGGAAACACGTGATTTGAGGTTAATTGCTTTTCCGACGTACAGAATTACATTCTTTTTGTCAAAGAATTTGTAAACGCCTGTTTCTTTTGGAATTTTTGATAATTTTTCAGAAATACTTTTATCCATTGCTTTATTAAGCTTACATTGTTTTAGTCGATTCTAAAAGGAGTTATAACTTCTTTTACATTTTCATTCATTTCAATTCCTTTTTTGAGCTGCATTATTTGTATATCTCCATCTTTTGCGATATGTAGAGTTACTGTGGTATCACCGTTATTATTTAGCAATGTAACTTTAAGCTGGTGCAGAAGTTTGGGGTCAGCATTTGCTGGAATTCGCAGATGAATTCCTTCTGAGGTTTTTGTAGCCTTATCAATATCTACAATTTCTGCATTATCAAGAATCAGACTCTTCTCGTTATCACGAATATTTATTTTCCCTGTAAACATAACTGGCGCATTTTCTACAAGCTTATCTGAGATCTCTGTGTATGATTTCGGGAATACTATTACTTCTAATGATCCAGTTTGATCTTCTATTTCTAAAAATGCCATGCTTTGGTTCTTTTTGGTTGTAATTCGTTTGATACGAGTAATCAGGCCACAAACTTGAACATTTTGATTGACGCCTTTTTCTTTTGCTTGAGCAATTGTGCCAGTACCGGTTGCTTTTAAGTAGGGTTGAATTTTTTCAATTGGATGAGCAGTCAGGAAGAAGCCTAGAAGCGTCTTTTCCCATTCTATTTTTTCAGAATCCTTTGCTGCAGGTACCTGTGGCAATGGTGTTTGTTCAACTTCCTTAACTTCGTCTTGTGCTATTCCTATTGAAAAAATATCAAATTGACCCTCTTTTGCGGCTAGCTGATCTTTTTTGTATTTTTCGTATAAATTAGGAATAATCGACAGTACTGCATTTCTCTCGCCAAAATTATCAAAAGCGCCAGCTTGAGTCAGCAATACAAATTGTTTTTGATTTATAACAGAAAGTGGAATTCGGCTGAACAACTCATCAAGATTTTTGAATTCTCCTTTCTCTTCTCTCTCTTTAATTATTAACTCTACTGCAGCATTGCCAAGGCTTTTTATTCCTGCGAGTCCAAATCTGATGTTTTTTTTATTTTCAATAGAAAAGTCCATATTGCTCTTATTGATATCTGGCGGCAGAATTTTAATTCCCTTTCGATTACATTCAGCAATAACTTCTGAAACTTTATCAAAATTTTCTATTTCAGATTTAAGAAGTCCTGCCATGAATTCAACTGGATAGTGAGCTTTTAAATAAGCTGACTGGTAGCAAACTAGTGAATATGCTGCGGCATGTGCCTGATTAAAGGCATAATTTGTAAATGGAATAAACTGCTCAAAAATCTTATTTGCATTTTCTTCTGAAACCTTGTTTTTAACAAATCTCTCAATAATTTCATCTTTCATTTCAAATAGAACATCAGGTTTCTTTTTACCTGTGGCTTTTCTTACGCGGTCTGCTTCCCCCCAGTCCATACCTCCAAGATGAATAACTGTCCGGATAATATCTTCCTGATATACCAACACTCCAAAAGTAAGCTCAAGGTATTCAGCCATTCGATTATCAAGGTAAACAATCTTTTCTTTTCCCGATTTTCTATCCGCGTACGACTGCTGATTCTGATTCGGCCCTGGTCTGACAAGAGCCAAAGCGGCTGACATGTCAAAAATAGTCTCAGGCTGCAAAGTCTTGGTCGTCTGTTTCATCGGGCCGGTTTCAAATTGAAATACACCCAGCGTATCTAGGCTTCGGACAAGCTTGAATGTGTCTTTGTCTTCAAGGTCAAGGTTATGCAAATCAATATCTACATCGTGTTCTCTTTTTATCAACTTTACAGTTTCGGACAATGTATCCAGATTTGTAAGTCCCAGGAAGTCCATTTTCATAAGGCCTAGGTTTTCAAGAGAATCCATTTCATATTGTGTGATCATTCTGCCTTCTGATCCTAGGGTTTTATCCCAAATAACTGGGACGTAGTCCACGATTGGGTTTGGGGTGATCAGGATTCCACAAGCATGCACTCCCTGACTTTTAGCAACACCCTCAATACTTTTTGCAATATCAATTAATCTTGCTGCATCGGCATCTTCTTTAATCAACTGCTCAAGCTCAGGAACTTCGCTGATTGCTCTATTTATATCGACTTTTGCCAGTCCTTGTCCTGATGCTGGTATCATTTTTGCTATTCTATCAACGTAACTGAGTGGGAGGCCAAGAACTCTTCCGGCGTCCCGGATAGAACCTCTTGCCTGCATTCTTCCAAAAGTTGCAATATGAGCAACATTTTCCTTACCGTAGGCTTTGATTGCATATTCAATAAGCTCTTCTCGCCGCGAGCTTGCAACATCAAGATCAATATCAGGAGCTTTGGGCCTAAGTGGGTTTAAGAATCTTTCAAAAGGTAGGTTAAACTTTAATGGATGAGCTGTGACTATACCAACACAGTATCCACACATACTTCCGGCAGCAGAGCCTCTTGTTGTGTGCGGTACGTTATTCTCGCGAATCCAGTCAGTGAATCCCATGACCAGGATCATGTATGAAGAAAAGCCTTTATCCTTAAAGATATTAAATTCGTATTCTGCTCTTGTTTTCTCCTCTTCTGTAAACTCTCTTCCAAGTACTTTTTTACCTCGCTGAAAAATGAGGTCATAAAAATATTTGTCATAATCGCCTTTATAGCTCTCCGGTATATATGGATTTGGGAAAACCCAGCCTTCAGGCTCAATTTCAACATTACATCTTTCTGCAATATCTTCTGAATTTTTAATAACTTCTGGAATATCGCTAAACAATTTCTCCATTTCTTCTGGCGTTTTTACATAAAATTCGCCGGCCTCAAGGCTCATCCTGTCTGTGTCTTCAAGCAATTTACCTGTGTTAATGCACATCAAAACCTCTTGGGCAAGGCCATTTTCTTTCTTCATGTAATGTGAGTCACAGGTTGCAATGAGTGGCAATTTAAGCTCTCTCGCAAGGTCAATAAGGCCTTTGTTCACCGGTTCCTGTTCTGCAATGCCATTTCTCTGTATCTCTATGTAGAAATGATCTTTGCCAAATAAGTTAGAGTACCATTGAGCTTCTTCAAGTGCTTTGTCTTTTTTGCCGTTCATAATAGGCTGTGCGATCGGGCCTGCAAGGCAGGCTGAAAGTGCAATTATTCCTTCGTGATATTGTTCCAATAATTCCTTATCAATCCTTGGTTTATAATAAAAGCCTTCTGTATGGGCAATTGACACGAGTTTTAATAAATTTTTGTAACCTGTTTTGTTTTCGGCAATTAAGACCAGGTGATTTGGGCTTTCATCAAGTTTTGGCACTTTTAATGACCTTTTGCGTGGGGCTACGTATACCTCGCATCCTATAATCGGCTTGATTTCGTTTTCCTTGCAGGCTTCATAAAACTTATGCGCGCCATACATGACACCATGGTCGGTTATGGCCATTGATTTCATGCCTGTTTCTGCAGCGTATTCAGACAGCTTTTTAATTTTGCTTAATCCATCAAGCAGAGAGAACTCTGTATGTAGGTGTAGGTGAGTAAACATAAATGTAAATACTTTAGCGCAATTTAAGAAGTAGTTTAGAAAATTGTAATGGATTTTTAATTACCGGACAAATAGGGAGTATATTCTGGGTAGAGGGAAAGTCTTGTTAACGCAAGAACTTGAGAATTGATCCGTTGCATCCTCCCCTGTTTTCCTCTAAACTGTTTTTATGAAATTTTCATGGAAAATCCAATGGTCTGATGTTTTTTCTAACTGCCTTAAGGTTGCGGTTTTCAGCATTTGGGCGTCTTTTTTCGTTAATATAATAAAGCCGTATGTGGCTGATTTTTTTGTGCCTAAGATTCTTACTTATACCGAGAATCATGCGATGGCATCAAAGGGTGTTGATCTTGATCCTGTGATTTTTGATAGTGATGACTATTCTGATGCGGTTGCTTTATCTTCTTTGAATTTGGAAAACTCTAGTTTTGGTGACGAAATCTATGGAAATATGGCGACAGAGGATACTCGGGTTATTGCGTTGCATCTTTTTCTTATAGATTACAATTCGCCAATGGCTCCATATGCAGCTGTTTTTGTAGAAGCTGCTGATCAAGCTGGATTGGATTGGAGATTGCTTCCTGCTATCGCTGGAGTTGAATCTGCTTTTGGCAGGATTATTCCAACTAACTCATATAATGCATGGGGTTGGAAGGGTGCTGCAAACGGTGACTTTAGTTCTTTTTCTTCCTGGGAAGAAGCTATTCGTTATATTACTGCGCAAATTGCAATTGGATATGGTACGGATATTGATGTTTTTGTAATGGAGCCTACTTATTGTCCTCCATGTGGACTTAATCCTGCACATAGTTGGGCAAATGGTGTTTCCAGATATATGAATGAGATTACTTTATACCGCAATTCTTTATAATTTGATATGCTCTGGTAACTTTTTCATAACTAGTGTTTCTTTTTGATTATTTCATCTTCTTGTGTTTTAGTGTTACAATTAGTCTATGATTTTCAGAGTTGTAGCCAAAATTATTTATACTGTGCTTGTTATTATTGAGACCCTTATTGTTATAAGGTTTGTCTTTAAGCTTGTCGGATCTAATGCAGCAAATGTCATAGTCAATTGGGTTTACAATGCGAGTAATGTATTTGTTGATCCGTTTAAAGGAATAATTCCTGTCAATTGGACGATTGGTCGTTTTATTATTGATCTTGATGCTGTGCTTGCTTTGATTGTCTATATGGTTTTAGCTTTTATTATCGTTGAAATATTGAAAGTGTTCTCTGCTGATTCTAAGAAGAGCCAATAGCAGATATCTCGAATTATTCTTCAGTAGTTACCTTATACCAAAAATTTTGATCTATCATTATTATTTTTAGTATATAAATCATTAAAAAATATACTACTAACCTACTTTTTCTAGGATTTTAATATTCTGTGGTATAATCTTGTTATGCCGGCAATAGATTTGAAAAAGTTTTCTGGATTGTCGTTATCATACGAGCAAGGCAAACTTATGGCTCAGGAATCAGGTATCGATATATCAACTTCTAGATCAGTTTCGATTGATGATATCAGGCCTCAGTTGCTTAACCCGGACTTGTCTTGTCCAAAGTTCTTTTACTATTATTTTACAAGTGTTGATCGAAAAAACGTATTAAAAAGGAAGAATCTCAGGTGTGATTTTTACGTAGTTCCATCTAATCTTGCTGGTATTGAATATGTTAAAACAAGAGGTCTTGATACTGGTGGTTATCCTGTGCTTGTTGATGTAATTCATGGATTTTCAGCAGTAATATTACAATGTTCTTGTACCTCGGGTCCTGATAGTATTCCATCAACTAAGTCCATTGTTATAAAGTTGAAAAAAGGTGAGAAATATATTATTCCTCCAGGCTGGAAGTTTGTCTTTGTAAATACACGCCAAACTATATCTGTAATTTCGATTATTTTTTCGATGAAAGCTTCTTTTAAGTCAGTATTTGATGAATCCCGTGGTGCTGCAAGTTATGTTATTAGAAAAAATGCACGTCAGGAGATTGTTCAGAATCCGTATTACCGAAACCTTGTCAAGATGAGAAGTGTAAAGCCTTTTGACTTATATAAATATTTTAAATTAACTGCCAAAACGCCAATATTTAAACAGATTTTGCGAAAATATGAGCGTTTTAAATGGTTACATGAACCTGAAAAAATTGATTGGGATAAATTACCAATATGCAAATAAAAACGGTTTTCTTAATAAACGTTTCATCAAATTTCCTTTAGTTATTTTGGGACTGTTCCTAACTGTATTTTTTTCCGTATTTCTCGGAATAAATATGTCAACTTCCGTTTTAGCCGGGGATACAACTAAAACTTATTCCTCATCATATGTAGTTGATGAAGACGGAATGATGAAGGCTACTATCAATATTAAGTTAACGCATAACGTTGATACTCCATCAGTCTTGACGTACTATGATCTGTATATTGGAAGTGTAAAGCCTGATAATTTTGTTGCGAGCATGAATGGAAGTCCTTTGCAGTCACTACTCGTTGATAATGATGTATTTCTTGTAAGGATTTTTTTCGATGATATAGTTCTTCGGAAAAATGAACCAGTTGAATTTACAGCATCGTATGAGCTTGATGAGTATGTTGAATACTATGCTGGGTCATATGAGATGTCTTTGCCTTTATTTAAATCTGCAGAAGATTCTTCTTTTGATTACATATCCCTTGCTTATCCTGAAAGTTTTGGAGGTGTAAGTTTTTGTAATACTCAGTTTGACACTGCAATAAAAAATGGGAAAGTAAATGTAACATTTACTGACGTTTCAAATATTAGTAATATTTCATTAACAATCGGAGAAGAACGATTCTATATTTTTGACAAAGAGATTGAGATAATTAATACTTCTGAAAAATATGTTAAGAAAGATGTAATTTTGCCTCCTGATACTAATAATCAGCAGCTTTTGCTTAGTAGTATTAATCCATATCCAGATTATGCTGTTAAGGATGTTTATGGAAATTATATTCTTAGCTATAACGTTGCACCTGGTGACTCGTTTTGGGTGCACGTGAGTGGATATGTTATTTCAAGGGCGAAATCAGCTTCTGAAGAAGAACTATCTGTGTCTTTGAGGGATTCTTATCTTGACACTACAAGCCAGTGGTTTGAAATTTATGATCAGGATATTCTTGGAGAATTTGATAATTTTAAAAAATCTCAACCTTCACAATCAGAAATTGTAGATTGGGCTTATCTGTATGTAATTGATCGATTAAACCTAAGCTCAGATTTTAAATCTTTGCATGGAAAAGAATTTAGAAAAGGAGCCAATATTGCATTGCAAAGTTACAAAGATGCCTCAGCTGAAGATTTTGCTGATGTCTTTGTTGGAATAAGTCGTTACTTTGGTGTTCCTTCCAGGGTTGTGGCTGGCTATGTTTTCGAGGTTAATGCAAGTGGCCAGAATGTTGGATCGTTTCACGTGTGGCCTCAGTATTGGGATGAAGAATATGGTTGGGTTTCTGTTGATCCTGCGTATGAAGAATTCAGTGGATATAATCAAAGAAATCTTGTTGGCCTCAATCGTGTGATTTATGTTGTTGATACTGATGCAGTTGCATCATTTAGTGCAGACGAGGTTACTGAAGACTATGTTTACACTGATCAGATTGTGAATTCCTCATCGGTTTTAGAAACAGATGTCAATTTAAGTTCTTCCCTAGAATCTGGAGTATTTGAATCAGGTATTCTTACCTTGAAAAATAATGGGAATACAATACTATCTTCGATTGATATAATTCCGAGTTTTGATAATTATTCGATAACTCTTAATAACCTTTCGACAGAAGAAATACTACTGCCTGGAGATGAAATTTCTCTTGAGTTTAATATTAAGTCTGATCAATGGTATATGGACAGCAAGAAGGTTGTTTCTTTCACAGTTATTGCGCAGTCCCCAAATGGAACTCAACGAGATGTTGCTGATACAGATGTTCAATTTACTCCACTATCATGGGCTGAACCTGTAGCTTGGCTTATTACTGTGTTTTTTTTCATTATTTTTTCAGTAGCTGTTTATTTTATCTATTTTTATGTAAATAAACTTCTTGCTAGGCGGAATCTCCGTACGATCAAGCCATTGACTTCAGGAAAAGAAGCTGAAAATAATAATCGAGATATTTTAAGAAAAGAAGTCTCGGATTTTATCAGAAAAAGTTAATTTTTATAGTGTATATATTAATTATGGGTGAATATGGTGTTTATATCGCGATTGGAGTTGCTTTGCTTCTTGGGTTTGTGGTGCTCTTTGTTGGTTCCGGAGGAAATAAAAAAGAAGAGAAAAAGAAGCTTTATAAAGAGCTTGACGAAGCAATTAATTATTTGTCTGGCAATAATGAATCTTCTCTTAAGGATTGTGTTGTCAGACTTGATATTATTCTTGGTAAGGCCCTAGCTTTTGCCGGGATCAAAGGTGAAACTGTAGGTGAGCGTCTAAAGAATGCTAAAAGCTTGTTTCAATGGGACGATTATAATAAAATCTGGCAAGCTCATAAATTGCGAAATACTCTCGTTCATGAGAATATTAATGTATCTGATCGGGACATAAATTATGCAGTTAATTATTTTAAATTTGCAATAAGGAGATTATTAGGATGAAATTACCAAAATTTTCTTCTTTTTTATCAGTTATTTCAGGATTTATCTTATTAGCGATATATTTTTGTATAGCCATGTCATTCCAGCCTGTATTTGCTCAAGCCGATAATTCGACAGGTTCCTCATCTACAGATAATGCTGGGGATAGTGAGAATTCTGATAGTGAGGCACCTGGAGATTTGAATGATGAGTACCCTACTGTTGACTCTGGATATGAAGTTGATAATGAAAGTGAAGCTAATGATGACAGTGATCCTGAAGCTGACGGTGTTTCTGATATATTTGAGATTGATTACTATGTTGGGACTCAATCTGTGTTTAATGATTCAATCCCTATTTATGTACATATTGTTCCTAAACTTGATTCAAGTAAAGCTGAGATCAATTGGGACCTTCCCCATGGCCTTACAACAAAAGATCCTTTGAAACAATGGTTTAGTATGGAAGACGGTGGCGAAAAGACATTTAAAATTGTTGTTAGTCCTGAGGATCCAGGATCATATGAAATTGTAGCGAATCTGACTGCTTGGAGATATGATTCTAATTATGTTGATAGTGTTACTATTGAGTTTGATATTGACCAGGATCTTCATATTACTCCTCTGACTTCTGAGTATCAACGAAATCAAATATTATACGTTGGTGGTATAATTGTTCTTATTGTGTTATCAGGGGTTGGTCTTATATTTTTAATAAAATTCTTATTTTCAAAATACAAATCATGGATGGCAACGGACTAGCAAAACCTAAAAAAGTATCAGATAAGGTTACCCAGAGCAAATTCTGGTTTTTTACATCGATTATTCTTCTCCTTATATTTTTAGGTTTAATATATGTTAATCGAGAAGATCTGAAGGTCTTTCTTCCTGGTTATTATCAGAATGATGAATATCAGGATTTGACTGATAAGAAGAACAAATTGATTGATGAAAATGAACAGTATCTTTCACAGCGTGATGAACTTAATGATCAATTATTAGATCTTGGTTATCAACCAGCTGATTTTGATCAAAAAGTATCAATTTATAATGATATTCTTGATAAATTGACTTTGATTGAAAATAATCTTAAAAAAATTGTTGATTACGATGATCAAATGCTTGATCTTCGAGTGCCCTCATATGTGGTTACGTATCTGAACCTTGTCGAAAAAGGTGATAAGACTCGTCTTGAAATCGTTCAGAAAAATAAGGATATTATTAGTGCAAATATTGACCAGGCAAAACTTGATAAGATTTTCGCGGAATTCAACATCTGCACAGAGAACGCTGGAAAACAGACAAATGATGCTGTTGTTGCTTCAGAACTTAAAACGTGTATGGCAAGCATTTCAAGTCTTCGGACTCTTGTTGGCGAGATGGAATCTACTTACGATGTAAAACTCACCAATCTTTCTACATACATTGATCTATTTGACAAACAGTGGCAAGAAACAATTGCATTTCGTGAAGCTGTAAATAATGGAGATTATGCATCGGCAAATGCTCATGATGATGCTGCCTCTCAGTTGAAACGCGATATTCAGGAATTGGGAGAAGTTGAATCTCTTGGTGAATTTTCAAATACTGTTATCAAGGAATATATAGATGATCTTAGTTCCCTTCTTGAAGATGAGACTAGATTTGATAATGAAGCTCAGAAATGCTACGAGTTGAATTTTGAAAAAGAAGAATAATTAGAGATTTTTCATAATTCTGATTTTTTTTCTTTCCCAAATCCTTAGACTTCGCGCTGCTATTCTACTGTTCTAAATGTCTATTTGTATACCCACGTAGTGCTTGGGCTGTGTAGCCTTTACCTTCTTTTATTAGTTGATCCGGAGTCCCAACAGCAACGATGTTGCCTCCCTTATCGCCTCCCTCTGGACCCAGGTCTATTATCCAATCTGATGCATTCATGATATCGATATTGTGCTCAATAAGTATAACCGTGTGTCCTTTGTCAACCAGTCTATGGAGTACTGTGATTAGCTTATTAACATCCTCAAAATGAAGACCTGTTGTCGGCTCATCCAAAAGATAAACTGTGTGTCCTCTGGGAACTTTTGATAGCTCTGTTGCCAATTTGATCCTTTGGGCTTCACCTCCTGAGAGTGTTGTGGCTGGTTGTCCAAGTCTCATGTAGTCGAGACCAACTTCGCTTAAAGTATTCAATTTTCTGGTAATTGTTGTTACAGCACCGAAAAAATCTTTTGCCTCCTCTATTGTCATATCAAGAATTTCTGCAATATTTTTGCCTTTGAAATCTACCTGAAGAATCTCCCGATTATATCTTTTGCCTTGGCACTCTTCGCATTTTATGTACATATCAGGCAAGAACTGCATTTCAATCTTTATGAACCCTTCTCCTCTGCATGTCTCACATCTTCCGCCTTTGACATTAAAGCTGAATCTCCCTTGTCCATAGCCTCGAGATCTAGCCTCTTGTGTTTTAGAGAATAAATCTCTAATTGGTGTGAATGCCCCTGTATATGTTGCTGGATTTGATCTTGGGGTTCGGCCAATTGGTGACTGATCAATGTTTATAACTTTTGTGATGTTTTCTATTCCCTCAATAGCAGTAAACTTCCCTGGATTTTGTTTGCCATTTTGAAGTTCGTTTACCAACACTTTATAAAGAGTCTCGTTTATCAATGTAGATTTGCCGCTTCCTGAAACACCTGTAACTGTTATCAATTTGCCTAGTGGGAATTCGACATCAATATTTTTCAGATTATTTTGGCTTGCTCCGCAAACCTTTAAAAATCCTTTTACTTTATGGTTCTTTGTTTTGGGTCTACTAATTCTGCTTCGTCCCGAAAGATAGCGACCTGTTAATGAGTTTTTATCATTCTTAATATTTTCCACGGTTCCCTGGGAAATTACTTTACCTCCTTTTTCTCCTGCTCCTGGTCCTATATCTATAATCCAATCAGCAGTGTTCATAGTTTCTTCATCGTGCTCGACAACAACTAGTGTATTACCAAGTGATCTTAAATCGGTAAGTGTATTTAGCAATCTTCCCATATCGCGAGGGTGAAGACCTATTGATGGTTCATCAAGGACATACAAGACACCTGTCAATCCTGTCCCTATTTGAGATGCAAGCCTAATTCTTTGAGACTCTCCTCCTGAAAGAGTATTTGCTTTACGATTAAGTGTAAGATAACTAAGCCCTACATTTTGTAGAAATTTTAGTCTACTGACAATTTCTTTTACTATTGGTTTTGCAATTTCTTCTTTAGTCCCTGTTAATCTTAGATCTGAAAAGAATTCAACGGCATCTGATATTGCTAGTAGATAAATTTCGTTAATATTTTTTTCATTAATCTCAACTGCAAGAGAAAATGGTTTCAATCTGGCACCCTTACAGTCCGGGCATAATTCATCGATCATATACTTCTCTATTTCCATTCGTGAGTATTCCGAAGCTGTTTCTCTATATCTTCGTTTCATGTTAGGGATTACTCCTTCATACGTCGATTCATAGTTGTGAAGTTTACCATCTCGATTAAGATATTTTACGGTATATGTATCATTTGCTCCTATTCCATAAAATAAAAGATTGATTGTCTCTTGAGGAAGCTCTCCCAGTCGTGTTTTTAGGCTAAATCCGTGAACTTCAGCAACTGACTCAAGTTTGGCCTTTGTCCAACTGTCTGATGTAGTTGCATTAGCCCAAGGGAATATACCACCCTCAAGGATTGATAGATTTGGATTGTAAATTCGATTGAGATCGATCTCTTTGATTTCTCCAAGTCCTGTGCATCTTGGACATGCTCCATGTGGCGAGTTAAATGAGAACGAGTGTGGCTCGAGTTTTGGGAATGATATGCCGCACTCTGGACAAGTGTTATTCTCTGAAAACAAATGCTCTTTATTATCGATGATTGCTATGACTTCTCCGTCAGCGTAATTTGTCGCTGTCTCGATAGCATCAATTATTCGTTTTTCATAGTTCTCTTTTTCTTCTTGATTAAAATTTTTACGGTACTGAATCCTGTCAACAATAATTTCAATGTTGTGCTTCTGAAATTTCTTAATTTTAATATCTTCTTCAAGGTGACGAGTATCTCCATCAACTCTAACTCTTAGAAATCCTTTGGATAAAAGATTGGTAAATAGATCTGAGTATGTACCTTTTCTGTTTTTTACGACAGGGGCTAGTATTTGTATTTTTGATTCAATACTATCTCCTATCTTGCCTGATATGTTATCTGCTATTTGCTGTATTGATTGGGCCTCTACTGTTCTTCCACATTTTGGACAATGAGCTGTACCTATCCGTGCGAACAAAAGTCTCAAATAGTCGTTAATTTCAGTTATTGTGCCCACTGTTGATCTTGGGTTTCTACCTGTTGTCTTTTGATCGATTGATATTGCAGGTGATAAACCATCGATCTGGTCTACATCTGGTTTATCCATTACTTCAAGGAATTGTCTTGCATATGATGAAAGTGATTGGACATAACGTCTTTGTCCTTCAGCAAAAAGTGTATCAAAAGCTAATGATGATTTGCCGCTGCCAGATACCCCTGTGATTACAACAAGTTTATTCTTGGGAATATCTACGTCTATATTTTTCAAATTGTGTACACGAGCGCCTTTTATTTTGATAGCATCAAATGCCTTAACTGTCTGATTATTTTTCATAAGACCGAATAAAACCCTAAGTTAAATGTGACAGTTAATATTGTATCAAAAAAATGGGTACTTATGGAAGTGTAGCTTAATGTCCCATGACATATGCAACAGATTTAAATTAATCTGTAGTCATGAGAATAGAACCAAAAACAATCATTAACAAATATTTA
>JAFGIK010000088.1 GCA_016929645.1 Candidatus Dojkabacteria bacterium
AAGGGATTCTGGTCCGTTCGTCTAGGGGTTAGGACGTCAGGTTTTCATCCTGGTAACAGGGGTTCGATTCCCCTACGGACTACTGAACATGTAAGTAATGCCCTGCTAAACAAAGTGTTAGCGGGGTTTATTTTTTAATAGGGGTCAGATATGGGGTCAACTAAGATTTGAAACTTATCTTTTCTGGAGGATGGCATGTTTTGTTTTGCTTGAGTTTTAAGTTCCGTCGGCACCGCAGTAAAAGCGAGTTAATCCCTGTTAATCAAGATATTAATGAGGGGTTTTCTTTGATGTGTGCCTAATATGGTACCTACTAAAATTTTATAGGTTATTTGGATTCGCCAGAGACCTCAGATGCAATCCCTAAATCAGTAGTTATACAGTGGTTTAGGGATTTTTATTTGTGAAGTTTTCCCGACATTTTCCCGGCGATTTGAAAAACTCAGGTAATAAGTCATAGAGTCTGATGACTTAATAATCATGGATTTCTATATAGGGATTCCTAACCATGAGGTCTCGGGTTCAATTCATGGCAGGCTTACCAAATAACCCTTACAAATAACTCTTATTTAATGGGCTTTATTGTTTGTGAATTGGGAACTTATCGGGAACATTTTTGGGGGTAGTAGTTTTACCCTTCAGGGCTATCGGCTTTCTGATACGTTTAAATTAACTTATACCTGAATGAAGAACGCACATCATAATGGTATAGTTATCTTACTAGCGATTTCTCAATAATAGAAGGGTATGCACATATAATATCCGATTGTTGGGCCTGGGTTTTGAATCACTTATTGATTTTAGGCATTTTTTATGGCTGGTTCGTTTGAAGTAGATGGGCGCCTTTGTGGTGTTGACTTTATTTGAATAATCTATAGACAATTTTGTCTGTTGAGAGAACAACAAGGAATAGTACATACAAAGAAAAAAGGGGGATTCCCCCCCCCTTTTTTTCTTTAATTACTTTGGATTAGTTAAGAAGTAAGCTTAACACCTGCCGCCTTTTGCTGTGATTTTTCATCTTTTGCCTTAAAGTCACGGCGAACATTTTCCATAGATTTGTTCATAGCGTTAATAGCAGCAATGTCGTCGGGGAGATTTAGCAAGCTAACCTTTCCTTCGAGTTGAAGCTTAGCTTGAATTTTGTCGGACTTACTGACTAAGTTAAACATTTTCAGTTAGTTTTAAGATTGTTATCAAATTTACGAAAGTTTTGCAAAGATACGTCAAAATATTTTAAATTTTTAGTAACAGGGTCTATAATAATAATACTATCATCGTAAGCCCCAAAAATTAAGGGCTTTGGCGAAAATGTATTTGCTTCAGTGGCATCCAAGATAATTATCCCATTGGCTAAATTATTCCTAATTAAATTTCTATCAGAAATTTCTGCTATCCAAACAAACTTTGGCATGGGCGTTTCAAGTATCATATACTTTATATCATTGCTAAAGGTTTCATTTTTAGTCAAATTGTCTTTGAAAGTTCTATTCGATGCCAGGTAAACTCTTATCAAAATTTCTGATTTTCCTTTCAATGGACGAGGTCCAAGAATTAAAAGCCGTAAGATGAAATTTTTCGCTTCATAGGCTTCTAAATAAATCCGTTTATATAGGGGTACAATAAAATAGGAAATCACACAATTGTGCCATGCACAATTTGGATAATGAGAAGCAGGTTTTTTCAGATTTGCCTCCTGATAAACTGGACAATTATCATCGATAAAAATAAAATTCTTTTCAATGTCATCGTAATCATAAAGCGTAACGCCAAGCCTATTACAACCATCTATTAGGTCTTTATATAAGGGTTTATATTCATTCAATTTATTGATTTGAGAATCAGAAATATTATCATGTCCTATGCATATTATGGCATGTCTTATTTCTCCTCCAGTTGTTGTATTCTCTATGGCAACAATTAGAGGTATACCGCTTTCAACATAGCAACTTACCAATCTATAGAATTCATCCTTATATTCCTCTTGACTATATATTCTTGGACCAAACCCAAACTCCTTTAAAGCAAAAGATAACTGATTTAAATATAATCCTGGAGAAGGAATCTGTCTCTCATAAGTTATTTGTTTGAGAGCTTGGTTAATCTTTGAAGGTAAAACTGGTGTATATTCTGGATATCTATTTCCAAAGTACTCCATTAAAGCCCACAATGTTGTTTCTGCGCAAGTCATTGTTTCAGTATCTTGAGATGCATGTGGGAATCCTTCAATTTCAAATTTCACATAGTTCACTGTTGTATGGAATTTTGTGCTACAATATCTAAAGTCATGGTTTATAAGGGCTTTGGCTGCAATTACACTTCGCCCCAAGAAATAGGGTTCAATGGGTCTTATATTAATAAAACCCCAGAATCTCTTCTGCAATTCATTAATATGAACCTCATCTCTGAAATCATCCATTTTTATCTCATTCTCAAATAGGGAAATCCGGATGCAATCCCTATTATAAGAACTATGTTTTGAGGAGTAATATAGGTAAAAACTGTCTCTGTAGACTCTGTCAACATAAGGAAATTCTACCAGTAGGAAGCAATTGTCCTTAATTCTTTTAAAAGTAGAAGCAAGGGAAGTTTCATACGTGGTTTCAAGATTAACTGACATGATTTTATACTTATCGCGCAGTAAGTTTAAAATCAATGGCTTGGCTTGTGCGATTGGCTCAATATAGGTTTCGATATTCATGTTAGGAGATTATTGATGAACGAATTTATGCATCTATCGGCTTAATATCAGTCATGTTTGGTATTCGCATATCATTAAGATGAATTGCCTTTGGTTAATAACGACATTGGAAAAGAGCCTTGTAGCTATAATTGAATTAAAGTTATTAAATAAAATGTAAATTTCCAAACATTCAATTGATTACTAGCAAAGTATAGTTATTGATGTCATTTAAACCTGAAAGAGCGTATGGTATTC
The DNA here is from genome assembly GCA_016929645.1 of Candidatus Dojkabacteria bacterium. GTDB lineage: Bacteria > Patescibacteriota > Dojkabacteria > SC72 > JAFGCJ01 > JAFGIK01. The sequence continues at coordinate 2,939 of JAFGIK010000088.1, forward strand.
TATAATGGTCCAGGTTAAGGATTTTGAGGGAGGCAGGATAATGATCAGAATGATTCCGAATGAGGCAATTTGTAATTATTGACTTGTAAAGAGGATATAAGCAAGATGTTTGCAATCGATCTTGCAGACCGCTCATATAAACTACTCACTTTCTTTAGTCCATTATATAAATCATTTAGAGTGTTAATATAGACGGATTAAATACTTTTCATTGGTTGATTCTAGAAGCCAAACGTTCGCACATATGCGCAGTTGCCGTTTCAATATGCTTTCGAGTCGGTTTACCCACAAGGTAAGAAAATGAACCTACAATATCAACCCCTCTGCCCGGCAATTGCGTATGACCGGCTGTGTGCGCCCTGCATGAGCAGCGTTCACCCGTCTTAAAGGCCTGGAAAAGGATTAAAAATACAAATAAACTTTAGAAAGGAAAAGAACGACGGGTGTATTTTTCAGAGAGTGAAAGTCTCTTATACACCGGGGTAACGCCCGAAAGTATTAGTAAGCCGCAAGGTGGTTCCGGGCAACCGAAGCACTGAAGGAAGCGGGACTGCAAAGTCTGGTACTGATGCTTTGACAAGCACAGTATAAACTAAACAGGAACCTGATATAACGCTACGAGGTTGGATAAGGTAACACAACATACCAAAATCCTATTTTATTTTAACCAAAATAGTAGATCAGGCAGGAATCGCAGGAAGGAACCGAGCGATAGCGAGCTCACGAATACAATTGAAATCAATTAATAGTATGAGTAAAAAGCTCTTACCAG
>JAFGIK010000089.1 GCA_016929645.1 Candidatus Dojkabacteria bacterium
AGAGTATCAAAAGCTACAAAAGAAGATTCGATAAGAAATACACTTAGCTCACCACATTTCGGTATCATTTCCGAATTGGAAAAGACTCTCTTGGACAGGCAGCACTTCCTGAACAAGAACGCAAAATATTGATAGAATATTATAAAGCAATAGGGTTCGAAGAAGTATATTTCGTCCCAGATAAATACATACAGGGAGCAGAAGGAGCGTTTACAGGAAAAAGATTGTATCTTGCTGCAAGTTCACAAGAAGGGAAAAATTCAAGAATAAGAACAGAAACAAATATCCATGAAGGTGGTCATCTAGGCGAATTTCGAGAAAATCAAAGAAACATTCCGGCCGGAGTACTTACACTGATAGATCTGCCAGCACAAGAAGAAATGATGCGAATGACTCATCAATCCAAAGGTCCATTTGCAGACCACGCAAAATTAGCTGCTGCAGGAATCCTGAACACAGCTTTGGGACAAAAACAAACTATGAATCAAGAGCAACAACACCTTTAATTCTTTTCAAACGCCCCTCAAAAATAGTATCATCAATATAATCATATTTTAATAAACGCAAAATGCCATTTGAACAACCACAAACAAATCCAACCGTGCTGATTACAGGTTATACTGATGGACTCGGAAAACTCCTTGCGATAAACCTTGCAAAACGCAATTTTCACATAATAATTCATGGCCGCAATCAAGACAAAGCACAAGCAGTAATCGAAGAGCTCAAAGCTATCAACCCAAAAGGAAAATATGAAACAATAATCTGTGATTTTAACAAACCTCAGGAAATTGCCGACAAGTTCGGCAAGATAAACACGCTCGACATCCTGATAAACAATGCCGGAGTATGGGCAGAAGGTAACACGGTTGATATAACGCCAGAAAGAATAATTGAGCTTGTAAACGTTAATTTGCTTGCTTGCCTTATTGTCACAAGAGTTTTGCTGCCAGTATTAAAAAAATCGAACTTTGGGCAAATTCTGAACGTTTCAAGCATTGGTGGAGTAGAGCTACCCAGTGGATACTTTCACACAATTTACACTGCAACAAAATTCGGAGTACAGGCATTTAGCGAAGCTTTGGCCAAAGAGTTTGATAACAGCAATATCCGTGTTATGGGATACTATCCCGGCGGCATGAATACCAAATTTTTCAAAAAATCAGGATTTGATTACAAGGAAAACGAGCCATGGATGTTTGACCCACAAGAATCAGTTGATGCAATGATCTTCATGCTTACGAGAAATCCAAAGGTTAACGTTAAAAGACTAGATTTGATTAATCATCTTCAATAGTAATTGATATTTTAATGAAAAAATATGAACTCCACAGAAGTACAGCAACATATTGAAAATTTAGAGCTTAAAGACAATAAAACAAGGTATGAAAGCTTTCTTGCATTACAATCATTATCCGAACGTTCAGATGATTGCTATAAATATTTTGATTTATTTATTGATAAGCTTGCCAGCGATAATTCGTACCAGAGAAGTATTGGATTAATGATGATAGCAGCCAACGTGAAATGGGACAAAGAAAATGCATTTGATACAATTGTCGATAAATACCTGAACCACATAAATGATGAAAAATTCATTACATCAAGACAGTGTATTCAATCTCTTGTGAAAATCATTCCGTACAAGAAAAGCTTACTAAAGAAAATCGAAGAAAAATTAAAACAATTGGATTACTCATCTTTTAAAGAATCACAGAAAAACCTCATTAAAAAGGATGTTGATAACATCCTAAGCAAAATCAAGCAGGTAACTTGATACCATAACATTCGTAATAGAATTATGAAGATAAACACACTAGATACAAAAGAAGATTTAAGAAAAGTGTTTATTCAGCTTAATGAACAGTTATTCAGATATGTTTATATCAGGTGTGGCTACAATAGAGAGCAAGCTGAGGATATAACTCAGGATATATTCATTAAAATCTGGGAGAAGAGAGAACTCTTTAATCCCAAAAAATCTTCATTAAAAAATTGGATTTACGTAATTGCGCGAAATTACATAGTTGACTATTACAGATTAAAAAAACCAACCAAAATAATTGATCCTGAATCATGGGAATCAATAGCATCAGAAGTAACAGGTACACAAGAAAATGAGTTTATGCTGGAACAAGTGATGAAAGGACTAAAAAAAATAAGTGCAGAGGATCAGGAAATAATAACTCTAAGATACATTCAGGAACTTGAGATAAAAGATATATGCAAGATTATTAAAAAAGGCTATATAGCGACAAAAGTAAGTATTCACAGGGCATTGAAAAGATTGAAGAATGTAATCAATATTTAATAAAAAGTTTAGTTAATGGACAATCAGTTAATAATTAAAAATTTAATGAAAATCAGGCCAAAGCCAGAGTCAAAATGGATTCAGGAATTCCTTAGAACAACAGATAAACTGGAAGATTGTGTAACTATTAACTCAAATACTCGTACTAGCAGTTCAAATATATTTAATTTTTTTAAACTGTCCGCAATGGATCCCAAACTTAAAACAATTTTAGCCACAGTAACAATTATTGTTACCTTAGGAGCAGCAACAGGCACAATCTATGCTTCCGATGCTGCAAACCCCGGAGATATACTTTATCCTCTGGATAAAGCAGTAGAAAATGTTCAACGAACCTTCACTCTTGATCCAACCAAAAAAGCAGAACTCGAAATTGCAATCATGGACGAACGAGTTAGCGAGCTCGAATTACTAAGCGAAAGCGACAACACAGAAGCAATCTCTGATTCTATTTCAGAAGTGGAAGCCCAGCAAACTCGAATTCAAGATAAGATTCAGGAAATGGATCAACTAAGAACAGAAGACAAACTTCAGACTCAGGATCAACAACGAATAATGGAGCAACTGCAGCAGAGAATCAAAGAACAAGAGAAAATCATGGATAAAGTTCAGACCAAACTTAAAGAGAATGGTGACAATTCAAATTCAGATAAACTAAACGACGTTAAGAACAAATATTCCGAAAAAGTTGATAAACAAATACAAAACTTCGAGAAAGACACAGGTATAGTCATTCAAGAAAATGAAGAAGAACAAGAAGAGAATAAGAACCAAAATGACGGAGACACAGAAAACCAGGAACAAGAACAGGAACAGAATAAAAATCAAAATCTTGATAACTCACAACAAAACGGAAACTCAACAAATCAAGGCTCCGGACAACAAGGACAAACCCAGTAAAATTTGATTGATATTGAAAGGGAGGCGATTTCTGTATGGTTCCCATACAGAAATCGCCTCCCTCAAAACCGAACCTCATAATTCCTTTTTCGCACCACACCTCAGACAATTATCTCTATGCATACTAACCAAACCACCGCAACTTTTACACAACCACTTCTTTTCTTCCTGTTTTATAAAATTTCGTACCCCAACAGCTTTTATCGTTTTAATATTTTCAACAACATCTACATCATACTTTTTACTATATCTTGAATGCAAAGTCTTCATACGCGGGCACAGTTTATCGTTGCATAAGGTGCAAAATCGCGATGAGCTGGCCTTTATTTTTTCGCAATTCTTTATCTCACATCTGACACAAGATTTAGGTTTCCCTTCATCAGAACCATTACATCCAGGACATTTGTTTTTCTCTCTCTGATACGCCATACACAAAGCACAATTTATACCACAAGGAGCAATGAGCGTCGTGTTTATACGATTCGAATTATTCATAAAATAAATTTCAAAGTTACTTAATAATAATAGTATCACACATAAAATTAACACGTTACAAACATGTCAAAAGTACATTTTACAAGAGACCTTGATACAAAAACAAAATTTAACTAAAATATCATTATGACTCAAGAGAAAGATAAAAATTCAAATCCGTGGTATATCTTTAAGTCCTTCGTTGAGAATCGTGAATCAGAGAGCTGCTGATTCTCTAAAGATAAATAATTGCACTCGGGAAGTGCCAGCATCAATAGAAGAACCGAAAATGTTGAGAACGAAGACGTTGTCACAAATAAACGAACACTTGAAGAACTCCTTCAAAGCAAGGCATATACAAGAGCATGGACATTCGACATCAATTAAAATAATTTTTTAGTTAAAGTTTCATGAAAAATACAAAACTAATTAGTATTATCATTATTATTTCTTTATTGATTGTTGTTTCAACCTTAGTTGCACTTTACCTTACAAATTCATTTGCAATCTGGGGCGTTTGCAGACCAGGAACTCAAAGCGCTCAAACCCCCAGTGGCAAAATCTGCTATATTCCATCAGGAAAAGATGGCCAAAAATGCAAAACAGAAAAAGATTGCAATGGTGGAGGATGTAGATTAGTTGACTCAGATTCTGAATATCCAGGAGTTTGTAAAGATCAACAATTTGGCTGCTTTGTTTGGATCGATGAAAATGGAGATTACGACGCAAACCAAGTAGTATGCATTGACTAGAATCACACATACATATCACAGCAACAACAATATTCCTTAATAATTCTATGCTATACTTTAGTTCATGAACAAGGAAAACCTGCCCCAAGGCTTAAAAAATCATGAGGTCGAAAAACTCATTAAAAAATATGGATATAACGAACCACAAACCCAGAATACCAATACAGCAGTTAAAACGTTTCTATCTCAGTTTAATAATCCACTAATAATATTACTGCTTGTAGTAATTGCTATTTCATTTTTCCTTAATGAATATTTGGATATATATCTTTTAATCATTGTAATAATAATCAACGTTGCAATAGGTTTTATCCAGGAATATTCATCACAAAAGACACTAGAAAAATTAAAAGGCCTTGTAAAAACGGAAAACTTAGTAATCCGAAATGGAAAAAGGGAAAAAATTGAAAGCAGAAATATTGTACCAGGCGATATCATAGTGCTAACCAAGGGAGACAAGATTCCAGCAGACAGTAGGGTCGTTCAAGCCAACAACTTTATCGTCAACGAGGCGTTCTTAACAGGAGAATCAGAACCTGTAAAAAAAGAAGAAAATACTGAAGTATTTGTAGGATCATTTGTAATTGGAGGTAGCGCAACCATCCAGGCAACTAAAACAGGAAAAGCAACAAGATATGGAGCACTGACCCAAAGACTTTCCAACCTGAACACAGAAAAAACATATACTCAAAAACAAATTGCACAGTTTTCAAATAAAATAATGATCATTGCAGCAATTATTGCAATTTTGGTGGTGGTTATTTCTATAGTTCGAGGAGAAAACCTTTTAAATTCAATTCGCACAGCGATAACACTTTCTGTAACGATCATACCAGAGAGTCTAATATTAATAATTTCTCTAGCACTAACAATAGGAGCCCAGAGAATATTTAAACAGAAAGGGTTAGTAAAAAAACTTGACTCCGTAGAGAACCTTGGTCTTACAACAACTCTTTGCATAGATAAAACAGGCACATTGACGGAAGGAAAAATGAAAGTCGTAACAGAAAAAATTCAAGACAAAACTAATTTTCTTCTCGGTATTGATCTTATGAACGAACAAAAAAGCGGAATTGAACTTGCTTTACTAAACTATCTTAACAAAAATCGGATCCATGCAAAATACAATCCCAATAATTATCTTAGAATTACTTACAAAGAATTCGACAGCGAACGCAAATATACCTACGGAATTTTCACAAACAAGGAAAAACATAGACTCATTGTTATGGGAACACCTTATGTAGTAATTGATTTTTGCTATTTATCTGATGAGAAGAAGGCCGAACTAAAAAAGGAAATCGATGCGGTTGCAAGTCAAGGGCAGAAGCTCATAGCAGTAGCATTTAAAGAAGATGCAAACGAGCCATTACTTCAGGATTTGCATTGGACAGGTTTCGTTGGAATCGAAGACAATCTTCGAAGAAATGCGCAAAAATCAATCAATGAAATTATCGACAGCGGCATAGATATAAAAATATTAACAGGGGATAATCCTATTACAGCCAAGATGATTGCATCGAAACTTGGAGATTTCATTGACTCGGATGATATTACTGCAAGTGCAAAGGAAATTCAGCATCTTTCTGGCAACGATGTCAAACGATACAAAATTTTTGCAAATATTACACCAGCCCAAAAACTCGAAATTGTAAGCAAACTTAAAGAGAATAACGAAGTCATAACAATGATAGGTGACGGGATAAATGATGTACTAGCGCTTAAGAAAGCAGATGTAGCTGTCTCAATGGGCCAGGCATCTGATATTGCAAAAGAGGAGGGCGATCTTGTTTTGCTTAATAATGATTTATCAATAATCTTAAAAACAATAGAGCAAGGAAGACTGGCATTTAAAAACATTAAAAACATAATCTCGTATGTATTATCAAATTCTTTTGCAGAAATAACGATTATTTTGCTTGCATTTGTTTTTGGACTCCCATTCCCATTTACAATTCCGCAGATTTTATGGATACATGTCATCTGTGACGGACCATTAGATTTTGCACTTGCTTTTGAAAACAATACTCAGGGGTTAATGAACAAAAATTTCAATAAAAAAAACAATAGAAATATAATAAACAACGATACCTATCTACTTGTATCCATGATCAGCTTATTTATTGGAATAATATCATTTGCAATTTTTTTTATTACGTTAAAACAAACAGGAGACATAAAAGTTGCCCGAACATTAGTTTTTATAACGTCGGCAATTTCATCAATAGTTTACGTTTATTCATTTAAGAATATGGATTTAAATATCTGGAATATAAAAGAATTATTTAAAAACAGATTTCTTAATATTTCAATAATTATAAGTATAATTCTTGCTATTTTGCCATTAATTATTTCCAGATTAGGCACAATATTTGAAACATCAAAGCTCTCAACATGGAATATTTTAATAATATCTTTATTTTCAATTGCACTAGCAACCTGGGTTGAGTTTGCAAAATTAGTAAAGATTAAGATTCACTCTCAAAAGCAGCGCACGAAATAACTGAAGAACATCAAAAAATTATATCAATTTATTACTGTATTACAGGGATTTATTTAAAAGCACTTTGGAAAGTTTTCATCACCAATGAAAACTATTCCCCAAAAGTTTTCATTGGTGGTGAAAACTTTTGGGGAACACACAAAAATATATCATTATCAAGTCCTTATTGAATTAATATTACAAACTCAAAAATATCCAACTTTAGATAAAGACATATAAGCGTAGAGCATCTATACAAATGATATAATAAGTAAATTAATATTCTTATTAAAACAATGTTGAAAACAATATTAATCACAGGAGCAACAAGCGGTATCGGAAAAGCACTTTTAGAAAAATGTATTCAAAATAAAATTAAAGTGATTGGGACTTTCCATAAAGACAAGAATACATCAATAGAATTACACAAAAAGTACAAGAAATCTGTAGATTTTTATCAACTAGATCTCACATCAGACCAATCAATCAAGACCTTTACCAGCAAGATCAAAGACAATTACTCTCAAATCAATACATTAGTTAACAATGCAGGATACGTATTAGACGAAACCCTTACAAAAACTACATTTGAAGAAATCGAAAAGCAAATAAATACAAACTTAACAGGAACAATAAAACTAACGAAATTATTAATTCCCTTAATATCAGAACAAATAGTTAATATTGCAAGTCAATATGCAAAAGAGGGACACACAGAATACGTAACTTACTGTGCCTCGAAATGGGGTTTACGAGGATTTACCAAGGCCTTAGCAGATGAACTACCTAAAATAAAAGTCATAGCAGTTAATCCTGGCCCCACACAAACAAAAATGAATAACTACTGGAACGGTGGAATCAAGCCTGATATTGCAGCGAATATGATATACAAAACATTATCAGGAGAAATCTCATCAAAATCCGGAGAGGATATTGATATTTTTAAATTAGTTCAAAATAATAAATGACTCCAGAAGAAAAAGCCGCAAAAATAATAAAAGATAATTTATATATGACAATCTCTGTTGCATCAAAGAAAGCTGAACCATGGGCAGCTAACATTTATTTCGCTTGTGACAAGCAGTACCATTTTTATTGGTACTCTCCCATAGACTCTTTACATTCATCGATCATCCGAGATAATCCAAACATTGCAATATCAATATTTAATTCAACAGCAGTTGGGGATGAAGTTGATGCAGTATACATCAAAGCAAAAGCATTGGAAGTAAACGACAAGATGGAACTCATAAAAGGATTAACAATCTATGGTAAAAGAATGCTTTCAACAGGATTTGCCACAACAAAGGCACAAATAGGAAGATTTATAGAACAGTATAAAGATTTTCAAGGAATTTCAAAACTCAGATTGTACAAAGCAACACCAATCAAGATCTGGAAACTGGCCCCATCAGTAGTTTTAAATGATAAGTTTGTAGATTCAAGAATAGAAATTAAATTGTAGATTTAGACACTAATAATATTTTTTACGACTTAAAGTAAAAATATTGTCAAATGATATGTTAAAGTATGAAATTCGATAAAATTTATACCAAATATCTGCTCATCAAGGTTAAAAATGAACAGCCAGTCTAGGTTTCAAAAGAAATATATCACACAAATAAATAAAGCTATCGATTATATCCAAAACAATATTGATGGAGAATTGACACTTAAGGCAATAGCACAATCCTCAAGATTCTCTCAATACCATTTCCATAGAATCTTTTCTGCAATTACAGGCGAGACACTAGCTGCATTTATAAAAAGAATCAGACTAGAGAAATCAGTAACCTGGCTTTGCTACTATCCTGAAAAAAGCATAACGGAAATTGCTTTTGCTTGTGGATTCTCAAGTTCTCAAGTATTTGCACGAATGTTCAAAGAGAAATTTCATAAAACACCATCTAAATATCGCCAGGATTTTTTTGAAAATAACGAAAATAGCAAGAATCGCAACATCATTCGCAAACAGTGGCAAGAGCCAAAATTCACAATAAATTATACTTCTACTCAAGGTCGACCTAATTTAATTTATAAATCAATAGATATGGAAGTAGAAGTTAAAACACTCCCAGATATGCCAGTCGCCTACATAAGGCACATTGGTGCATATCAAGGTAATACAGAGCTTTTTGGCAAATTATTTGACAAGATAAGCAAATGGGCAGGATCTCACGGGTTACTAAACGAGAATACCAAAATGTATTCAATTTATTATGATAATCCTGACGTGACTGACGATACCAAGCTCCGAGTAGATATATGCGTGTCGGTCCCAGAAGGTACTAAAACCGATGGCGAAATTAGTAGCCAGACTCTCAAGGGTGGAAAATATGCAATTGCTACATTCAAAATCAAAGATCCTGCAGAATATCAGGAAGTATGGAACAAAGTCTACCAGGAATGGATTCCTGACAGCGGTTACGTTCCAGACGACAAGCCATGCTTTGAAATGTATGACTCAGATTGCAAAGAGAAAGAGGGGGAATATACGCATATTGTAAAGATTTGCATCCCAGTACGAGCAGAATAAATGGAAACGAGTAGGGTAGCGGGAGGCCAGGTTCCCTGGCCTCCCGCCAAAAAGCTTTTGCAGCACACACTCTCGAAAAATTAAAGCATTAAGCCTTGTCCTTTTCTACCACAACAAAATCCTTATCTATCAATCTCCTTAACGCATCTATCATAACCCTCTTGTCAATTTCCTCCTCAGCCTCGCTCATTTCATCCATAAACTTTCCTGTCCGATCTGAAATTCGAAGGCTATTCAGTGGGTGAAATATGTCAAATGTATCTACATCCCGATCAACTAATTTGTAAGACCTCACTGTTTGTTCTTGAGTAACCGTACCTTCAGGCCAGAGGACTGTAAATACATCCCGCATCTCACAAGCAACAGATCCGCCATGATTTCTAGCAACGTTTCTATAAAAATCAAAAATCAAGAGACCAATCTCAGACTGCTCCAAGTCTTTTTCGTCTCGCCCAGCAAGAGCATTTCTTTTTACTTTTACAGGGTCTTGAATTTCACTAACAGAAGTATCAAAAAACAAACCGGAATCATTTGAAATAACAGGATATTCATATTTTCCCTTATATGGAGCTACCTTAAGAGCTGAGTTTTCAGCAAGTGAAGTACCAGTTTCATCAACCTCCACATAATCGGGTACAAGCCCAACTTGAATTTCCGGATCTATCAAAGAGAAAAAGAAACAGAAATTTTCAATCTTAGATTGATTGCTTGTAGCAACATAAATCATGCGCCTCATTGGTTATAGACTTTTTAAGATTTTTTTAAAGCGAGAGTAATGAATTTTTCTTTAATTTCAAAACAATGCCAGCTAATCCTGCCAGCCCAACCAATATATACTGGTATGTAGATTGTCCTGTCTCAGCAAGCTCCTCTTCCTCTACAACTTGCTCCAAATAATGACTGAATCCTCCCGCATCTCCTAAATCCCTGTTCACCATCCAGTAATCTACTTCATCAAGTGTTACTATTGATACTCCACTGTCCGCAGTACTCAAATAGTACAAACCCGGACATGTCTCATTCACTGATGATAAACTCGCTGCATCCGGACATATCCCTACCTGATTATCACCACTTCGGTATGGAACAAATAACGACACTAGTTGGGTGTATCCCTGTACCGCTGTTATCTGGTTTGCATATGATCTGTATCCTACAAAATCTACTCCTCCATCTAGACTACTCCAATCCAGATCCTCTACAAAATTTGCATTCGCTGACACTAGTGGATATCCATCATAATAAACATCTACTGTTCTTACACCATAAACACCTACAGATGTTCCTACCTCAATGTTTCCTAATAATGACACTATTGCATCAAAAGGCATATCCAAATTTGATATCTGGTACAAATTTGTGTATCTCCATGCAGAAAGATCCAACGTGGTAGTAGCATTTGTACTATAACCTGCTACGAAGTACTTCCCATTACTTGTATCAACAAGTATTGAGCGGCCCCCATCATTTCCGGTATATCCGCTTGCTGCATTATGACTCACATAACCGACTCCATTAAATGTTGTATCCAAGGTTGCATCTGTATTGTATTTCCAGATCACCATATCATCTGATGTTGTAGATCCAAGACTGCTACCAGTAACAACATATTTTCCGGCTGCGTCAATATCAATTGAATATCCATAATCATTACCACTGCCACCTGCTGCACCATTATGTGTAACATAACCAACCGTATTAAAAGAAGTATCAAGAGTACCATTTGATAAATATCTCCAAATTGTCATATCCTGATTTCCACCTGCTGTAATATCTGATGTGCCAGCTAGTACATATCTTCCACTTGAATCTTCGTTTACAGAATAGGCTTGTTCTATACCAGATGTTACTCCACCAAAAGAATTGTATCCTGTACCATTGAAACTCGTATCAAGAGCTCCTGTTTCAAGATATCTTAAAATAACTGCCTCGTAGTTATAAGGAGCAACCTTACCTATACCTGCAACCACGTATCTACCTGAAGAATCCTGAATAACTGAATATCCTCTATCAGTCGAACTATATCCTGCAATACCATCTCTTCTTGAGTATCCAATACCATTAAATGTTGTATCAATAACCCCAGTTGAAGTGATACGCCAAACGACAAGGTCGTCAACCGGGTTATCATCATCAACTATAACATCACCATCCCATATATATCCTGTAACAAGATATCTTCCTGAGGAATCTTGAATAATATCATATCCGTGCTCTTCTTTATCACCCACTCCTCCAAGAAAACTATAGGGCATGAATCCAATTTCATTAAAAGTAGTATCAAGTGTTCCATTCTGGTTGTATCTCCAAACAGTCATACAATCACCACAAATCTCCGAACCGTAAGGTTCACCACCAATATACGAGGATGTCCCTGTAATTACATATCTACCAGCAGAATCTTGAATTATTGATCTGCCGAAATCACCACTTGTACCAGAATAAACAACATAACCAACTCCATTAAAACTAGTATCCAGTGTTCCATTTGAAAGATATCTCCAAATTACCATGTCGTCATTCCCTGACGCATTCCGGCTATATCCTACAACAACATATCTTCCAGCCGAGTCAACTATCGAATCAAGTGCTACATCAACTCCGTTCCCTCCTGCAGCATTGTTATGTGTGGTATAACCAACACTATTAAAAGTTGTATCAAGCGAAGTAATCGCTGCATAGGTAGGTGAAACAAAGAACATTAAAATCAGAGAAAAAACAAGCAAAGTAAATATTGGTGATAATTTCTTCATATAAATTTTTTATAAAAATTATTCAGACAGTATTAATATAACTCATAATATACACAACAGACAAAGGAATATCAAGTAATAAATAATAATTAATCAATAATTAAAATTAATTGTAACAACCCTATATCAAATTTCTGTTAATTAAGACTTCAAAATCAACGAAAACGGCTGGTCAGTAACAACAGAGAACTTCGAGTTTTTTTACTTTTCAACACGACGCCTGCTAATCCTGCTACACCAAGCAACATATACTGATATGCTGACTGTCCTGTCTCTGCTAACTCGTCCCCTTCATCTGCTACCTGCTCTAAATAATAATGGCTAAATCCTCCTGCATCTCCCAAATCTCTACTCACCATCCAGTAATTTACTCCATCTATGTTCACTACAGACACTCCACTATCTGATGCACCTAAATAATACAAACCTGGACATGTCTCGTTTACTACTGACAGACTCCCAGCATCAGGACAAACTCCTACCTTAATGTCCCAAGACATATGCAACAACCTCAG
>JAFGIK010000090.1 GCA_016929645.1 Candidatus Dojkabacteria bacterium
TCTGTACCGTATCATTTGTATAGTTTCTTACAAATATACAAATAATACTTGAATATACGTCATAATATATTTAACTTAACACTAGTAATAAACGTTTAAATTGTTCTCCGCTCCAAACGACAAAATGTTGACCACTTCTATTTTCTTTTTCAAGATTTTCAAATAAGTCTGTAAGCTTTGAAGTAGGCTTTTGTTTGCATACTAGCAAATATCCAGAAGCTCTGTAGGAACAGAGCAAAGATGGGATATTGATATCTGATATTTTATCGGTTGAAATGTCTGTGTCATGAAATTTACATTGTACTACCCAACGTCTTTCAAAAGTAACTACACTATCACTTACTTTTATAGTTACAAGGATATCTCTCCCTCCATCTATTCCAGTTCCAGAGGGTTTAACTTCGACATCGACAATGCTGTGTTTCTCCTCAAACTTTAAGTCTTCAAAATAGGAGACAACTAAGTCCTCAAACTTTTTATGGTCTGATATTTCACTGAAGTCTAAGGTCATTACTTATTGATAGCAAAGTCTTTATTATTGTTTTTTATTAGAAATATCTATTCGCCTGGATTAGGTTATTCTTTGGGCTCGGGTTATTAATTTTCAATTATCCGAATTTCATCTGGAGTCAGCCCATATAATTCATAAACCAGATTATCAATTTCTTTCTCTAGCTTTTGAATATTAGAGTTATTGTATTCATTTTTAGATGAATATATTCTGTTTACTAGTTCAATGAATGGTTCTTGTTCTCTTGAAGAAATATTCTTGATTGGTATTCTTTCCATGTATTGTACTTTATATTCTAGATAGCCTCCTCTTCGGCTAATACACCAAATATTCATAAGATATGAAACGAGTTTTGAATTTAAAATTGCAAGCAGATAACGATTATCTGATTTGATTATAAATGCTGTCATATCAATGATATTTCCCCTTGAGAGTGAAAAATTATTACCGAGGGAAACATTCGGATAAACAATATATTCAACATTGTAATTGAGGGTTTTATTTATTTGCTGATATTCATACCAATACTTATTTCCTTTGGACAGGCCTTCTTTTATTATTGCCCTATTTGATAAGGTATCTTTGTAGGTTGTTAGCTGAGAATGAACAACCGATCCGTTTATAAGCTCTTTAACCGAATAATCAGAATCATACGGAAAGATAATTTTTTTTGTTGGGGTAATAGGTTGATATTTTTTTATATCTCTTCCAAAAATATATGGTTTTACAAATTCAGGATCAGAAATATCCGTTAGGAATCCCTCGTTAAATCCGGTCTTAACACCAACAATAGGAAGGCCACATAAGTCTTTGATAGAGATTGTATTCTCTTGGATCTTTTGTATTAGATTTGAAACAGTGTTGCTGATGAATTTAAAGTTGTTATTTGTAAAATCGATTTTGGTGGTAGCTAAAGGTTTTTTATCGCTGATGTGGAAAGAAAGGGGTCCAATTGGTAATTCTTTTAAATCAAAATACTCGATTTTAAAATCTGAAGCTTTCATCTTTGTCCCTTCAAATATTAACGGATAGGCGCTAACTCCATCGAAAACTTCTAAATCATTGAAGTTTACTATTTTATTAAAATGTACTTCATCTAAGAGAAATTTAACTAAAGATTTACCGTAACTTGCCTCAAAGTATTTTCCTGAAGTTATAAAACAGATTGACCCATTATATTTTAGGATATTAATACCTAATTCAAAGAAGTATACATATATATCTGATTTGCCAGAAAAGCATTTATAATTGATTGAAAAATAAGAACATAAATCTTTTACTTCTTCTTGCCTGATATATGGTGGATTACCAATTACGATATCAAAACCAACAAAATCGCCATCATTATTTAGAACTTCTGGAAATTCAAAGCGCCACTCAAAAGCATTTTCATATATTCTGTTATTCTTAATTTCTTTTAACTCGGTTTCGTATCTATTTATGTCTTCTGTAATTCTCTTAACTTTATTATTCCAATCATCTTTCTGTGTTTTTGTTAGCTCAAATAGACTAGATTGGCCAGTAAGACTTAATAACTCCCCTTTTAATTTATTGAGTTTGAGGAATCTTTTATCATTATTTGATACCTCTGTTTCAAAGTCATTTTTGATCATATTCATTAGATGTTCCATGCTCCGCTTTTCATCTTTGGACTGGGCATTACGGTATGCCATTACAGCCTCACGATAATTATCAACGTTCCATTTACTTGACTTTAAAGCTGTTTTTATATCCGAATCAAAAGAATATCTACTTATAAGTGAATTACCACATTTGATATTTATGTCAATATTGGGTAAAGTTTCAAGCTCTCTGAAATTTTTATCTGATTTGTAATATGCATTTTTGAGAAGTTCAATCCATAGTCTCAATCTGCATATTTTAACGGAATTTGGATTTATATCAACCCCGAAAAGGCAGTTTTCTATTATCTTCTGTTTTTCTTGAAAGAGTGATTCCTGAACTCTCTGGCTCTCCTTGTTTTTAGGGTTATATTCAAAGAGTTTTGATTGTTCATCAGTTATTATAATCTCATCATTGATAACCTCTATTGTGTACTCCTTTAGTCTTTTACCTTCACTATCTGTGAGTATCTTTAATTCTGATTTTATTGCAATAATCTCATTCAATGCAGAAACAAGAAAGTGACCGGAACCGACAGCAGGATCACAAATTCTGAGACTATTAATTATTCGATCAGCTTCCTTTATATTTTCGATTTTATTATAGACGTCACTTATTGACTCACATTGCCATCCTTTTGAATCATTAAACTTTTGCACAACTGCTCTCCTGATTGTCTCATGACACATATACATCGTAATGAAGCCCGGTGTAAAGAATGAACCATCTTTATATCCGTTTATCTTTTCAAAGATTAATCCGAGTACTGAAGCATTTATGAGTGTTTTGTTTTCTTCCTGAATATCTTCCGAGCCTTC
This sequence comes from Candidatus Dojkabacteria bacterium, assembly GCA_016929645.1. GTDB lineage: Bacteria > Patescibacteriota > Dojkabacteria > SC72 > JAFGCJ01 > JAFGIK01. The sequence goes on from JAFGIK010000090.1 coordinate 2,953, forward strand.
ACTTGAAAAATCATAAGAATCAAGAAAATCAAAAAGATATTGAAGAGGATCAATCTCACCAGTCAGTCTTTTGCCTGTTTTATCTTTTAAAACTGTTCCAGAAAGAACCGGATGTTTAGTATGATTCTCAAGACTGTTGATTCTTATTGTCTTGTGTTCCAGACTGCTTGGTTCGAATAGAGAACTGTTTAAATATGGGACGTTCCCAAATTTTTGTTTTATTATTTCACTTCGGTCACTTTCTTTTACTGCAAGAACATGGAAGAATAACTTGTTAAGTTCATCATAGTCATGAATTCTTTCAATATTAAGAAACCGGAAAGCTTTATCTCCATTATTATATTTGATCAGTTGACCTTCAAGCAATTTTAGAAACAGAATACGATTTATCCATGTAATAACCAGCTCCAATGCAATATTGAATAGCTGTTCCTCTTTGTTACTGCCATAATCAGATAATTTAGGTAATTGAGGGAGACAATCTTCATAATTTAAAATTGTTATAGAATTCTCAATTAATGAACCTGGATTTCTCTTTTTATCATTTTTTCTTCCAATAAGTTTCTTACCTCCTTCTTTTGTCTCTTCAAGCCCGATGATATGAAGCAACTCGTTGTAAAAGCTTTTATCCAGATTATTGCTGTCATTTGCGAATGGAAGTTTTAAAAGGTGTTCGGGAGAAAATATTTTATACAGGGCGATCAACTTGTTGTCATCTACCCTGTCGGCATTTTTGATAGTTGTCTCGAAATCTCTTATATTAAAGTGAGTTACTGGAATCGTCGATTCCACATTGTTGCAAAATGGTTCAGCAAGACTCTTATAAAAAAAATCTGTATTTGTACCGGGAAGTCTGCCTTCCTCAAAGTCTGTGAATTGTTTAACAAAGGCTTTGTTATTAGCATAGAGTCTTTCAAAATCACTAGCATTGAAAATAAACCATTCAAAAATGTTTGTTATTATCAAATGTTTAACCTCGATGTTTCTATTTGTAATTCTTTCTCTGAGGTAGTAAAGAATCAATTCATGAAATGCCTTAGTGTTTATGTTTTCAGATGTTGGCATTTCCGATTTATTACTTGGCTTTTTAACTTCGAATATTACACCAACTGTGGATTTTGAATCTTTTCCATTATGTATAACCAAGTCAGATCTGCCCTTTGTATTTATGTAATTGTTAGGTGAATAGTAAGTGTTCTTAAGGAACTCGGAAATGATATTTTTATGAAACTCTTCAGATTCGGTTTCTTTAATCTGATCAAATAGGTTGGAGATGTTCTTCTTAAAAGCCTCAATCTGTGTCCTGTTTGGTTTGACTTTCAGGTAAGCTTTATTAATTGAATTTCTTAAGTTTAATAAATTGATCTCCATTTATCTGTAAGTGTTAAAATCTTAAAGTTATAGAATCGTTGAAACATCTTAGACCTGGTGGCAAAAAATACTTGAGTATATCAGCCGCAGATTTTATTTTTATTAATTATTTAATTGAGGTTGGTGCTAATGAATTAATCAAAGTAGCTGTCTCACAGAGTCCTCGGGTAGGGTACAAACAACTTTTCGGAATAGATGTAGATCTTAATTTAGTCACCCATGTGTTCATTAATTCAGCCTCACCTTTGAA
>JAFGIK010000091.1 GCA_016929645.1 Candidatus Dojkabacteria bacterium
AGAGTATACAACAACATGAGACCTCATTTAGGCCTTAATCTAAAGACTCCTGCTGAGGTTGTTGCATATGTCTTGGGACATTAAGGGACTCTCAACAATCATTCCTCTTCATCAGCACTTACATTTACACTAATCTCCCCCTCAGACTTTAATTTTGGTGCTATCACAAAGTGCTTATCCTCGTAAGTAAACCAGTAAAAAGTCTCTTCAATATCTCCAGAATCGACATCATACGAGAAATCAACAACAACCGGAGTTATCTTACTTACAGGACTTGGGCAACTGTACCAATATACAACTTTGCCATTCCTTGGATCATTGGTGTCATAATAAAAAGAAAAATACGAATCTGTGCCAGACATAGCACCACTATAAAGGATGCCAGGTTTCACTTGGGCATAGCCCTCTGGGGTTTCAAATGTTTTATAAAATGTCTTATCACCAATATCATAAGTATATGATGCATCGGTTCCATTGAAATTAATGCAATAAGTAGCGAAGTATCCCACTTGATCGAGTGGGGAAGTATCTTCAGCATACTCTGGCCAAAAATCTTCACTAGCATTTATTACAAATGCATCAAAAAAATCAGCACCATCAGAATTAACGTCTACGGCGCGAACAAGAAAAACTCCCTGATCAGTCGGAACAACTTTAAATTCAGTTTGGTTCAAAAGAGACATTATTTCATCATCATTATAAGGTTTTGTTAATTCCTTGAATTCATGTATTTTGCTAAAACCACAAAGATCTGAATTACAAGAATATTCAAGAAAATTCTTATCCGTTTTAAGCTTGTTTGATAAATATTCTTCGCCCTCAATTGCATTTTGTCTTAAAACTCCAAGATAATTTGTCACCAAACCATCGAATTCAAAATACTCAACATTAAAAAGATTACCATCAAGAAATACGTATTTACCATTCTTATCTTGAATCCTAAGCCCCCAAAACAATGGATACTCACCAACTTCCACATCTGACACAGGACCATACACAAACTCTAATGTATCGGGATCAAGTTCCTCCAAAGAAAAACGGTATCCACGAATATACACATGTTCATCATCCCTTGCCAAGCCATAATAATTATCAATAATCTCAAATGAATTCTTATCAACATCGCCTTGCGTAACATTATCCTGGTAAATAAGATGATTTCTGTCTTTTGCATATGAACCATTAATGATTTCAAACGATTTAGAATCAACATCCTCTATAATTACCCCTTGATAATAAACATTATTTTTATCCTTTTGGAATTCTTCATTTACAAGCTCAAAGCTGGAAGTATCAGCACCATCAATAATTTTGTAATTAACTTCCGAGTATGCATCTCCATATGTTCGTTCAAGAAAATATACATTATTTTTATCCTTACCCCAAAGACATTTGTCATCTTCATCAAAAGGATCACAGATTTTATTCGACATTGAGCGAAACGTTAGAAGATCAGCTTCTTCTATTTTGTAATAATCTCGCCCTCCAGCACATCCACCTCCGCTCATAAACGTACAATCATCAAGATAGTAGACTCCAGCGGAATTTACATAAAATCTCCCACCAATAGGAATTTTAAAAAATATAAAAAGCAATAAAACAATAAACATCGGTAAAAGAATTATCACTCCAAGAATAATGAAAAAACATCCACTTATTTTTCTTTTCGACTTTGATGTAGAGGAAGGAATTTGCTGTTTCATAGTTACAGAAAGTATACGATTAGACGAGATTATTAACAAGAAGCTGATAGAAAACCAATAGATTTCGGAAACACTAAGCAGTTAGAACAAAGCATCGATAAAAACTAGCGGTTGGTATGCAAGAAATTTACTTCCCCTCCGTGCTCGACACATATATCCATAATCCGTTTTCGATAATCGTTGCAATCTTCCAGAAATTCCGCTTCAGAATATTCTCCAAGATTTGTTATTAACTGTTCAAATTTTTCCCCAGATAAAGACATCGCAACGCTACGATAAGAGGAAAGCTCCTTTAATTTCTTTTCCGCTACGAAATTTTTTATAAAATCATCTTCCATTAGCGACTTTTTAGCACTTTCCAAATCCACTCCACTCTTGAAATCAGAAATGACAAACCATAGAACAGGGTCTTCAGTACCAGCAACACCAAGCTTCTCTTTCTCAAAAGCAACCACATCATCCACATAAAACTTACTCTTGGTCCAGTCTATTTTCTCGACTTTCTTTGCAAATTCAACCTGAACATACCAAACTCCATATGACCATTGATCAGCAATAGCCTCTCCTTCATCTGTATATTCACTGTAATAAAAAGTACGACAATTTTTAACTGAATACTTTTCAATTTTCTCCTTGATCCCTAAAACGTTAACGAATTTTTCAATACACTCTTTATTTGTAGGAACAGACATTATTCCAAGACCATCTTCACCTATAAAAAATGAAAGCTTCTGAGATGTTTTCATTGCTGGATTGTAAATTATATACTCTGACATAAGATTTATGAATTAAATTTAAGTTACAAAATTAGTATTCATGATCAATTCTGATCGTCTCTATTTCTCAAAGCTCTTGATATAAAAGTAATTAACTTCTCATCGAGCAATTCAACAATGATATTAATCCATGATATAAGATAAAGAATATTGATAACACCTGAAGGCAAGTTTTTTAAAAATCCTGATAAAAAAGGGAAACTCAAGTATAAGAATACTCCACAAACCATAAATATTAATGAGGTTCTAAGGGAAATTCTTCCTTGAAAATTATACTTAATGTATGAATAATCCCAATATTTTTCACCAATAATTTTTTCAGAAAAAATTGCCGAAATATACTCGATTAATGTAAAACTTATAAAGCAAATTATCAAAAATGTGAAAATATTTACGCTAGAACGACTTGTCAAAACTATCATTGCAAAGACCCCACCAAATCCATAAGGAAACGACATTGGTAACGGGCCATATCTCGGATGCTTATATTGCTGCTTCGTATTCACACATTTGGCATAAATCACTATGGATTCAAGAAAATATCCAAAATATGAAAAGAAAACAAAAAATATAATTAATTGTTGAAATGTCATGTCCGCCTTAGATAAATAGAATAGTCCATAGCAACACATTACAAAGTTTTATCTAAAATAATAACGTCTATTTGTTAATTATTGCAAGTTTTTATTCAGCGGTAGATTTTGACATAAAAATAATATCACCAGATTAATAATTCTTTATATTTAACAGAATTACTAATCTACAAGTAGACAACAAATCAATAAAGCTCGACCTATTTACACTGTCTATTTTCCTGTTATTATAAAGTAATATAAAATTCTACATTGCCCGATATGAAACAACCACGAATAATACAGATGCTATATTTAATAATTATTTTCGCCTCGATTTTGGCAACTTATTTCCTCTGGCATTTAATTATTCTATATTCATTCAAAACTCAGGGCGTAGAAGTCACTGGAAGAATAGAATCTATAATCATACAGAGCCGACCAAGATCAGCAAGAAAAGATAGTGATTACTATGCCTTAGTTGAATATAAAGTAGATGGTAAATCATACTTAACAGATAAAATATATATTGAAACCTCAACAACCGATGTTACAGAGAATTACATCGGCAAAAGTTTTTCTGTCACTTATTTAAAAGACAAACCGAGTAAAAGTATACCAACCACAACATCCTGGGAATTATTAACAACAGTGACACTATTTGTGACTTCTGTAGCATGTATCGAAATACCAGTTGCCTTGTTAATGAAAGAGAAAAGGATAAACAATCATAATGTAACAAATGAAATTAGTCGAAATAAATAGCATTATTCAATATTTGACTACTTAAAATATATTAATTATGATGTATTAAATAAATTAAGCCCCGAACCTCTATGCAAAATCAAAGAAACAGAAACAAAGGATTTACCCTTATCGAAATTCTCGTTGTAATAGCACTTATCATGATTCTTGCAGCAATAACTATCATAGCAATCAATCCTATCAAGCACTTTGCTGATGCAAGAAACGCTCAAAGAAGTTCTGATGTTACACAAATACTAAATGCTGTGACACAATATACATCAGAGGATGGACATAGCATTGCAGACTTTGGAACAATCACAAGCTGCACATCAGGTTCAGACGCAATAGGCTCAGGGGCTGGAAATATCAACTTGGCAACACTTCTTGTCGACAGTTATATTGTTGCTATACCAGAAGATCCAAGCACAGGCTCACCACAAGACACTGGCTATACAATTTGCCTGACGAGTGGCGGTAGAATACAGGTAGCAGCCACAGGAGAAAATGGTGCAACAATTATTGTCAAAAGATAATCCCAAATTTAAAAGAATTGATCTATAAGCTTTGAACAAGGCTAAAGGTTACATTAATATTTTAGATTGTTCAAATTCTGTAATCTCCAAGATATCCAGACCAGATCATTAGTCTAAAAATATCCATTTTATGATAAAATAGGATATATTATTAAAACGAGAAGAAATGAAAGATATCAAACTGGCCAAACAATCACAGAGTAATTCAAAAATGATTAAAAACCCAATTCAAGCTAATAATCCACAAGCAACAGGTCAAGTAAAAGGAACAAATCAATCACAAACTCAGGATCCTCAGTTAAAACCACAGAATCTCAATGATTCTAATCAGACAAATACGAAAAGCACTGCTACAAATATCCCAACGAATTCAAACACAAATCTACAAAATAATAGTACATCTCAAAATACGTTTTCAGACCCTTTATTTGATGATTTTTCCTCAGGATCAGATTTTGGAAACACACCATTTGCTCCAGGTCCTTTTAATACTCCATCATTCAATCCAGGAGCTCCTGGATTGAATTCTTTTGGAACAAACTATAATTCTGGATACAACGCACCACAACAACCCAAAAGGCTTACACCTGAAGAGCGAGTGGAGATGATAGAAAAAGTTTTCCAGGAAGTTTTATCAAGAAAACCAGACACAAGAGATATTAATTATTATAAATACAGTACACTTGACGAAGACCAAATAAAAAAACAATTAATAAACTCAACGGAACACAAAGATTTACTTACAAAAGGAAGAGAATACGAGCAGTTAAAAACAACAGCAGACCAAGCACAAACCAAGAGTCGTATGCTTGAAGGCAAGATTCAGGATCAAATTGAAGAGTTCAGACAACTAAATATTCTTATGCAAGAAAAAAATCGATATATTGTTAAACTTCGAAATGATATCAAGGCGTTAACATTAAGCAGCCAAAGTAAATCGAAAGTATTTGTTCCAAGACAACAGATGATTTTCGAAAATACAGGCACTGAGACTTCAGCTAAAAATCAAAGTTCGAACATAAATCCTAATCTAAACTCAAGTTCAAACCCAAACCAAAATTTGAGCCAAAACCAAAACTCAAACACCAATGCTAATCCGGATCCAAGTACTAATCCAGTTACAAGTACAAATCCCATCATCAACCCAAATGAAGCTTATGACCAGACCTTGGCCCCCCAACCACCAGAGATAAGTAAAATGCCTATGCAGGAAACTACACAGACAGAACCATTTCAACCAACAATGAAGTCGATAACTTCACAAGAAGCAGTACAATCATCAGTTCAAGAAATGAATCAAACAAATACATTTGAACCAAATACTGCACCAATTTCTGAAATATCACAACCAACTAATATATCAACTCAAACCCCTGAGCAAGATTCACAAAACACACCTAATCTGCCGGCATCATTAGATGCTAATCCATCCCAAAGTCCTACAGATCCAACAGATCCTACAGTAATTCCACCAGATCCAGTTCAGTACCCTGAAGACTTTCAAAATCAAAACTCACAGACCGCTGTTCAGCAAGAGCAATTCACTGACGAAATAGGACCTCAACAACCAGAACAGACAAACACAAATAAGAATCCAATAGCAAAGGCATTGGCGAATTTATTTTCAAAATCATCTAGTTAAATAATCGTAAGCTTCCGTTTTGGAGATACTAACGAAAATCAGCAAAATTCAGCTCTATGCTTACATTTAAACTTTCCTGGTTTATCAACATAAACTAAACACAAGTCTTGATCGATTATAATTAAGGAATAATATGTATCTACTATTTAAATATTTCCTAAAAATATATATAATGCAGACATGCTACCAGAAATTGGAAAAAAAATAAGAGAAGCCAGAGAAGAGCAGGGAATTTCCCAAAAAGATTTAGGCATGGCTTTAGGCCTTTCTGATAAAGCAATAAGTGCATATGAAGCCTCAAGAACTGTTCCACCATTAGAAACACTTCTTAGGATAGCAGAAGAGCTCAACAAGCCAATAGATTTCTTTATAAATAGTAATGCCCCGGATTTCAAACTAGAGACAAGACTAGCTGCAATGGAAAGCATTGTCTCACAGCTATTGAAAGAGATCAGGAAAATTCAACAACACCTCGGTGTAACAGATCCTACACCTTAATGTCCCAAGACATATGCAACAACCTCAGCAGGAGTCTTTAGATTAAGGCCTAAATGAGGTCTCATGTTGTTGTATACTCT
>JAFGIK010000092.1 GCA_016929645.1 Candidatus Dojkabacteria bacterium
ATTGGAAAGAGCGCCAACCGGCGAACTTTCAGAAAATCTTTTTAAAATAATTCTGCTGACTATTATCTATTAATATTTGGTTAGAAAAAATGGAGTGCATAACGGGCGTTAATTAAGCAGGCATTTTTTCTCTTTACACTTTATTACTCTTTTTAAAGCAAAGTAGTATCATTAATTCAAGAATCCATATTTTTTCTTATTGATCTCGAATTTCGATTCACTTTCAAGCACACAATATTTTTCAAGGTCGCTTTGTGTTAGTTTTCTTTTATTAGGTGGATGTCCTGCTGCTTCGGTTGCTGCATTTTTGACTATTATCGAAATCTGACCACCACTTAGCTCATATTTTTTTGCCAGGGAGGCGATGTCAATATTTTTTACACCGGGAATAGTATTTGGAAGATGCAGTTTCCATAACTGTCGACGCTCATCTACTTCGGGGAACGGAAACTCCAACTTCAGATGGAAGCGGCGGCTAAAAGCCGAATCAAGATTATCCCGGAGATTTGTCGTACATACCAAGACTCCTTTAAAGTTTTCAAAAGCTTCCAGAAAAAGGTTCTGCATCTGGTTATACATTCTATCCACAGAACGATTGGCATCGCCGCGCTTTGTCAAAAATTGGTCTGCCTCATTTAATAATAGAACCGGCGGATTTGATACGCGCTTATGTATTTTCTCATAGGTAGTAAACAGCCGTCTAACATTCTGTTCACTTTCGCCAACCCAGCATGATAATAGCTTTGAAATATCCGTTGTTAAAAGAGACTTATTCAAATAGTGTGCAATAGTGTTAGCACAATAGGTTTTCCCGGTTCCAGGAGGACCATACAACAAGATTATCAATCCTTGATCCCTTCCATTATGCTTTGATTTGTAAATACCCCACTCATTTAAGGTATTGATGACATTGTTTTGATACTGATTTATCCCATGAAGTAATATTTCCTTTTTCTGATGTTCAAGTATTAGTGTATCAAATGACATCTCTGGCTCTTTGTATGAGAAAATGTCATTCTCTAGAAGTAATTCTTTTATTTGATAGTTCGGTGAAGCAGGATTTTCATTCATTAATTCTGTAAATATATCTAACGATAGTCTAACCTCATCTGGCGATTTAAAACCATGATGACTTTCCAATTCTATTATCCCATTTGCAGCTAATGTTGAATCATCATCAAAATAGGACTGATATTTCATGCGTTCATAATTATTTTGGCTTATACATTGTTTCATTTCTTGAACACAGGTACTATTACCCTCAATCTCCTTTTTTAACAAAAACATAATAATTATTTGTTCATTATGATCAAGTCTGTATTCTTCTGTAAGATAATGTAAAGGGAACTTTTTTCGTGTTTTCTGCATCCTTCTCGTGATTTTCTGCCAGGCTTTTGCAGCTTGATAGAGTGCCTCATTTAGAACATTGGGATCACCAAAATGAAACCGTGAACAGCCAACTTCTTCTAGAGCAGAAATATACATAAGCCAGTCATCAACAAATTCCCTGTTAGTTTGATAACCGGAAATTAGTGCTGTTTCTCCTCTTTTTATGTGAAAAATATTGCTGATAAACTCCTTCGTAAAAAAGATTTCAGTATCAAGCAGTATTTCATGATTAATTACTGTTCTGACAAGTTGATTTTGGGAATTACTGGTTACTTTTTTGACCTTCGAATCAAAAATATTGCAATTTATTAGGGTGATAATATTATCCAGATGTTGAATTGTTTTCTGGGGAGATTTGTATAAATCATTCAGCATCTTTATCGGTTCGAATTGCATGGTTTTACTTTCAACAACCTCATTCCAGGCCCAGGACGTTATAAGTAGCTCATCGCGGTTAAGTTTTGCAGGTAGTAAATGTTTACTCCTTAAAAAAGTGATTTGAGTATTAACATCTTTAGAATATTTATGGTTGCTCTTTTTATACTCCTGGGCAATCCGAAGCAACATATCACTAAACGTCACACCTTTACTCATATTCACCTCCATTTCAAATCTTATGGAGAAATATAAGGATTCAGGTGGTCAGATTATGTCTTTCTAAAATTGTCTCTTTTTATTTTTTAATATCACTCTATTTGGGAGCATAATTAATAAATTTGTCGTAGTCACAGATAATTTTAGTAAGAACTGGCTTAATAATATTGTTTAAATAAGGAGCATCGGATGAAAACCAAGGCTTTCCTTTTTCACCTCTGCTTGCAGGATGGTGAAATCCTATCACAAGTGTTTTGTGGATATTATTTGCATCAGGTAAATAAACAGAATAATCTGGTGAGTATAGCAGATTATATGATTTGTAATCTTCCAGTTTTAAACCTATCCACTTAGCGCAATCAGCTGACCCATATTTTTGAATGTAATAGTCCAACCAGATTGAAATGCTCTGCAGAATTACGAGTGTTGGCTGGAGTATTTCAACCTGTCTGATGAAATTGCGAACCGCAACCAGATTCATTTTTCTAGGACGGGTAGCTTTATTACTGCCTACTGCAAATGCTCCGGTGATGTGCCAATTAGACAGGGCAAAATAATTAAAGATGTGATTTTCAAGGATTTTTTCTCCGATATACTCATCTTCAGTAATTTGATATCCAAGTAAATCAAATATAATCTGAAGTAACAGAGTTGTGCCCTTCATATGCTGATTGCTTTTAGGAGTACAAGATGCTTCCTCTAAAATCTGGGATGTTCTCTGTTTAATAGAAATTCCTTTTTCATTAAGCGCTTCCAATCCCATAACCAATAACCTAAAAGATTCATTAGATTTTCGCATGTTTGCCAGACTGTCGTAATATAAACCTATATGAGGTTGAACGGTTCGCAATTCGTACCGTGCTAAATTGAGATCTTCACGTTGCCCGGGTAATTTAGATTCAAAATATGAACGTAATTGCTTGATTCGCTTTTCAGTCCTTTTAACTTTCTCTTGATCCATGAATCTACTGCATCTATTCTACATAAATTTAATAATCAGATAGTCAGATCATGTCATTTTATTTTTTAAGATAAATATTTTTGAGATTTTCTACTTCCGATCTAACCATTTCGACTAATTTGGAAGGTGAAATTACTTCTGCAAAAGAGCCCCAGCGCAATATCCAGGCAACCAGTTCATAAGAAACAGCCACATTTAATTCAAGAATGATTGAACCATCTTCATTCTGAATTATTTTCTGACCTTTTTGCCAGATTCGTTCTTTTATTCTGGTTGCCACATCAGAATGAAACTTGATTTGTACCTTTTTCGGTTGTTCATGCCAGACGCCGACAGCCTCTGTCAGGTAGCTCTCTAAATCATATTCCGGATTCCGCTCAAAGGCTTCTTCAATTATATCAATCTTTTCAATACGATGGATCAACAGATTAATATACTTGTTATGTTTTGGATGATATACTATGCCATAAAAAGTTCCTCGGTGTAATAATAGTGAATAGGGATATACGACATAGCACTTAGGTTTATCGGCATAGCTTGAACGGTAGGTCACCTGAATCGGTCTGCGATTAATGGTCGCAAAAAGATACTTTTGTAATTGCTCACCATAATTGCCATAATCTATATAACCAAAATTTAATGTATTAAAATATGGTTCTAGCTCCTGTAGATCATTACCTGTCGCTAGCACATCATCAGTAATCAATTGCTTTATTTTATTATCAAGTGTTTTTATATCATTTTCAATTGGTGTGTTTTTAAAAATACCAGCCATTCTTTTCAATAATAAAGAAGAGATAAATTCATCCATTCCAAGTGTCATTGGAATAAACTTCAGATAGTTTGGATTCAATGACCAGAATATCTCGCCGTGAGCGCTACGCTTTTCATTAAGGGGAACACTTGCAGCAGTAAGTGCTATCAAATCCCTTTGGAGTGTTCGTTTAGTGATGACTCGCTCAAAATACTCATAAAGCCAATCAACTGTGATTTCACTTCTCAGTGTGAATTGCTGCAAAATCCGGATTTGACGTTCTAAAGGTTTTAAATCAGGCATAATTGTTCGATTTCTTCTTTTAGTATTATGCTAATCTTCTGACAGCACATGGTATTAAGCCATGAACATTGTAACAATTCATATTTTAAAAACTTTTTCCTTGGCTTTAATTCCCTGGTGTTGGCAGTCCCGATTCCTTGAGTAATTCGGCGATGC
>JAFGIK010000093.1 GCA_016929645.1 Candidatus Dojkabacteria bacterium
TCCGCGCGAAGATGTGACGATGCCCATTGCTCTCAAGCTGGCCGTGGAAGATCTGAAAGCCTACTATAACGAGGGGATCACAGCTCAGCCTGGTCATGAGGGAATTTCCAGTGAAGCATTGAAAAAATGGTTCTGGGAAACTACCGTCGCGGGTAAGGTGCTCACCGAACTGGTCAGGTTACTGGTACAATCGTCGGACGAAGACATGGCCGCTATGGCCGGACACCATCTGGCGCCGGTTGATGTAATCCAACGCAGCAGACAACAAGGTTGACCTGTTCGAAAAGAGAGTAAGTTGCCGGGAAGCTGAGTCACAACGGTATTTCAGCGAATTCCTTCGGTGATGAGTTGAAAATCTCAAGACGCAGTTCCGTACGGAGAGAGGTTTGGTCAAAGCGGTAGATGGGATTTCTTTGTCGAATCGCCCACATATTATACGACGTTACCTTTTTATTATGTTCCTAATTTACATGTGAAATTCGATCATTACCAGTATGGTTGTCTTTACTTTTTCCCCAGCCATTTTACTTACTTTTCTTGAATTAGACTTGATGGGATTAAGTACACTATATTCTTTTCCGGTGTCTTAAAATAAAGCTTCTGAATTGGCAACTTTTTATTTTTTTCATAATAGCACTTAGGTACCAACGAGTGAGAAATCGATAAATGTATTCATTATCATTTTTGACACTAATTCTTGGTAAACAATAAGGATCATCGGTCTTATCCAGCAATCTTCGTTCCGATGTTACGATTCCATTCAGTCCTAATTCGCTAATAATCTCCTTTATGAATGGATTACTTACCCCAAAAGCAAGACCATAAAAAGAAGGTTTTCTGCGTAGTATTTGTGTGATGTACTGGAAACAAGAATAGATTTCTTTATAAGTCTCGGTTTGGGACAAGTCGGATAACCACAAATGTTCGTGACCATGTGCTTGGATACTTAGACCATATTCTCGCATCTCCAATAGTTCATCAACAGTTAAGTATAACCTATTAGCTATTTCTTTTTCTGTTTCATTACTTATTGGTATTCTAAAGGTTACGTGATTAATAAATCTCAAAATATCTTTTTTTTCTTTATTGGACACTATTTTATTGATTACATCGTATATGTTTAATGATTTATTCGAAGTATTATAAAACTGCGAATATAGTAAATTTACAACGTTGAAAGGCAATGCTATCAGCAGAATTATCAATTTGTGTAACCAAAGAAGCTCAGATGAATCAATAGTAGCTGTGGTTAGAAATAATGTAAACGGTATTTTTCGCTCTTTCAAGAATGGATATGCATATTGATATATGTTTTTAAAGCCGTCGTCGAAGGTCAGTGCAGCTAGTCTAGTTGGTTTTTTCAAATTTTGGTCTTTAAGCATTTCATCCAGAGACGCGAATCGATAACCAAGTAATCTAAAATACTTGACAATTTTTGTGAATTTGCTAGGAGATGTAACGCCTATAATTTGATAAAACAAGTTGTCAATATTCTGTTCAATACAATGAAAACATAATATTATTGGTCGGCTGACCAAGCGAGCTAATAACATGTTAGCAAAGAAACATATAACGATTTCGAATTTGTCTAGTAAAGATACTCTCATTCTGCAAACTCAAATACATCTGAACCAATATAGATATTTGATCAAGTTATCGACAGCCTCATCTATTACTATCCTCCGATACTTCGTCGGAAACACAATACGAGTTATAGCAGAACGCTGATATTGATTCGCACATAAATGCTAATGCTCTATTCTATCAGATTTAGCCGCAAGCGGCGGGAAATTATCCTTTGATAAGATTAACCGAATCGACACTAGGTATTGCAGAGGGGTTAAAAGTGTACTTTAGATTCTTCAACCTATGCGGCGCAATATAGCTTTTATATACAACCCGCAAATCTGACGACAAAAGGAGTTGAAATCATATGGCTCAATTCTCGGTAAGTTATATTGGTATTCATAATGTCGGATTAGGTTTGTATTTCCACCTATTACTCCCCAGATCCCTGATTCCCTGGCTATATTTATGTAGTATTGATTACCGATACTATATGGTAGACAATAATATTCTGGCTTCTTTTTAAAATGCCTTTCAATATATTTAACTGAATTCTTAATTTCTTCTTCGGTCTCCTCCTGACTTAAACTATTTAATGGTAAATGATTATGTCCATGAACACAGATGCTTAAACCATTATTTATCATATCGTTTAATTCTGACTCCGATAAATAAATCTGTTTTGCTCTTCTTCTTTCTTCGGTAATACTTAGCTTAACTTCTTGGGCCATACTGAAGACCAATCTGCTGATATCCAAATATTTGTTGCTTCTTACTATATTTCTTATACTAAGAAGCAATTTTTCTAAATTAGCATTTGGGCCAAAATATTTCTCAAGAATATTGTTTTTACCTTCATCAATGATTTTGTCTATTATGAAATACAACTTATGTAACCAAAGAAGATTACTTGAATCAACAGTGGAAGTAACTAAAAAAAGTGCAAATGGGATATTGTGTTTCTTCAGCATAGGATAAGCATTGTAAAACAAATCTTTGTAACCATCATCAAAGGTAATAATACATAATTTTTTCATTTTGTGATTGGTTAGATATTTTCGTAAATCCTCGAGTGATCCAAAATGGTATCCTAATTTCTTAATGTATGCGATTATTTTTTGAAATGAAGAGGGATCCATTATTCCTATTCTATGATCAAATACGCTATTCGTTGGCTGCGCGATGCGATGAAAGCCTAATATTATCGATTGATTGACAACGTGAGTCAATATCAAATTAAGCAAGGAACATATCCAGTCGGTAAAACATCTCTCCAAATTGCTTATATATGATCTGAGTCTGCCATTGTGAAATGCCATGGGGCCTTACTCTCCAAAAGTAATTTCCCGTACTTTGTATGCGAATATACTATTATTGGCTGGCGAAAATTTGAGCCGCGGTCATAATAACCATTCTTAGATAGAGATTGGTAATATGATGAGCATTCAACACTCCATGTTCTAATTGTTTTTACCCCACATTTCCGAAGCTGTTTTTCGGAGTCTTTGACTAAAGCAGTAAAAACATCCTCACGATCATTCTTCGAAATAAAGTCACAAATATATCCAGTCTTTCCATTATTCGATAATTTAGTGACAATGTATCCAATGCAAGATTCTTCCTCAATCGCTATCTTGATTTGGTATTGATCGGGATTTTGAATGAACCTCCAATCTAGATATGTTTTATCCCGAACATTCAAGAATACGAACCTATTTTTATTACCCCAATATCCATCAATATCATCGGGAAAATAGTCTACATTAAGTATGACGAAACTTTGGTGCTTTTGGCTTAAAAATTTCGAAAACAAAGAGGTTACGATAATTTTTGGAAATGTTTTGACTAAATGGATAAACGGTATCTCTTGCCTCTTAAATAACAATAATTTAATTAGTGATTTGATTAGTGCAAGCATAAAGTTAGTATGTTTGGATAATGTACTTACATTTAAGTGACTGCAATGCAAATAACTTAATTTGCGATAATATAGTGAAACGAGTTGGGGATCAGCTCTCCCGTATATTACATCGATGTTTTGAGAAACGGCTAATATGCTACAATGTTGTACGCAACTAGTAAAAATCCCTTTTCTTTGATAATCAGGATGAGTATAGGCATCACCAAGCTCAGCACCAAGCAGTATATTGCCTCCAATTGACAATTTTTTTGGAGTAACCGATATTGACCCTACAACCATATCTTGATCACGTTCCAAAAGTAGGATCCCTTGTTGAAAAGGGTTACGGTAGATTTTCCACTCATAGTAGAATGCAGATATAGATTTCGTCTCGTTCGGGCCAAAAATGGCTCTGAAGCGACTCATAGAAGAACTCTGTGCTATTCCATTTAGATTAGATAGATTAAAACTCAACGGTAAATAACCTGAGCATCTTCAAGAATAATCGCTCTACCTCTTCAATGAAGCATGGCGATGTACGGTGATAGTTATGTCTCCAGTAAATTGTGTAACCATCTGTCAAGACGTATATCTTTTGAAAATTCAAGAGGCTTGAACAAAATATTATACAATTTTGTCCAATATGCTTTACGTTGTATACGATGTTCGGTTTCATATACTTTATGACGTCCATGTTTTGTTGATATTATCTTTAGAGAACTGAAAAAGCGAGAAACAAGCAAAGAGATAATAGCGAAATTGCTCTCTATATTTTTAAATGAAACTAATCCATCAACTATGCGTGGTGCTAAATCTAATATTCGGCGGTGTAAAAAAACCTCTGCAGTAGCTGTATCGAATTCAATTGGTTTTAGGGTATCGAGTAATTTCAAAGGGATCTCAGTACCCAAAAGATTATTACACGAAAAGAGGATTAAATATACGGCTGAATTCAATTTGTTATTTATACAAGTGGCCTCGAACAATTCCCAATTCAACGAAGATTTGTAAATGTGAATGATTTCGGATATGTCGCATAATCGGCCAAGAGCTGCTTGGTTGTGAAAATATAGGTCTGAGACTAAAGAAAGACTAAGGTGGATGATCATATCTTCTGGCGAGAATGAAAAAGCCCGGGCTCCTAAAATATCAACAGATTGAGATCTAAGCCAGAAATCATTAATGTTTACCTTAAAAGGTTTATCTCGCCTGATGATATGGTGATGTATTTCTAGAATGATACCCTTTTTTTGATTATACAATTCTGGAAGGTGATGATGTTGTTGCCTTATTTTCTTTTGATTAACTAAGTTTTGTGAGTGTATATACCCTTCATGAAGCGCGATGGTTTCTGCCCGAATAAGGTCCTGGGGCATAACAAGAATATCGAGATCACCCATGGGACGCAAACTAATATCCTTATATATGTATCCTAGTAGTATTGATCCTTTTAGTACTATCACCGGTATATTTTGCTTTTGAAAAAGTATGAGTAACCTTGCGAGTTCATCTTGGAGGAGGATATTCCGAGCTAAACTTTGGAGTTTAATCTGATGTAGTTGGTCTTCAGTTTCCTGGGGAACCATTTCTCCAAATTCGGGTGACAGCAAATGGTACGCAACAAGAGCCTGTAAACGATGCCATTTCGCTTTCTCTATGAACTGATTCCAGTTAATACCATTAGACAGTATTTGTTTAACCTTCGTTATATCTGAGCAGGAGAGTTCGAGTCTTGAAAAAAGGAGTAAGAGAGTGTCTTGGATCGTTGCTTGCCAATTCATCCGATTGTTCATGTTAAGTTCTGAGTCTATAACTGGGAAGTAGTACTCATCGATTCTTTTTTCTCATAATTTCTTACTTTTACGACCTCGTATTCAATATTTTTTTCTGTCTTCATTGGTGTAAAGGGATCGTTGATACCGTCCGGGCCGTAAATTCCTTCTCGAGTGACAAGTACAACCCAAAATGTTTTTATTATTATTTTGATGTCTGCCCATACAGACCAGCAAGACAAGTAATCAACATCCAAACTAATTCTCTGATTCCAAGAAAGCAAGTTCCTTCCATTTATTATAGCTGGTCCGGTTAGACCCGGTTTTACAGTTAATCTCAACTTCTGGAAATCAGTATACTGCTCTACATGATGTAGAAGTGCAGGGCGAGGACCAACCAGACTCATCTCTCCCCAAAGTATATTTATCAACTGCGGAAGTTCGTCTAGTCCAGTATTACGTAAAAATTTACCAACACGAGTAATCCTATCGTCATCTTTTGCCACAGTGAAGCCTAATCCTTTATATATGGCTCCATCAATCATCGTACGGAATTTCCATATCCTATACGGTCTTCCTTTTTTTCCTGCTCTTTCTTGACGGAAAAAAACGGGCCCCTTAGAGTCTATTTTAATCGCTATCGAAATCAAAAAGAAAGGTATTATCAACACACTCAGGCCGAGGAGACTGAAAGAGATATCCAATAATCTTTTAACGAATAATTGACCTAGTTTTTTCGTTAGTATTTGATTGATCGTTGCACTAATTGATGTTTTTTTCTTAATTACGTCATTATACGCGCGAATTTGTCGATCCAAGACTTTTGTTTCATCAAACAATATTTCTGCACGTTTTCTTGCCTCAATACCCATATGATGCGAGCGCTCTGAGTTAGACAAAATAGAAGTTATCGCTTTAGCTAAAGCATCTTTATCCCCTACGGGTACGAGTAAACCAGTTATTTCGGGAACAACTTCTTCACGAGATCCACGTATATTTGTAGCAACAACAGGTTTCCCACTTGCCATTGCTTCAATGATGGAGCGGGGCATTCCTTCCCGATATGATGGCAAAGAGAATACATCAATAGCGTTCATTATTGTAGGAACGTCATCTCGAAAACCGGTAAAGAGTACTCGTGAAGTCATTCTATTTTTAGCTAAGAGATACTTAATCTCATGCTTTGTTTTTTGATCACGATCACTTTCGAGAGCATCGCCCACCATAACTAATTTTGCATCAGGAACTTCCTCACTCACCTTTACCATAGCTTCGACTAAATCGATAATGCCCTTTTCGCGGACCATACGACCTACGAACCCGACAACCCTATCTTGTGGAAGAAGACCGAGTTTTTTTCTTGCTCCATTTGATTGAGGATAAAAACGGTTGATATCTACACCATTCCCGATATACACAACTTGATTGCTCGAATAAATATTCTCTTTAACAGCAGTTACTGCATCTTCTTGACTTTGAGCAAAGAGTAAATCGGTAAAGCGAGCAAGAAATTTTTCCACAAATATGACAGCATATCTTGCCCATCTAGATAAATTTTCATGAAAATAAAAACCATGAGCTGTATATATTACAATAGGAACACCAGCCATCCATGCTGCCAACCTACCAAGTGCTGCGGCTAAAGGTGTATGAACATGAACTATATCGTATTGTTCATTCTTCATAATACGATATAGTCGCCACAATGAAAGGATATTGGATAGAGGTTTAATTTTTCTTTCAATGTTCACTGTCTGAATGACAAAACCTTCTTTACTAAATTCTTGAACGCTTTCTCCTTCTGAACATGCGACATGAACATCATTTCCTTCTGAAATCAAACGTTTTATCAGAGGAAGAAGCAGATTTTTTAGTGCGTAGTTAGTACCCACGATCTGCAATATCTTACAATTTTTCGGCATAATCGCCACCAACGATTCCTTTGAAAATTTCCTTGTCCTTGGTACTATAGTAATGGTTGCCAGTAAGAACAGAGTTTTTGTAAGTTGGAATAATGTTAGAATTATCGACGATGTGTTGATATCATCACGAAAAAACCATCAGGTACCTGGAGAGCTACATTCCTCGACCACGATCGCCGAGGTATTTAGTAAGGAAAGATAAATTCACCTGATGTACATTTGGTCTCTGTTTAACCTGTCCCGAGCTTACTTGAGGTGAACCCGAACAATCGGACAAGTTGTTAAGGTGGAGCCCTGCCCATAAAATTTAAAAAGAAAAGGAGCAAGACATAAAAGAA
>JAFGIK010000008.1 GCA_016929645.1 Candidatus Dojkabacteria bacterium
AATGTTACGCATGACTTCGGATCGCTTATTGAATGATTCAACAGCTTCTTGAGCAAGGTTTGTTAGGTATTTAATTGATGCAGGTAAGCCATCTGTCCCTATTGAAGTTTCAATATTATCAATGGCACTGGACACTCTATCTGATAAGTCAAGCAGACTTGCATCGTATTCATATACCTTTGCTAATTCCTCTTCTTTGATTTTGATTGCATCGAAAATCCCAGCATATCCGTAAGATGCAGTCCTTACCCTGTCGATGAACTGTCTTACCTTGATTGCTGCCGCCTCCAAATCATCAATGAAGGCTAATCCACCCTGAGATATTAAATCTCTCTGCAATCCGGAAATACGTTGATACAATGACTCAAATTCATTGGCAATAGATTCCCTCAGAATTTTATCTGACATTCGTCGGTCGCCACGTTCAATATATCCTTTAAATCCAGGGATTTTGGCTAATAGCTTTTTTATAAAATCCTGATCACCAACAACTTGATTAAAAATATCGTTCATATTTTCTCCTTTATAATTTTTGTTAAAATTTACCTAATAAATATTTTATATTTTAACCAGAATCTGTGCAATAGATTATATATTGATTTCTATTAAATTATAATATAAATCGAAATGGATTTGGAGTTCATACAGAATGAGAAAATTCGGAAACAATAATTTTGGATTTTTAGAATATGCACTTTTTATTATCCTGATTTTATTAATTCTTTTTACAGTTTTATCTCTTCTTTGGCCAGCTATAAACCTTTTTTATAATGAAACTTTGACAAAGTTCTTTGATTAGAATTTTTATTGATTTTTGATAGGTAAGATCATTGATTATGAATTATAGGCCAATGATATTTAAGATTTATTCAGCATTTTTTGTTTCGTTAGATTGGATATTTCCACCTGAATGTGTTGGTTGCGGTATTGAGAAGGAACAATTTTGTAATTCTTGTTATGAAAAAATCAAATTTATAAATTCAGATATTTGTCAAATTTGTGGATTTCCAAATAAGTCTGGCTCCATATGTAATGAATGTTCGAGTCAAAAACCTTTCTATGATCAATTACGTTCAGTAGCACTATATACGTCTCCCATAAGTGACGCAATCCGAATGTTAAAGTATCGAAGGGGTATTACATTAGGCTTCCCTCTTTCAAAACTCCTGGTAGATAAAGTGTCAGCAATGGATTGGGATATCGATTTGGTAGTACCTGTTCCTATGAGCCCGAAACACTATTATGAAAGGGGATACAACCAGGCTGCCGTATTAGCATTTCCAACATCACTTATTTTGGATAGAAATTATGAACCAAAAGCGATAGTTAAAATACGAGAAACAAAAACCCAGGTTGGTTTGAATGCAAAAGAACGTAAAACAAATGTAAAAAATGCATTTGTTGCAGATTCAAAAATTATTTGTGGCAAAAACGTTTTACTGGTAGATGACGTAACAACAACAGGTGCAACAATCAATGCTTGCTCCTTAGCACTTCGCGAGGCTGGGGCAGCACTAATTTACGCGATTACTTTAGGAAAGTCTATCTTTTCTACAAGCGATTTTGAATTGCAGTAATAAGTATTGTATAATCAAAAAAATTGTAATAGGAGGATGTGATGGCTCTAAAAATTGATGTTTATTCAAAAGATTTAGAACTTACTGATCGTATTAATGAATATGTTATAAAGAAAGTTTCCCGGCTGGAAAGATATTTAAATGAAATAGGTGAGTGCAGAGTTGATTTGTCATATATAAAAACTGCCAGAAATGCATCCGACAGACATGTAGCTCAATTAACAATCAGGGGAAAAGGCTTTATCCTAAGAGCTGAAGAAAGAGCAGACAATATATTTGCTTCCATTGATGAATCTGTCGAAAAAATGACAAGGCAAATTGAAAGATTTAAAGGAAAGCATTGGCGAAATAGAGGTGACGGTGTACCTGCCGCTGGTGACGTCTTACAACATATCGAACAAGTGGAAGAAGAACCAGAGTTAGATATTGTTAGAAGAAAAAGCTTTGCATTGATTCCAATGAGTGAACAAGAAGCCCTTGAGCAAATGCAGCTCTTAGGTCACGAGAATTTCTTTGTATTCTACAATGCAGAAACAAGCAAAATAAATGTCCTTTACAAAAGGCGAGATGGTACTTTTGGCTTGATTGATCCAATAGTCAGCTAAGCATAACAATTGTTAATAGAGCTTATATTATTCTCCTGAATAATATAAGCTCAAATATTCCAAAAACCATTTATGACCTGGAGATATTAAAATGCAATGTGATGAATACTTAACTCAAATAGCTGATTTGTTTTGCGAATCTGATATGGATCTAGAAAATATTAATAGTGCTGTACATAAAATATTGCTTGCGATTGGTGAAGATCCAAATCGCGAAGGACTTTTGGATACACCCAAAAGGGTATCAAAAGCCTACCAGGAACTGCTCGCTGGTTATCGGACGGATCCTAAAAAGCTTATAAATAATGCGCTATTTGATGTTAAATATGATGAAATGGTTATCGTTAGAGATATAGAATTTTATAGTCTTTGTGAACATCACATGCTTCCATTTCTAGGTCGGGCGCATGTAGCTTACATTCCAACAAAAAAAATAATCGGGTTATCAAAAATTCCTAGAATTGTTGATATGTTCTCACGCAGATTACAGGTCCAGGAACGCATGACTCAGCAAATTGCTGATTTTATCAATGTAGTTTTGGAACCTGAAGGAGTAGGTGTTGTCGTTGAAGCCATGCATATGTGCTCTATGATCAGAGGTGTTAAAAAACACGATTCACGCATGACAACCTCAGCAATGCTTGGGGTTTTTCGAGATCAATTAGAAAC
>JAFGIK010000094.1 GCA_016929645.1 Candidatus Dojkabacteria bacterium
AGCGCGATCCTTTGAATAACAAAAACCGGAGGCAGAAGCCTCCGGCGCATGGATAATTGACTGGCCGTACAGGTCTACCTGAAAAATAGGATGGGCTAAGCTCGATCGGTCACTGGGGTGCTCCTAGGTTGTTGAGGAGATTATAGCATGCAAGGTGGATTGTTGAATTTTCAGAATTTGGCTTTTCAGAGTTGTTATAAAATAATTGATAACGCAACTAGAAGAAATTTGATAACTATAGTTAAAATCAACCAAGTATGCTAATCACATAGATTAGTAATTTCAAGGTTGAAGGAATAATGGATATGTCATGATTAGTAAAAAAAACAATTTTCAATCAGTTTCTTTAAAAAATGTTGCTTACGGTCTCTTGATTATTTTCATGAGTTTCTTATATTTATTTAATACAATTGAAAGAATAAAAAAACAAGAATTTGGCTTAGATTATCTTGCATTCTGGAGTACGGGTAAGATTGCAGAGCAATATGGATTCTCCAGGATTTATGATCCTATTTTGTTAAACGCTGTACAGGTCGATCAATTATCTATGATGGGATATAGTATTGAGAATTATCAATATATCCCTGTGCCCTACCCATCAGTGTTTATCACACCTTTCGCTCTTTTATCTAAACTCGATTTTTATGTTAGTTACTGTATTTGGATTATTACAAATTGGGCAATGCTCTTTGTTTATTTACTTTTCTTCACCCGACAAATCTTAAAAGGAAAGCAATTTACTATATCCTTACTCTTTCCATTGTTATCGATAATATTATCTTACCCAACTCTTTTTAATTTTGTTTGGGGCCAAATGGAGGTAATTTTGGTTGTTGTGATTGGGGAATTCATTCGAAGTGGTATAAAAAACAAACCCTTTTCTGCAGGACTATGGCTTGGTAGCTTGATCCTCAAACCTCAACTATTGATAATTGTTATTCCTCTCTTTTTTTTGTCGGGCGAGTTGAAATTAATCAAAGGAGTACTATTATCTGGATTGGCTTTGATTGTTGCGTCTTTGGGGTTATCAGGAATAAATGGAATTATTGATATGTTAACCTTATGGCTTAATCTAGTTCCTGGCATGCCATCAATTGCACCAACAATTATGATGAATTGGAGAATGTTAGGTTTACATTCTCAAGTGATTATTCCTGAATTATGGAGCTGGGTCATTATCGCATCTGGAATGGTCGGAACATTAATCATTTGTTGGATGATGTTTAAGCAAAAACCAGAATTTGGCTCGACCAGTTGGGTTCTTCTGATGATAGGATTCTTTGGTGCTACTTTAATGTTCTCGTGGCATTCTCACATCCATATGGCGATGGTCTTGATCCCCTTTTTCATCTTTGGGTTATTTAGAATGAAAGAAATCATTCCCCTGATTGATTTATGGGTTTTTATACCGGCTTTCTATCTTATGGTGTTTCTATTTATTATGAACTTTGTTATAAAAATCGAATACCTTGAATCCATTTTGGTTGACGGTCATTATGTCATTGCTTTGATCTACCTTTTCCTTAATATTAGAGTATGTCTTAAGGTGCTTCAATTATTAAAACAGGATAAGCTGAATAACGATGTCTCTTGATTATTTGACCTCAATGAAAATGCAGACGAGAAATAATTTCTTCCATTTTTATTATTTGCAGAAATATACGCGAAAACAATTTTCAAGCGGTTATCAGAATTGATCCCGTAAAAAATTTTGCACTTGGTCTAAAGTTGAAATTTTCTAAAGACTAATAGTCCAAAAACACCATGTTGGAACAAAAAAAGGATCTAATCCTTGATCGGTTTACATTTTTCCTTGTTTAAGCTGTATTTTTTTGAAATTCATTGTGCGCTTTCACGATTATTTGTAATCAAAACCTTAGGTCTAAGACGAATTTGAATAAGTTTGGTAAATGTGCCATTTAGAAAAACTTGGATACGCTGAGCGCGAATATTCACAGAAGTATGATACGCATTTATTACAGGTAATGGGTAACTAAGAATTAATTAAAATAAGTGAAAATCAGTATAATCTTAAACATAATTTAAAAAAGATAACCATCCAGAGAGATAAACCACATAGACATGCTGTAGAAATATTGAAATGTTGGAAAACACTTACTTCTTCTGTCGGGATAAATGGAAATCGATTTTCCTGATTTTCTTTATTTTCGTATTTGTATCTTTTATGCACATTAGATTGCGTGATTATGCTTTCGATGATGCATATATTCATTTTCGAGTTGCTAGAAATTTCGTTGAGAACGGATTGCCATATTACAATCCTAATGAAATATTAAAGGTAAGCACCAATTCTGCTTGGATGCTATTGTTAACGATAATTTACTCTGCACTAAATCTCTTTCAATTGCAAGAGAACCTCCCTTTAGTCGTAAGTCTTGTTAATTCAATTTGCACATTTTCTTGTGTACTAATTTTTTCAAGGTTAGTCGAGAATATTGTCAAAAATAAATTCACTTTTGCTGAAAAAACGGCATTTAGTACTTCAATTCTATGTTTATTATTACCCTCAAGCATCTGCCTCATGGAAACCCCTTTCTCGCTATTGGTGTTTGGGCTTGGTCTACTACTATTATTTAATCAAAAAAATATTGGGGCATTATTAATAGGTGTATCTATTTATTTGAGATTAGAATTACTAATTCCGGTCTCATTTGTTTTTGTATTACTTCTTATTAAGAAACAATTATCATGGAGACATATATTTTGGGCACTTATAGGAGTGCTCCCATTTATTTTATTTGATTTTTTTTACTTTGGAACCGTTATTCCCCAATCTATTATCGCAAAACCCGTTGTCTATGATTTAAAGCGAAGCCAGACCCTTTTATTTATATTATTTGCCTCAATCCCGCCGGTTAATTTCTTTGAAAGCACAATAATAAACGCCATTGTCTTTATAAGTTTGATCGTGTTAATATTTTCTGTGATATTCCAACTAAAAAAAAGAGATTTGGATTGGCCATTATTTTTTTTCGGATGGAGTATTAGCACAATAATTTTTTACTTAGTAACAAAAGCGTACATATTTCCTTGGTATCACGCGCTATACACAATTCCTCTGGTTTTATCGGGTTATATACTCGTAAAAAAGACTCAAGTTGTGGTAATCAGAATTCACCTTGTTGTTGTAAGTCTTGTTTTGGGTTTAGGTTTAATTTCGACATCAGTGGCGTCTCTTGGTAAAGTCCAGCATTATTCCAATTTTATTGACGGGTCACGCGTAAAAACGTACTTGAATTTAGGCGGAGTCTTGTATTCTAATTATCCTGATTCAAATCTACTGACATCGGAAATTGGTGGCTTGGGGTATTCGTTTCCAGGGAAGATTATTGATGCTGCTGGGTTAGCAACAGATCAAGCGATTGATTTCCATCCTATGCTGGTTCCACAAGAAAGGAGTAGTGAAGGAATTGGAGCGATTCCCCCAGCGTTCGTTCGTCAGATGATGCCAGATATAATTGTTAGTTATGATTACTTCATTGAAGCTTTACGAAAAGATGAGGTATTAGAAGAGTACTCAGAATTTCACATTCCTGCTTTTTTACCGGAAGATAAAAAATATTCCAGTGATAATTTAATATGGGGAAGTAATTATTTGTGTGTATTTGTTAGAAATGATTTACCAATACCCCAAGGATTACGTGAAATTAATCAATAGAAACATCTAAGGCAAAGCGGGAGACCCCCCGCTCTTCTCCACCGCCTTCAGCAGCGCTTCAGCGAGCGCCTGCGCCTGCTCTTTCGTGACGTACAAATGGCTCTCGTCGTGAATAAAAACCTTTTCATCCTCCGG
>JAFGIK010000095.1 GCA_016929645.1 Candidatus Dojkabacteria bacterium
ATGATCGAGAGTAAGCAGCGGCGCAACCACTGGCAGGCATACTCCTGCCAGGACGGTAAGCTGACGCTGCACGCCTACGAAAGCACAATCCGCTGTAAGCCAATCCAGACGATCCTAACTACGGACTACATTCAGAGCGTATTTGCCGATCTGAAACGCACCAGGCTGCCTATGTATACCTATGACCATATTGGTAAACTGGTGGTGCTGCCCATTATGGATCTGCACCTGGGCAAGCTCGGTTGGGCGAAAGAGGTGGGCGACGACTACGATCTTGACATCGCCACTGCACTGTACAAGAAAAGCGTGCTGGACATCCTTGCTAAGATCAAAGGGTACGGGCTGAACATAGAGAAATTTATTTACCCAATAGGCCAGGACTTCTACCACTACGACAGTACCACCGGAACAACCACCCATGGCACTCGCATGGACACCGACACCCGCTGGCAGAAGATGTATAAGCGGGGCGTGGAACTGCTGGTCTGGACGATAGAGCTGCTCAGGACGATTGCGCCCGTGGAGGTTTACTACACCCCAGGCAACCATGACGAGATGCTCTCCTACGCCGCTACGGTTTCCGTACAGTGCTACTACGATAAGATCGACGCGGTTGTTGTGAATCTGTCCCCGACTCGCAGGAAGTACATTCGCTACGGCGTTGGCCTGATCGGCCTGGCGCACGGCGATAAGGAAAAAACCAGGATCGAAGACGCCATGCAGCTAGAGGCGAAAGAAGATTGGGGACAAACGGTTTACAGAGAGATGTACTTGGGGCATTTGCACTCCGAGCACGCTAAGGAGGCCGGAGGCGTGATCTACCGGCGCATCGGCTCGATCACAGCGCCAGACGCATGGCATGACGAGAGTGCGTTTATAGGGGCAACCAGAAGGATGGAGGCTTTCGTGTGGGATAGAGAGACAGGTCCGGAACTGACCATCAAGTCCAATGTCCGGATTGAAAAAGAGGAGGGATAGCGGCTCTCCATCGAGGGGAACCGAAGTATGGGGGTATGAATCTATCTATCCAATTGGTTAAGGCTTGATCATTCTTTCCACTCTTTTGGAATTTGAGAAACTGATTCTCTTCCACTTGGTTTATACACGGGTTTATTCATTGGCCTAATCTTTAATGTTCCTTCCCAAGCTTTCCTGATTCGTTCTTCAGCTATGTCCAGATATTTTTGCATAATATCTGCTCCAGCAGCTCTCCGATTATTTAACACAGCAGAAACAGCGCTTGTACCAACCCCAATATAAGGATCAAATACCAGATCACCTTCGTTAGTTAAACCTAATACCAAACGATTTATCATTCCTACAGGAAACTGGCAGGGATGTTCGGTCTTCTCTATGTGATTTGCTTTTACATTTGGAATATCCCAAACATCACTTGGATTCTTACCTGATGGATTTCCTGAAGGTTTTCCAATTTTATCTCCCCTGTAACTTCTTTTACCAGGATATTTTTGAGGAATTCTGATAGGATCAAGATTGAATGTGTAATTTTCTGATCTAACAAACCAGAGTATTGTTTCATGCCTACCAGAAAATCTGACTGTCTCGTGTAATCCATGTCCGAAATGCCACACCACACGGTTTTTAAGAATCAAACCATTTTCTTTAAATATTGGATATAAAACTAAATCTAAGGGAAATGCTTCTTTGTTCCTACTGCTTCCCTTTATATAATGACCAACTTGCCAACAAATACTTCCAGTTTCAGATAATATATCTACACAAGCTGATATAGTTTGACTTTGAGCTTTGATGTACTCCTCTAAAGATGTTTGTTCCTCGTATTCCTTACCTGTATTATAGGGAGGAGATGTAATTATTAATTCAGCTTTATCCCCACATTGCTTAATTTGTTCTATTAAATCCAGCCTATCCCCTAAATAAAGAGTAACATCTGCTTTGATTGAAAATGTGTTATTAATCTTTAAATTTTGTTTTCGTTTCATAAATTCACTCTTTTTTATAGTTTATCACATTTCTTTGTTCCGCTAATGGAGCACATTATTTATTATACACTTGTAAAATGTTCTGTATGAAGAACATCATTGGGCCTAAAGTCAAAGAAGCCCGTTTAAATTTCCATCCACCATTATCCCAAGCTGATTTAGCAACTAAATTGCAGTTAAATGGATGGAATATTAAAAGGTCTGGAATTGCAAAAATAGAAATTGGCTTAAGACAGATTACCGATATTGAACTGGTAGTTTTAGCAAAAACATTGCATGTTGATGTTAATTGGTTAGTGGGGTTAAAAGAATAATCATGAAATTAGATACCTACAGTTATAGATTCGCTTTGGAGATTATTCAGCATCCGAATTACAAACATGCCTGGGATGAAATTGAAACTATTATCAGAAGCACTCCTTTATTTGTTTTCCCCGGAAAATCAAAAGCTAAAGAGGGATTAGATGTAGTTCAGCAGATGTTAAATACCTATTATGATAGAAAATTTGCAGTTGAAAATAAGTGGGAATTTCATCCTTTGGCTACAGAAATTGCAGAGTCAAATTTAGCAGCAGATTTCTATAAGGAATTTGGTGATTTGGCTATTCAGTCAGAAGTCCAGTTTGGAAATATGGCCAGATGGTATAGCGACATATTTAAATTTCAGACAGCTTATTCTCAAGGGAAAATTAACTTTGCCCTTTCAATTGTTCCAAAATACGAATTAGCAGTAAGGATTGATCAAAACATTGTTAATTTCGAGAGGACTCTTCGTGAACTTCCATCAGCAAAATTATCAATCACTTTACCCATATTATTATTAGGTTTATATCCAGATGAGAACACTCCAATCGTGGATTTGTCTCTGTGTGATTTTCCTACCAGAGAAGAAATTACAGCAAACTCATCAAAGGCTAAATTAAATCGTTTCCGAATAGTCAATGGCTATCTAAACGGTATGCCCTTGGAAGAAATTAATGAGAGAAGTCCAACTGGACCGATTCCTAAGTAAAGCAATAAATGTTATTCAGTATTTCTTTTGACACAATTGGAATGTTGGAATATTTTGTTGACATATTTGGTTAGTATATTCTAAAAATGAGAAAGAATTATGCAAGAAGATATTAAGTTTGAGTTTGATATTGAGGATGCTCTAAAGGATCACATAAAAAAACCTTTCCCAAGGTTAAAGCTAGAGGACCTAAAAACGTTTTATAATGTGGGTTTCAGGAGTTTAATAGCAAAGATAGCAATACTAGAAACGTTTATTGGTCTATTATTGTTTATTTTTGGGATAGCCTATGGCGAGTTAGTTCCACGTAATGTAATGGTGATAACTTTATACGTATTTTCTTCGACTCTTCTACTATTGATTTTCCTGATTGCATTCAAAATCTCTGGTGGGCTTATTAATCTAACAAGGGATTTGGTTTATGAAAATGCTCATTTAAAACACATTAATAAAAGACTGGAGTCAGAAGTTACTGCCTTGGCTTTGAATACAAAATCACATAAAACTCTATTTAATGCTAACTCGGTGATTTATGGTTTGGCATTTGATAAATTTAAGGTATTAGCAAATATTGATCCAACAGGGACTGCAACATTTAATTATGCGTTTCAGATAAATGCTACTCGTCCAGGCATGAAATCAATCGTTAGACATACTCATACTAGTTACAATGTTTTTTCTAGGAATGATGATCTAAATTTGCCTGAGGTTGATTTTAATTTAAAGGGAAATCAATTCATAACTTTATCGCCTACGGTATTATCAATCAGTGATAAAAAGGTTGGCTGGGAAATTAGAGCTCATCCTGAATTCCCAAAGGATATACGTGTTCCTTATAACTATAAAACAATATTTAATAAAAAGGTTTTTTCTATGACTTTAAAAGAATTAGAAAAAACAAAACAAGAATATGAATGGGTGTCACAACGAATTACCTACCCATCAAAAATAATTATAATTGAGGTAGTCTTTCCAGTGAATTATACGCCTTACGATCCTCAGTTTGCAGTATGGTATATTGAGGAGGTTCATATAATGAATGATATTGAAATGCATAGAATTGAGGAAATACCAAATGGTTTTGTAATGAAGCGAAAAGATAACAAAACAGTGTTATCATTACGGGTGGAGTATCCAATAGCTGGATTTCATTATGCAATTACTTGGAAACCAGATTTAGATTGGGAATCTTCCTAAGAAGAACGCCCCCTGTATCATGCCTTTCCTTTTTGTCAGTTGAAATAGATTTATTCTGATATAATTTATATAGAATTATGGTAAAATATTTATTGAGAAGTTAAGAATTATTGCCAAGGAAGAAATGACATGTTGCCTAAACCTAAATGTTATCGAGCAGTATCTGATACTTAAGCCCAATTCACGGCTAAGTAATAATTGCCTGCGAAAAAAACGCAGGCATTATTTTGTCAACTTGAAAAATTAATTAACAGGAAAACCTTGGTATTAATTAGTCATAAATAAAAATGATTTTCTTTTGAGCATTCGAGGCGCATTAGGTTTTGAGTACGAATTGATACTTTATAGTAAAAACTGTTTCGATGGGGTATACATTTATATTGCCAAGCTAATACTTCTCAGGATACTAATATTCCTACACGCAAATGGAGGGGATTTGTTATTTGTAGGTAATTTAATTGGTTAATAACTATCTTAGATTCAAGTCATAGTGCAACGACAAAGCGGTCAAAAGAGGCAAGCTGAGTAGGATAAGTCTCCAAGACCCG
>JAFGIK010000009.1 GCA_016929645.1 Candidatus Dojkabacteria bacterium
AACAGCTAATGTCTCAACCCCCAAATACCTGGACATAATACTGAACCATCCCCAACCTCGCCCTATCAGGTCGGGTTAAGGTCTCATATCTGACCCCTGGGAGACGATCTCTATGATGGATGGGGTCTGGTGAGGGTCGGGGGATGATCGAAGGTCTGGACCCACCAGAATGTGAAATGAAAAACTTGAAACAAGCATCTGTTGAACTTAGTGGTTAGTTTTTTTGGTAAAAAGTGTTAAATTCGATTCCTTCTCTGAAAACAGTCTGATGTTCTCAAGCCACGAATCAATATCACTAGTCTGGCACAGAATAATTCCTATGCATCATGGTCTAAGGTTCAAAGATTATCAGGATTTTTAACCTTTAATAGAGTCCATAAAGTCTGATATCGCATTATCACTGGGGTCAATTGTATTGTTATGCAAATCTGGAAACTGTTTTTCAACGGATTTAAGATGCTTCTCATACCCTGAATCAATTACTTCCCAAAAGAATGTCTTAAGGATTGTATATGAAGGTAAGAGTTTCTCGTAGTGAATATTCTGATTGATGAAAAAAAGTTGAAACCCTTCAATATTAACCTTTTCAAAAGACTTCTTATCCTCATATACTGCTAAGAATAAATTATCCGCTATAATCCATTTATAGAAGACTATAAACACATCAAATGTGCTTTCAGCATTTTGGGCCTCTATGCTAAGGACAAGATTTTTAGCATTATATCGTAGGTGAGCCTCTAAGTTCTTGTATTTCCATTCGAAATCTTCCATTGTCTACAGTTAATTTCATGATCAATTCTGACAGTTATCAAATACTAACAAATTAATATGTAATTTCCGTGAACATCCTAGCTATATTTGCTGCCCATCCTAAGGGTTCCCCCTCTTGCCGTCTAAGTACTCTTACCATCCTGTCCAATCATCTCCACCAAACAAATTCATACGGTTTTTATGCTTAAATGATTTCATTGACTATTATTGGGCACCCTTAGCCTCCCTTTGTCCCGCCTTTCTATCAACTTTGAACAATAGTCATATTTTTCATGCCTAATCCAATATTGCTTCCATTCCTCCTCCTCTCCTAATTTGGTTAGCTTTATTCTATCCTCGTCGTCCATAAAATCGTAAATCATGATAAATATTCCGCGTCGTATCAGACTTTTAATATCCTTGTCAATTCTCTCTTCAATCTTATGTATTTCTTCAAGGCTCATGCGCCTATCTATTTCAGAGGCTATATATCCAAGAAGGGGGCCACACCAACTATATTTATGTGGCCATGTTTTCCACAAGTCAGGGTACAGCCATTCCTTCACAATAGGAAGAAATACCGTATAGTAATGCCAACTCCTATCATACATCCTACAATTAAACATTCTTTGATCATGAGTGGCTATGAGTATTAGTTTCTGGTTACTATTTAATCTTAATCCCATGTTATAAGCATCATCGATTAAACATATATAATGTTTACCCCACTTATGTTAATTCTTCAATAATTAAGTGTTTTTTCATTTCAATGTCACCATCATTCCATTTCCCATCCCAAGCAATTTGTATCTTAAACATTTTTGAAACACCCTCATCGCATTTTGCTTGAAAAATTAGCCTAATAACCGTCTCTGTATTATAGGTCGCCTTCAAATTATTTGGCATAATTATGGGATGAAGGCGTAAAACTCCAGGTTTGAGAACACTACACAAATCACAAGATATAGGTTGACCGATGTTTCTAGCAAGAGGATAGATTGATTGATGTTCCCATTCCATAGGGACTTCTCCTTCCCACATGGATACAAATTTACCTCCTGGCCCTAGTTCATCTACTTTTTTGAGAAACACTTGGGTTTGATTTGCTGTTCGCTGATTGGATTCGTTGCGTACAATCAAATGATAATATCTAGCATCTATAGATTGATGAGTGACACCTCCAATACTGGCATCAGGTTGATTAAAATCTACTTTTGTCAATTCCCCTGTATCATTCTTCAAATTAATTTTAAGTAATACTGGGAATAAATAATTCCTGATTTCATCTTTAAAAAGTGCAACTATTACAACTGCTAAAGTAGCCAAAGCCGTAAGCAAACTTGCTCCAAAATTCCACCATTCTTGATTATGACTGCACATTGGAATGAGTATTAGATTTAACATAATGAATAAACCGATTATTCAATTCACTTTATTAGATGATTTACAATTAATAAGATAAAGAATAAGAAACTCCAATAAAACTAAGAAATTAATTATTAGATTACATCAATAAATTAAAAGAGGATTATTTTATTGGAAGATTCCTGTTTTAATTCCCAAAATGCCTGGACATAAATTGCTGCAGAAATAAGGTTTGATTATTCATTGAAAGTGTCATTAGTCGCCACACATTTATGACCCAAATCAGTCAATTTCCCCCAGAACCCTGGCCCAAAACTGGCGCCAAAAGAAAACCGCTTACATGAAATCTCACATAAGCGGTTGATAATCTTCGCTCCCCAGCTAGGACTTGAACCTAGG
>JAFGIK010000002.1 GCA_016929645.1 Candidatus Dojkabacteria bacterium
ATTATGACTTAGCTCACCATTTTTGGGTATCATTTCCCTTTGGATCTAATTATTCATTTCGGTATCATTTCCCATTGGACAAGACTAAGAGGAACAACATCTTCTACTGTTTCTCCAAGATCGAGTAGTAGATCTAATTTTCCTAGATCAAGATTTAGCATCATCTGGGCTTGTGATTCATACATATTTCTCCTGTTAGTATAAGATGGATCGAAGTATGTATCTTTTGGTTCTTTGCCTTTCCATATTAATCCTGATACTGAAGTGTTTCCTGCCATTTTTTGTGTGTCTGCAAACCTTCTTATAAGACTGTCCTTTTTACCTTCCGCATTTGTTTGTTCAATATACATCATCACTAGTATAAATACTGGTATACTTCCGGATTTTGTATTTAAAAAATCAAGTTCTTGCGTGCTCAAAATTTCATTTTTGTTTATCTTTTCTGCAATTTCTTGTGCCTCTATTGCCTGATCTGATCCTATTACTCTTGTGTAATTAGGGTTTGAATAAATATCATCAGATATCATATTTCTGATTCTTCCATATACTCCTCTATGGTCTTCCCTTAGAATCGCGTATGTTGCAAGTTTTATTGATTCTGCTGCGTTACAAGCTTGAATGTACGGAAGATATTTTTTTTCTTCAGATATTCTGCTCCTGTCCTTTATTAATGGTATTTCATTTGATAGTACGACGCTTACCTGTTCTTGAATTAAGACTTTCTTCAGATCTTCTGGTGTTCCATGAAGGTAATCTACTGTAGCTGAGGAAAGACCTGACATTGTTAAACCTACGCTTGTCATAGAGGCTGGTAATGGTGATGAGTAGAAATCGATTTTTTCTCCGTTTCCAAAATCATAAGTCGTATGGTGTTGGACTGGTAGCTTAAGCAATTCTCTTTGTCCATCATTATCTCTAAAGTACCATTTCAGTTCCTGGCCAAGAATATTACGGGAAGTTGTCAATCCTGCCATTGAAATGTATGTTTGTTTTGAAATCATTGCATCAAGTTCAGGTATTGTGCCATTTGGATCTCTGTATATCTGAATTCTTGTTGTTGTTGTTGAAAATTCTGTGATTTCTGTGTAACTAACTTCCGCAATTATTTTGCCTGTTACTGTGGCCGTAGTTTCTCCTTCTCTTTTTGACTTAACGGGTTCCTCAATTATTCGTTTTTTATATTTTTTCCCATCGATCTCTACTACTGATGTTGTTATTACTTTTACTACACTTGGATCTTCAAAAATCTTTTGCCTGCCACTTCCAAAGTGTCCAAATCCCTTGATGCCGTCTGCGTCTTTTTCTTCGAATCCTGCCGTTGTATATCCTAATGTGCTTTCTATTCCTGTACCGTTATCTATTATCTCTTCAACATATAGTTCATCCTGATAGTAAAAATCAATGTCTAGTTCGCCTTCTGTTATCCTGTTTTGTCGAAGTAACTTGAGTATTGCATAAATGGAATTTTGAACTAACTCTCGTTTATCTATGCCTGGTGCAGCTGCTTGAGCAAGTATTGCACTTCGAACTCTGTTTCTTGCAAGTGTCAGGTCAAGACTTTCCATTGCAGCCTCTACTCCATTAAGCTCTTCTATTCTTCTGTTAATAGCATCAATAGTCCGATGTCCTTCTGTTAATGTTAGATATACAAGTAGCTCTGCGGGAATATTTGCTGGAAGTAAAGGAACCATTGGAGTTTCTGTTTCGGATTCTCTTACTCGTATGATCTGAGCTTCATTTGTAAGGAACAGTAAGAATGGTCTTATTGGATCAGTAATATCAAGCTTCGTTGCATTTCTGATATCGTCTCCAAGAGAGCCACTATTGGTAATCAGTCTTTGCAACCTAATTGAATATGTTGGATTTGAGTATAATCTTACTAATTGTTTATAGAATAATTCTTTATCTTGTATATTTGCAAGCATTTCGCAGCATAATTTGATGACTGCGCTTCTATCTGAAATCTGGTCATACTGGTTAAATATACCCATAATTACTTCAATATTTTCTGGCGTCTCCTCCAGTAATGTATATGCTTTTTTTGAATAAAGAAATGACTCTATAAGATCTTCTGTCAGCTCTGCATTTGGGTAATCTGCAAGGTGGCTTATATTTGAGAAAAAATTGTATCTTAATATTTCTCTTTTATATTGTTCTTCTTGCTTTTCTTTAATTTTATTCCATACTCTTGATGCCAATGATTGAAATTTATCAGATTCATATATTGCACTGAGTGTGCTTGCGGTTTCTGTTGCCTGGATAAGCTGATTTTTTGCTACAAGTTGCTCATCTTCCAATCCCTGTATTGCGTCAATTTTGATTACAGCTAATTTGTACAGGTTATATTGTTTAAAGAAGTTAGAATCGTTTTCTTTATATCCAAGATACTCACAAATTTCGTGATGAATATAATGGGAGAGAAGCGAAATTTCATCAGGAAATAATCTGATTGGTCCAGAAGTATCTATTGTTGATCCAACAAGTTTTCTATATTCAATGATCTGTAAAGTACTCCATCTTGATGTATCAACTGTTGTTAGGTCGAATTTGTTAAATGCTTCGGAGTATAGACTTGGATGGACACCATGTTTTTCTGCAATAGTGTTAGCTTTAATCTCAAATTTGTCCTGGTCATGTGGGGATAGCTGATCAAATAAATTATGAAGATATTCTGCAACACTATCGTTAGTTAGTTGTGTCGGTCTTGTTTCTTCAAGACCCATATGTTCGAGATCGAAGGTTTCTTTCAACGTTTCATATAATTCTTTCATAAAATCTGTATCCCAGGTATGCTTTAATTCCAGAAATTCGGAAAAGGGTGTTCTTCTGTTGATAATATCACCTGGCAATAGTTTGGGTCTTTCGTGACCCATTGATTCGATATCCTGAAGTGTTATTTTATAGTAATTCCAGAAATTTTTAATAGTATCTGGACAGTCTTCTGCCATACCTAGGTTTCTTAAGAATGCTCGTTTATCTCTAATGCTCCAAAGTCCAGGTTCTTGTTTCTCTTGAAAGGTCCGTGCGAATTGTTTATCGTCTCTAAGTCGTATTGCGGCTGCATCTTCCTGATCATCTGACCCTTTTGCTGGTCGAATTATGGCTGATACATATCTACGTCTTTGTGCTAATGACCATTTTGAAGTGTCTATATCAGAAGGTTCAGGGAATTGTCCTCTTGTTAATTGTGGATGTTGACCATGTATGAAAAAAATTGTAGATAATTTAGCTTTGTAGATTTCAAATAATTTTTCGGGACTTGTATTATTTGGTAATCCTTGTAGAACTAGAAAATTGTTAAAATATCGATTGCTTGAATCTGGTAGAAGATCTTTGTCAGAAAACAGAGTGTAAATTTCAGCGTACATCTCGTTAATCTCTTCTTGGGAAAGAACCATATTAGAGCCTCGGAACATGTTTATATATTCCAGTTTTATTTGAGGATTAACTTTGTCAGGATCAGGATACTCAGATGGA
Organism: Candidatus Dojkabacteria bacterium; assembly: GCA_016929645.1. Taxonomy (GTDB): domain Bacteria; phylum Patescibacteriota; class Dojkabacteria; order SC72; family JAFGCJ01; genus JAFGIK01. Next base: position 3,478 of record JAFGIK010000002.1, read on the forward strand.
TCCAACTCTTCTATTTGCAAGTAAGACGATTCTGTAAGAGCGTCAATTTGAAAATTATGACATCCGTGTCTTACTGTTATTTCTCTAAGTTTTTCTTTATATATATCGTAAACCCGGTAACGATTGTCTTCAGTTACTTGAAGTCCCCAGTCTTGCAGAAAAGGGTCTGCTGTGCCTTCTGTGAGGATCTTTATTTTCATAGCAAATTTTCTATATTCTTCAAAAAAACGCATGTATTTTTCTGCATCCATAAAAGTTAAAGAATATGATGATGTTAAAAAAGTTTCTTTTGGGATGCCATCTTTTGTCCAGCCCATTTGTTCTAATTTTCTTTCTGTGCTTCCGTACCATTCTGTCGGATACCATAATTTAGCAATTTCTATCATCACTTCATCAGGAAAATCTCGGTAGTAATAGTCTGTTGGGTCAAGTAACTCAACATTTTCATAGTTACGTGATGTTTCTTGTGGTAACTGAATTGCTAAATCTTCTATGCTGCCTATCATTGCACCTGCTTTTACTTGTCTGCTGATTAAGACAGCCTCCTGTGCTAAATCTTCTCCTTCATTCTCTGTAAATATTTCTCTTAACGGATGTAGTACTTTGCCAGTAAGTCTTAAAACATCACTTGTCGTAGGGTTAATTACTGTTGTTGGTTGAAACCTCATTGAATCTTTTGTCCCCTCTGGTCTTAGCTCGTAAAGAGTTGAGTTTATTCTTATAACAGATGAGCCTTGGGATTCGCTTGAAATCACATATGGATGCTCATCGTTTATTCGGGCAATAGGTATCATTTTAGATTCCGGATTGTTAGCATCCAGTAATGCTAAGCCAGTATTATCTTTGAGCTCTACTAGAATATATGGATCTCCATTTAGACAAATTGTATCAAGAAATTTTGAAATAGTTTTATCTCCAATATATTCCTGTATAATATCAATTGAATCCCGCTCAAGTGATGCTACTGAGAAATGATATCCCTCTTTATCTATCCAATATACCTTATTTTCAATGCATACGATATTGTTCTCGGAATTTTTAGAAAGTTCGGGCATGTTACGTTCGGATGTGTTTCCAAAATCTTTTACCATAGAGTCTCTATAACGAACTTGTTGTTGTCTTATATCTGCTTTATATAAAATATTTCCTGATGTGTCATATATTGCCCATATATTAGGGCTTGCAAATAAAACATTACCCTCCCTTGTTAAAATTATTTTGCATTTGTTCTCCTCCTGTTCTCCTATCAACTCTTTTATGGTTTGGTCTGTTGATTTATATTCTACTTTTCCATCTGGCTTTATTATTAATCTTTCACCATTATTAGCAAGTATATTCATACCTTCATCAGTTTGGGCGAAATTTCTAAACATGGTCTGACTAAATTGTTGTTGTGTTTCCACATGTATATAATTACCAGATAGATTATCGGTAATGTTTTTTCTAAATATTTGTTTCCCATCTTTGTCGTAAATTTCCAATATTCCATATCTATCAAAGTAATATGTGATATCTTTAATTGACCAGATAATTGGGATATCTGTATTTGTTGATATCCGTTCATATTCTTTTGGTGTGAGTGTATTTTCCTGCTGGGTACTTTCATTTTCTTGTTCATCTTCTTGGGTACGATCTTTGTTTTTTAAATCGTGTTCAGCTTGTTTTTTCTCTGTTGAATTTGGTTTTTCTGTTGCAATGAATACTGATCTTTCATCTCTGGGATTATATGATGTATAAAATATGTAGTTCATTAATACTTCCAGAGCTTCTTTCATCATTGCTCTACTTATCGGGTCCTGCTCGTCCTGGACAGATTTCCAAATTTTCTGATCTACAATGACAATTTTTTTGGACTCATCAATAATTACAGGTAATACTTCGCTCATTGTTTGCCTCAGCAGTGATAAGCTTGCACCAGTTCTCATTGCTATCATGAACTCATCTGGACTAATGTCTGATTCGATGTCTGCAGAAAGTGCTTTCCAACCATTTTTGAGCGTTACTCCATCTTTTATTCCAAGGCCAGCAAGTCCTTGACTTTCGAGAAGTTTATTTATGGTATCAAATCCGGTTACTCTTAGAAGATACGGATCCAAGTAATAGTTTATAGAATCAGCGCCGGTGATCCTTCCGTAAATACTTAGATTAGGAAAAAACATAATGCCTTTACTTTTTAATTGCCTGATATAATCTGCGCTAGCTTCTCTAACCTTGTGTCTTGACCTATCTATAAGATTATTGAGCATATCAGCTCCATTTATTATGTTGTTGAATTCGACAACAATGCCATCCCCTCTGTCTTTTTCTTTTATAGCTGTTCCAAGTTGTTCTAATCCAAAAACCAAGCTGTTTAAAAATGCAGTTTTTTCCTGATCATCTATTTCTGTTGAGTTTAATACTTTCTGGACAATTATTGGCAAGCTTTCAACAAAATTTTCATCAATAACAAAACCTTCTCTGCCTTCTGATACTTTTATTATTCGTCCCATTTCAATTCCGATTGTGCTTAAGCAAAGATTTAGTCGGTCTTGAGGAATTGGTATTGAGAGTATCGATTCTCTATTTCGAGTAAAAACGATCCTTGAAACTTCTTCCTTCCTGAAGAGTACATCAGACTGTTCCGTGGCTATTTTCCTTGCCTCATCGAGAGATACGGCTTCAACACCTTTCCCGTAGTTTGGTATCAGAAGTTTTAGCATTGTTTCCCTATTCATCCCTTGCCCGTTATCTGAAATTTCTACACTGTCAGATGATATTGAAATATCAATGTTACCTTTTTGATCGATGGGCTTTTCTCTTCCAACTATTTTCATATCAGCAAATCCATTTATTCTTTCGCCGTTAAGGTTTATATCTACTTCTGGTACGTAACGGAATTGATCTTTGATTCCTGTCAGAATTTCTGCAATTTCTTCTGGTGGAATATTTATGCCTGAAACAGTGACACTTGTTCCCTGAGTATGTTCTCTTGGTTTTGTCTCTGGCGGATCAAATTTTATATATATTTTATCGTCATAACCTTTTCTTGCGCGCAATATATTACCTTGTGAACTGAATACGACTTCTCCTTGACCTGGCTGTAGCCATGTAAATAATTGTTTTACTCCAAGACCAAATTGTCCTATTTTTTCCCTATCTGACAGTGAATCTATTGAATTAGAAATTGCTTCTTTTATTCCCTGGTGTCTTGGGTTGGCATTTTGTCGAAATAGTACATCTTCTATGCGTTTTCTTGGGTATCCGTGTGAAAAAACTTCTCTAGCATTTTCAATTATTGTATCTCCGCTTGTAATTTTTTCGATTTGAGAAATTTTCTGAGTGCCTTGTTTTTGCGCCATTATTACTTCACCATAAGCTATTGCCATCTCCCATGGTACCCAGTTATACATGTGTGGATGTTCTTCTATTAAATCTCTGGGCTCAGGAGTTATTTCATGAAGACGGCCTATCACTGATCTGATATTCGTGTTTCCTATCATTGTATTTGCACCTTTATTGAGTGATTCTTGAAATTCTGGGAATGTTGGTGTGGATGCAATCTGTTGAATGTTACATAAGTACGATCCTAGTGTGATAACTCTGTTTGTTGTCGGATCAATAAAGTTTTCATTTTTTTCTGGATCACAAAGATCCTGATATTCTGGTAGATTTTCTAGTCCTGGTATCAATATTCGCGTGTCGCTGCCTTCTTGCTCAGGAATGTATAGTTCCTCAAGGCTTTTATCCCAATTCAGTGCTAGAAAATTTTTTCTTGCAAGACTCTCTTCTTTGGGCACGGATATTCGTTCTCTTGTTGTAATTTTTTCTGTTGTTGTTTGCTCAGTTATCAAGGCAGTAATGTGTTTTTTATTGTTTCTTAATCAATTAAGTATTTCATAAAGTTGGGGAAAAATCCATCTAGGTAAATACGATTGTTGTTAATATTGTTATGTTATAATGATACGTTTTATTTACTTTCCTAAATATTTTTGAAACTTGTTGTCTTTGTCTATCACCTCTCTTAATGAATCCTTAATAATCTTTGTTCTGCTCTTTTTGTATTTGTGTTGTGCCCAGTCGAGATATGATCGCTCAAGATTGTTAAGTACCAGATGGAATCGATTTTTCTCGCTAATGTTTTTGTATTTATTTAGAAATATTGTAATCACTTTTTCAATATCTGCTGTATTGTATTCGACAACGTCAAGAATTTCCGAATCAATTCCATGAATAAACATCTGATTAAATTGTCTATACTTTTGCCCCTGCCAAAGTACAAGTGTCGGTTTTTTCATTTGCAGTGCTTTTGTGATCTGGTGGCCTGTACTGAAATTTGATACTGTGTCCTCGATTATAACGATATCTGCTTCTTTTATTGCTTTAATACAGGATTTATATATTTGCTTTATATCCCTAATCTCTTTGTGACCGGTTTTTAATCTTGCTTGTGTGTGTGGAAGCCAGTCCCTTGTAAGGGTATGATTTTCTGCAATCAAAAAATTACGTATTGCAAAATAAAGATCTTGGTATTTATTGAATTCTGCTGTTGAGCATGTGAAGTATATTTTCATGTTTAAATTTTAGAGGATGTGCAACTTATGTGCAATATGTGCATATACATGATTAATTTGAGGTGTTAGCATAATTATTGTCTAAAAATAACTTTATGTTTTACATTATTATGACTGAGATTGAACGTTATCTGGCAACTAACCCTGCCGTAAAGCCATCTGTGGTTGGATATTTGATGACTGATGATGGACATGTATTTTTAGGTCTTCGCAAAAAGGTATCTCTTGGTTTAGGCCTTAATCTTATTGCTGGTATTGGTGGCAAAGTCGGAGATGAAGAAGAATTTGAAAATGAAACGAACGAGGAAGCTTTAAGTCGCGAGATAAATGAGGAGATCGGTGTTAAGATTTTACATTTCAAAAAAGTTGCAGAAGTAACATTTCTTTTCCCTGAAAATCCACAGTGGAATCAATTCACAACTGCCTATATTATTGATAAATGGGAAGGAACTCCTCAAGAAAAGGAAAAAATTCAGCCTGTTTGCTATCCAATCCGTAAGTTGCCTGTTGAGAAAATGTGGGAAGATAATAAATATTGGTTGCCTGATTTATTAGCAGGCAAAATTTTAAAAGCTAAATTCTTATACAATAATGACGGTAAAACTTTAGATGAATATTATAAACAGTTTGTTAAAACTTTCTAAGATCACTGTTCTACTAAATCAAGTATTTGAGTTTTGATTTCATTGTTGAATCCGGAAAACGACTCTCCTCCAACAAATATGAATGGATAATATTCGTAACTTGTTGATACTCCCTGACTTGTTGGATTATTGGCCTTATACTTTTGTAATTCAGTTGAATAATCTGAGTCAGTATTTAAATGTTCCTCGTAAGCAATGCTGTTATCTTTGAAAAACTGTAGTGCATCTAGACACATAGTTCCTGTATTGTTATGGAAGATAACAACTGAATTATCTATGGAATCATCTTGACTTGGACTTTCACTTGATTCTCCATCATTTAAATTTTCCACCTTGCAAGGATTTATGACATTTTCCTCATCCTCGTAAGGGATTGCAGGTCGAATTTTCTCTGGAGTATACGGTGCATTTTTGTTTATTGGAATTTGCCATAATGGCATTGTTATATCTATAGTTCCCAAAGTATCAAGATCGACCCAGTCCACATCGTAATCCTCCCAAAAGGTGTGCCACATATCATTCCATCTTTCTTTATATCCACCAATATAAGTATGGGAAACTCCAATAAACTTCTCTTCTTGGATTGCTTGTTCAAATTCTTTTGTCATGTCTTCTGGGCTGCCACCTCTTTCGTAAAAACTATAGTCGCAAAAACTCCCATATTTAAATTCTGGAACATCGATATTTGACACTGATATTATTTTTACGTCGTATTCTTCCGGTTTATATACAGTCGTTGCAAGTTCTGTTGTACCTCTTGCTGTGATGTATTCAATTCCAAGTTCATCTGCAATTTTGACTGTATTCATATCTGATGCCATATATCTTGAAGAAATTATTCTGACATCAATATCTAAGGCATTCTCGATTCTTGATTTCATGTCTGATATGGTCTCGTATTGTTCGTCATAAGACATTTCCCAGTACGGTTGTTTGTCATAAGATGCAGCAATTTCAATGTTTCCTGTCTTAAGTATTTCCTTAATGGTATCTTTATTTGCTTCCACAAAATCTGCATTTACCATTAGAATTCCGTATACGTTGTGTTCTTTCATGTCATTAACCATGTTTACCAGACCTTCAGTATTATTAAATTCAATTAGTAACATCATTGCTTTTGGTTTTGTCTCTGTCTCTATTCCTGATTCTTCTGTTAGGATATCATCTTTTGTATTGGGGCAGACAAGTTGTCTTACCAGGAAAAATTCTGCTAAAAGAAGAATGATTACTCCTGTAATAATACCAATAGTTGCCGGCAGTTTTTTATTCATCATTTAGAATAGTTAAAATTTAATTAATTTTTTTTACATTAATTATTAATAAAACTTAGTAAAGATAAAATTCCCTTTTTCTGAGAGTTTACTAAACGATAAATTATATGTTGTCCATTGCGTTTACTCTCGATGTATTTCATATCGACCAGTGTTTTGAGATGATGTGAAATTAGATTATGTTTAAGTTTGAGTTGTTTGACAATTTGACATACGCATGTGTCTTTTTGGGCTAGTAGAGAGAGTATTTTAATTCTATTTGTTACGAGTAGTTTCTGGAGATTTTTTATTCTTTCTGTTGTGGATACTTTCATCGGTATGTGCCTGAGTGATATATTTCAATATATATTGAAATATATCACTCAGGCACATTTCAGTCAATACTGAGATGTTAATCATTTGATTTTCGTATATTTATTGCATAACCTTCTATTAGTGCTTTTGTAATTTTTTCAAGAGCTGCTGATAGATCTCTTTGATACTGGCTTTGTGAGATTCCCATTTTTTTTGATGCTTCGTTTTGCTCCTCCTTCTCTATGTATCTTAATCTCAATGTCTCGATTTCGTCATATGATATTGATATTTCATTAAGATTCTTTAATGGTATACCTCTTGGTTTAAAGTATATTTCATTAAAATTGAAACCTAATCTTCTTCTGCATCTTTGTCTCATAATGAATTTAAAATGAAATTAACATAAAAGAGTAGAAATAGTATTATTTCTACTCTTTTGACAGGGTGTGATTTAAGCACAAAAGATTCCATTCATCATTGTACCGCATTTAGGACACTTTTTTTCTGTACAGGGTATGCCTCTCGTATGCGCTTCTTTATATCCACATTTAGGGCAAGTGCAAAATTTGGTTCCGCCTTGTCTTCTTCCTGGTGTTTGTTTTTGTAATCGCCTATTAACCTGTCTTCTTCCTATTATTTCCGGTCTATTAGGTCCTGTTCCATCAAATCTTGGCATAATATAACTAATTAAATTTATATACGGGTATGTACCCGTGCGTATATTACCTGATCTGTTGCTGTGGGTCAATACCCATTTTGACTTGAAAATCTTTTGAATTAATTTGTAAAAGATATTTGCTATAATTCAATTATATTATTGTAATTTTGGATTAATAATAAGTTTATTTGTTACGTTATATATTTTTGCTTTTATATAAACAACGAAATTTTTGGCTTTGTGAGGTAATATTGTAATGTCATCGAAGTAGTTAATTTTAAATTTGTACTATATTATGAAACTTATAAAAGTTGACGCATCAAATGTTGATAAGTATGGATTCTTTTGCAGGATGAGCAAAATGAAAACTAAAGGAAATCAGGACAAAATGAACTGGCTTACTGATAGATTTAAAGAAGGACTGGTCATGCAGCTTCTTGATTTAAAAGACGGTGGACGTGGCTATATTGAATATATTCCTGGAGAATATTGTTGGAGAGCTATAAACGCAGATGGATATATGGTTATTCATTGCTTGTGGGTTGTTGGTAAAAGTCAGAATAAGGGCTATGGTAAGCTTCTGATTGAAAAATGTATTGCTGACGCCAAACAACAAAAGATGAAGGGTGTTGCAATGTTGACTAGTGAGAAGACATGGCTTGCTAAAAAAGGATTTCTGGAGAAAATGGGTTTTGAATCTGTCTCTGAGTCTGATGACAAAGTTTTCAATATTATGGTTTTGCCATTTGATAAATCTGATAAACCAACATTTTCTGGCAATTTTGAAAAGAAAGCAGCTGCTTATAAAGATGGATTTACTGTATTTATGACTCATCAGTGTCCCTATATTGATGATGCTGCCAAGGTTGTAGAAGAATATGCTAGAAAAAAGGGATTACCTTTCAAAACCGTAGAGCTGACTTCTGCAAAAGAAGTTAGAGAATTATGTCCTTCCCCTTATGGAACTTTTAGTATTGTGTACAATGGTAAACTATTAAGTTATACCTACTTGTTGGAAAAGGATCTTGATGAGCTTGTTTCTGGAGGTCGATAATCTGACATTATATAGTTATTATTATGGAGAAATCTTCTGCTAATTTTCTTAAAAACATTATAGTTATAATATTCTTTATTATCGGTGCAATTGGAGTGATGTTGCCTTATACCAAAGCTTTTTTTCTTTTTTGTACACCGTTTGCTTTGCTCTCCATCAATATATATGTTTTATTTTTGGTTTTGAAAGAGAAGCGAAACCTATTTTGGATTATTCTTTTCTCTGTTGTTACACTGATTATTGAAATTATTGGTGTGAAGACTGGACTTGTATTTGGAGAATATTCTTATGGTCCGACATTGGGTGTTAAAATATTTGATGTTCCTTTGGTGATTGGTTTAAACTGGGTATTATTAATTTTGTCTTCAGTTTATATTACTTGTCGTTTTTATCGCGGAAATTTGATTTTTAGCTCTTTGCTATCTTCGATTATTGTAACCTTGCTCGATGTTTTAATTGAACCTGTTGCAATTAAATTGGATTATTGGGCCTGGAAAGATATTGTGGTTCCTATTCAAAATTATTTAGCTTGGTTTATTATTTCTTTTTTGGTTTCAATATTTTTCCATAAAGTTATTGATTTTAATGGAAAAAATAATAGAGTTTTGAACTTTTATTTTGTTGGTCAGATTCTTTTTTTTATAATTTGTAATTTATTATAATCAATATGTCTAAAAAAATTGTAGTTATCGGTGGAGGAATAAGTGGGCTTTCTTCTGCGGCTTTATTAAAGAATTCCGGTTATGAAGTAATTCTTCTTGAGAAAAATAATGAGCTTGGTGGCAGAGGTCGAATATGGAAAGATAAAGGATTTACTTTTGATATGGGACCCTCCTGGTACATGATGCCTGAAGTTTTTGAAAACTTTTTCGGTTTGTTTGGAAAAAAAGTATCTGATTATTATAACCTGTTAAGACTGGATTCTCATTATAAGGTGTTTTTCCCAGATGGAAATGTTTTCAATATAAGTAAAGATCTTGATATAAATGTTGAACTTTTCGAATCTGTAGAAAAAGGTGCTGGCGATAAATTAAAAAAGTATCTCGCGAAAAGTCGACATACTTATGAAACGGCTATGCAGGATCTTGTTATGCTTGATTATAAGAATATTTTTAAATATATAAATGTAGGTTTTATCAATTCGCTGTTAAAGCTTGATCCAATTACCAGTTTTTCAAAGTCTTTTCATGGTTATGTCAGTAAGTATTTCAGAAATCCAGAGCTTCAAAAGATTATTGAATTTACTACGGTTTTTCTTGGTGGATCTCCTTATAATACACCAGCTTTTTACAATCTTATAACCCATGCTGATTTTAATCTTGGAATCTATTACCCAGATGGTGGTATTAATAAATTTATTCAAGCGCTTAGTAAACTTTGCAGTGAAGTCGGTGTAGAAGTTCATACTGGAGAAGAGGTCCAACATATTACTGTAAAAGATCGAAAAGCTATCAGTATAGAAACCAAGAATAAATCTTATCCTGCTGATATCGTATTGAGCAGTGCAGATTATCATTTTACTGAAACTAAACTTATTGATAAAAATTTCAGAACGTATGACGATAATTATTGGAGTAATAAAATAATGTCTCCCTCTGCTTTTAATATCTATCTAGGATTAAACCAAAAAGTTTCAAAACTTGAACATCATAATCTATATTTTGATGATTCGTGGGAGAAAAGCTTTAAGGAAGTGTATAACGTTCACAAATGGCCCGATAATCCATCTTATTATGTTCATGTACCTTCCAAGACTGATCCTTCTGTTGCTCCAGATGGTTCTGAGGCTGTTTTTATATTAGTTCCTGTTGCTGCTGGTCTTGAAGATGATGATACGATTCGTGAAATAATGTATGAAAAGGTCTTATCTCATTTTGAGGGTTTGGTTGGTCAATCTATCAGGGATTCTATTGTTACCAAAAGAATTTTCTCTCATCGGGATTTTAATTCTTCGTATAATGCCTTCAAGGGGGCTGCTTTTGGTTTGGCACATACATTAGGTCAAACAGCATTATTCCGGCCTAAGAATTTTAGCAGAAAAATCAAAAATCTTTATTATGCGGGACAATACACGAATCCTGGAGTTGGCATGCCTGTATGTCTTTTGTCTTCACAAATAACTGCAAATTTGATAAAAGCTGAAAATTAAATCCTATTTTGCAAGAAGTTTTAATGAGAATCCTTTAATTCCCTTATAGACAATAGTTGCTCTAAATCTTTTGCCTTCAAATAATTTTGCATCTTCCCTCTCTCCTATTGAGTAAAATGGTTTACTGTAAAAAAAAGGACCTGATGTTGGTCCTAATAATACTGAGTATCGTTCTTGATTATCAAGATTTTCTATGCTAAGTCGTAATGATTCTTCAAATGAGATCTTCCGCTTACTAATTTTTTTAAAATTCAACTGATTAAGGAGAGCTGTTGTCTCTGTGAAATTTTGCGATCTTGCACCTGGTTTCCACAATGGTTGATATTTCCATTCCGGATATACGGATTTAATATACTTGATGACATCTTTGGGTGGTAAACCAGCAATGGCATCTTTTTGGTTTTGAGGCGAAGCTTTTAATGTGTACTCAAACATGAATCTCTTTGGGTTTTCCAATGAAAATTCTTTTTTTGTAAGAAAGTTTTTACTATTTTTCAAATATAATATAGTTTTGCTGCCGAAGATGTTTATAAATCTTGCCATATAAAATGTTAACCAAACGAGTAATCCTAATGAAATGGAAAAATTAATAAGGAGGCTCAAATCTTGATGTAATCCTTGAACAGGTAACTGCAGGATATCGAATATGTGATTAGTAAATTTATTCAGTGTTGAACAACATATGTGCACAAGAAATATTGATGATGGAAGTAAAACAATAACAATCAGCACCATAAATAAAGCGTAAGGGAAAGCTTTCAGTATACCTGAAAAAGAGATTGCCGGGTTTTCTTTTTTCATTTTTTTATAAGGCATATAAAAAATATATAATCCAGCTATTTCTGAATCATATACAAGTTGTCGCACTTATATAATATTTCATAACATTATATTTTAATATGCAAGAAAGGTATACAGGTAACCTTTTGTCTTGGCCCTGACCTGATAAACTAGCGGTATCTGTTTTTCTGGTGTTATAGATAATGCTTGAATTATATTGTTGTCCTGAAGCCAAATATATATGTTGTGGACTTCTACACTGCGTTGAATGATCAGCGTATTTGAGATATAATATATATATCACGATGACCAAGTAAGTAGCCTAAGGTTTCGACCGAACGCTAATCTTGGTCATTTTTATTATGTGAAATTGTTGGTACCTTGGTCGTGATATTTGGAGTGGAGCTGTTTTCCTTATGCTGTCCAATACATCAGAGCATAGATGAATAGATTAATAACAAAATCTCACGCTTTTCGGGGTTTAGGTGTTGATTTCCCATATTTCAGTTTATCCTTAAGTAAGTCCAGTCGCGCTATATATTTATGAAATTTTCTGAGCAAGCTTGAGTATTTAGAATTGGGGGTAAGCACTCGACCTAGTTTGTTATTCTCTACCAAATATTCAATTAAACAATGGAAATCACCGTCTCCTGAAGCAATATATGCTTTGTTGTAATTTGGATATTCAATCATAGCATGTAAAACTAGTTCTGCATCAACGTTTCCTTTGATAACAATGTTTTCTTTTTTCTTTATTTCAAGTGTTGGCTTGAATACAATTATGTACCCAGCCTTTTGTAAATCAGTGTAGAGCTTTTCATTGCCTGAAATGTGCCCGATAAAAAGATAAGCTTGATCTATTTTATACTTGTTCTTTAAATAAAGTCTGAATTTTTTAAAATCCAGTTTCCAACCTGCTGTTCTGATACCGAGGTTTAGATTCTGACTATCTATAAAGGCAAAATTTGATATTTTTTTCTTTTTCTCGTGTGTTTTTGTGGTGGTGTTCAATGAATTATTAGATGTGTCTTCAATTTTAACTTGTACGAGCTTGACCTTTTTTATAATTTGGTCCTAAGCCTTTGTTGCCGGTAAACTATCCCGGACATTGACACAATTATCTCATATGTAAAAGAGTTTGGGTATAAGGGAGCTTGGGCTGAGTTTCTGGCTGTAGGTTATTTACATATCAAACTTCTGTAGGGACTTATATTGATAACCCTATTTGGGAATGGACTCTTGATCAATCCCTTCATAGAGATTGCTAAGACATTTTCTTGATCTTTGATTTAATCGCATCTTTTAGAGTGTTCATCTCTTCTTCATTTAAAAAACCTTCATGTCTCAAAATTTCGTTATCCATATAATATAAAAGTAATGTGGGAAAGACTTTGACACCAAGTTTTTTGGTTAGCTGTGGGAATTTATGAGTAGCTATTTTATAAATTCCGATATCTCCATTATCCTTTGGTATTAAATCTGCTAATAATTGTGAATGCTTTCTACAATCTAAGTAATCAATATTCCATGAATCAATCAATTTAAAATTTTCTTTTTTAATAATTTTTTCAAAGTTTTTTTCATTAATGATAAATGCAAGAGGTTTGGTTTTTCCTGGTTCACACCCGTATCTTTCATGCCAAAGCCACTTTGTTTTTCTTGTGTCTTTCTTTGCGACCTCTTCCAGTTCTTTTATTTCACTACTTGATCGAGCAAAAAGAATGCATCCGACAGGACAGACATCAGGCAGTGTACAATGAAGGCATTTTGTACATTTTTCTTCATCTATTTCAACCTTCTTATTTTTTAAATTATAGCGAAAAGCACCAGAAGGACATACCTGTATTCCACCGCATTCGGGAGCCTCGTCACAAAAATTATGGTTAATGATAACTTTCTGCATATTAAAATCCTCTAATTAAGAAATAATTGAGTTATGGTTAATTATAATTATAACTATAACATCAAACAATATGTCTCCTCTACTCATTCAGTAGCGTTACAATTAAACTAGGGTCTTTCGTGTAATGTACAAAAGAGATATCATAATAGGTAAGAAATTTCGCCATTAACTTATCACTATTCACGTAAAACCCTATGAGGGACTTTTATAACCGAGATTGGAGCAAAAAAAGAAAAACTTTTAGATCAATTGAGCATGCCTATTCACTACCCTATGCAAAGTCCATTGCGTTAACTATAGTTGGTAATCACTGCTTCTTGCTTTTTTCGCCAAACAAGCTTTTCAGCTTCAGTGCTGAGAATCTGCAGGAGAGTATAGAATTTTCTTTGCCTGAAGGCGTTGAGTTTAAACATCTCTTTGCAGAAAAAGAAAAAATATATCTTCTAGGCTTTTGTCTTAACAATTGTGAAGTGTATTGTTACAACTCAGAAACCACAGAAATCTTGTGGAATAGCTCTTTTTCTCTGGATTCTGAAGACTGGAAAGAATCTAAAACATATATTAACTCCAATGCGGATGAGCTATATGTGTTTATTGGCAAGAGTGTCTACAAGCTTGATACTCAAAATGGCGATATGGTATCTAAAACAGAATTACCGTTTGAACCAGAAAAGAAACCTGCATCTTACAATAAAGGGCTCCTTTTGAATAACAAAGAAGAACTACATCTTTTGGAGAGTAGTCTTAGTTCAAAGCGTATTTGCAATAAAGTACAAGAATTTGCTATTACTAATCAAAAGCTGTTTGTGCTTGAAGAGAATCAGGATATTGTTCTGTATGAAGGCAAAAAAGAGAAATCACGGATACTAAGGTCTACGCTAAAAGAACTCTCTGGAGTTATTACTAATATTGTTACTACACCACGAGATCCCAACCTCTTGTTTTTGCAGCTGGATGATAAGCCAAGTAATAGTCAGTGGGCTGCTCTTCTGGATATAGAAAAACAAAAAAATCTTTGGATTATTCATAATGATTTGTCGAATATTCATTCTCACAAATATAAGCTCCAGGAAATTATTACTGGTGATGAAGCTTTTATACTACAGCTATTTCCAAAAGAGGAAAATGACAATCTTTCCATTTACTTTTTCTATGATGATCTTGACTATACGACTTGTGATTATAATAGCGGGGATGCCGGTTACTACAAGTTTTTGGGAAAATATTGTCTGAATTTCTTGGAATATCGTGTAGATGTTTTGCAAGCAAGTGAGCAAGAAAACTTCATTTATGCAAATACATGGATTGAATATTTGGATTTGCCAAAAGAGAGTGTCGTGTTCGACGATGTTGATTTAAGCATTGATCTTGAGGAAAAGGTAATCGAACATTTAAGGACAGGCTGTTATTCTCAGAAATTTGACTCAGGTCCTAGTGATTGGTTTGAGAGGATTATTAATAGAGAAACAATTGCACCCTCAATAAAGTGTAAACTTCGTGAGATTATAAACAATGCTCTTGTCAACCCTGACTCTGAAGTTCGAGCTTTTGCTTTAAGTACATTAGATGTGTGTCGTGCCTTACAAATTGAGCCTTTGATGGTGAGATTGATTATTAATAACTGGCATATTTTCACAGGACTTCGAAAAAAGGATGATCCTGATGATCGAGATAGAGGCTCTGATGCATTAAGACTTCTGACATCTATTTCCAGTTTTATGGATGAAGGTTTCTATTTTGCAAAAAAATTAGCCATTGATAAAGTTTATGGTTCAAGTGTTCTTGCTGGGCTTGCTCACTACAAACCAGATTGGGTCATTGACAATATTGATAAGATAATTACGGATGATCTTGATCCTGAAGGGAAAAGTCTCGATATCATTTTCTTTAACCTTGATAACAACGTAGATAGGTTAAAAGCAATTGTAAAAAAGTTGAAAGGCAAACTTAAAGATGAAAGCTTAAAGTTTGCGATAAAAGAGATTCCAGACAAAAAAATCTCCGACTTGTTAATGGATGAGTATTGGAGTACGGACAGAAAGAAGCCAGGGACGGAAGTATCCTCAAAAGAAGCTGGAGCTTCTAAAGAAAGAACGTATGAAACAATTCTTGATATTACTGATTTGCGAGAAGAATATCCCGATATAGGTTACTCTGATGATATGGGACTAATCAATAGGTATAATAAAAGATATCCTGATAGTCCGGGCGGGTACTTTTTCTACGGTTTGATGAAGCTGGCGAGATTAGAGCTTAATGGAACAGAAGGACTATTCAGCAAATATATTGAATTAAGACCGACTGACCCAAGAGGGTACTATCAAAGAGGGTTGGTTCATAAAGAATTAAGTGAATGGAAAAAAGCGCTTGTTGATTTTCAGAAAGTTCTAAAGTTTGGAGAATTTGCCTGCACTTATGAAAATATTGGTTTCTGTTTTTATAAGCAAAAAGAGTATGAAAAAGCAGTCGAATCGTACAAAAAGGCATGCAAAATTAATCCGCAAGTTTTAGATAGTTGTATTGTCGAAAAGTCAAAAAGTTTATTAAAAACCGGAGAATATGATGAAGTCATTAACGATTGCAACACAATATTAAAAAGTCAACCCGATAACCCTGAGCCGATTCTTCTAAGAGGATTAGCTTATCTTGAGCTTGGAAATCTTGATCTTGCACAGAACGACTTTGCGAAGGTTGAGGAGCTCAGTCAACAGCGTCCAATGAGTTCTGAAGCTTTGATAGGTCAAGGGCGAGTTTTTCTAAAAAGAAAAGACTATGAAAAAGCTTTGGAGAAACTGAAAGAATCGTTATCTGGATATAGCGCAAACATTGAAGTTTATAAATATTTGGCCGAATGTTATAAGTTTTTGAAGAATTCTGCCGATGAAGAGAAAGCATTGGAAAATGCAAAGCGTGCAGAAAAAATTATTGTTATTGATGAAAAACTGGATGCAGATCCCAAAAACATTGATTTGCTCTTAGAAAAAGGCAAATTACTCCTGGAATTACTTCTTCCAGGACTGGCAAGACAGTGCTTTAATGTGTGCATAAATATTGACGAAGACTGTTCAGAAGCTTATCTTTACAGGGCTAAATCGTATGCTATGCATGCGGATTACAGTGCAGCTCTTAATGATTTTGACTCGGCAATAAAGTTAAAGCCTGATTTTTCTGATTACATTGTTGAAAGAGGTCGATTTTACTTTGCACAAAACAAATTTTCTGAAGCGGAGAAAGATTTCTCAGAAGTTATAAAACTAGATCCTTTAAATCCCCAAGCTTACCTTTCACTTGGATTAGGCTATTACCAACAAAGTAATCTTGATGATGCAATAAAGAACTTTGATAAAGCATTGGAATTAGATCCTGATAATGCGAAGGCAAGATCTGTAAGAGGTACTATAAATGTTCAAAACGGTAATTATGAGCAGGCAGTAGAAGATCTTACAAGAGCAATAGCGGCTGGGGTTTACTATGGCACAGAATATCTTGATAGAGCGACCGCATATAAAAACCTTGGGAACGAAGAAAAAGAGCTCAAAGATGTCGAAAACTACATTAAGTATATTCCACGTGATGGTTTTGTTGACTATTATGTGGCAAGAAGAAGAGGAGAAATTCTTTATAAAAAAGGTAAATATGTTAAAGCTGAAAAGGACTTTGAATATTTTTGCGAAGGGTATCCTGATGATTTGGAGGTGAAACTTTTGTGGGGTGTTTGTCTTGCAAAAAATGGGAAAAATGAAAAAGCTCTTGAGCTACTTACTGACGTAGCAAAAAATTATCTTGAGCCGACTGCTAGGTACAATTGTTACATTAACAAAGCGGGTGTTTTAGTTAAACTTAAACGCTTTAAAGAAGCTGTTGAAGATTTGCAAACATTGATAAATGATTTTCCCGAAGCTTCAGAGGTATATTTCTTGCT
The DNA here is from genome assembly GCA_016929645.1 of Candidatus Dojkabacteria bacterium. GTDB lineage: Bacteria > Patescibacteriota > Dojkabacteria > SC72 > JAFGCJ01 > JAFGIK01. Next base: position 20,703 of record JAFGIK010000002.1, read on the forward strand.
TCAAAAATGTTACACAGTCCTTAAGGACAAGGAAAATGCTTATAAGTTCAAGCATTTAGGGAAAGTGATCTCGACGCAAGAAGAAAAAATAAAGCCACTGTCTGAACAAGTCAGGGCATATAGTTCTGATGCAAAGGTTTACATTGAAAGAGGGAATATATTTTATGACATTGGCTTTTATGATATTGCTATGAAAGATTTTCTTAAGGCGATAGATGCTGACTTTTACAAACAAGATCCCGAGCTTCCAAAGATTGCTGAAAAACTCGGACTGATGTTTAAAGATTTAGGCGACAAAGAAAAGTCTAAAAAGTATTTAGACTTGGGAAAGTTTTATTCGGCAAAGTTTAAAGAGATTGAAGAGTTAAGTGAAAGGATCGAAAAAAAGAAAGATGATTATGAAGCTTATGCTGCTCGCGGGAAAGTAAATCTCGACTTAACAAGATTTTATCCTGCTATTGAAGATTTTGAAAAATATTTTTCGAAAAAGGGTCCTGAAGATCTGGAACTACAATATTTATACGGAAAGGCTCTTCTCGGGAATGTATCATATCCGAAAGCATTGGAGGTTTTTGATAAATTAATTGCGACTGATGGTAAGAATCCTGATTACTATTATCAGAGAGGTATAGTTTTTATGAAAACCAAAGTCTATGACAAAGCTCAGGAGGATCTTGAAAAAGCCCAAAAGTTGGGGTTAAAGAAAGATTCCGAGTTCAAAGAGAATCAAGAGAAAATAAAAGAAGCGTTAGGGGAATAATCGGCTTCAAGGAAAGAAATATCAACAGAGCCTTTCCTCATATTTATAAGTATTGTTGGAGGGGCATGTCTTGAATGGTCGGGCTTGATGGACGTAGTTACGAACTTTGAGTTTATGGAGGTTGTTGAACAGCTTAGGCTTTATGAGAAGGCTTTTAAAGGATTTGGTAGTATATGACTTTCTTAGTAGACGGTAAAATTCTAATTTTTGTTCACAAAATTCTAGCAGACATTCTACTGTTGTTTAAAAAGCTATTGGCCGGCGCGTATGCATTTCACCGACTGCAAGATTTCTGGTGGTCGGTGAAGTATGTACAACTAACTTTCTGTAATTGACAGTAATTCAGGAAACAAATAGATATTAGCTCTTTTCCCTGAACCTTTTTGAACTAGTTTAATTATTTTATTTTTCTCTATCTTTTTAATTAAATCTTTGGCAGTAGTACCTTTTATTCTAGTGATTTTGTAGAATTGTGAGCTATTAAATATAGGATAGGAAAAAATAAAATCCAAAACTTTGAAAGAGTATTTAGATTTAGTTGTTTGAGATATTTCTTCTTTCTTCTTATTATATAAATTGTGAATCAATTTCGCTTTTTGGCTATTTATTTCAGATTGAATAGCTACTGCATTTAAAAAATATATAATCCAGCTATCCCAATCATTCTTTTTAGATATTCCTTTCAGCTTCGCATAATACTCTGTTCGATTCAACTCAAAATGTTCACTTAAATAAAACATTGGAGTCGTTAGAACTTTTTTGTAAAACAAGAATAAAGGCATTAAAATTCTTCCAACTCTTCCATTTCCATCCCAAAACGGATGTATTATCTCGAATTGTGCATGAATGATCGCTAACTGTATAAGTGGATCTTTTTCATCGTAATGTAGATATTTCTCAAATTCTTTAAAGTATTTGGGGATGTCTGTAGCCTTTGGAGGCACAAATGAAGCTGCTTCAATAGTTGTTCCGTCTTTTCCGATAAAAACCTGCCCATCTCTAAATTCTCCTAATATCCCCGTATTTGAGCGGACATCCTTAAGAAGTATTTTATGAACTTCTTTGATTAACCTTTCACTCAATGGACGTTTATCAAGACAATCAATTGCATACATTAATGCTTGTCGATAGTTAAGTACCTCCTTAATGTCCTCAGTTTTTTCTTGGCTTGCAGAATGATTCGCTTCATATTTCAAAACTTCTTCAAGAGTTGCTTGAGTTCCTTCAATTTTTGAAGACAATACAGCTTCTTTTGTTGTTAACGGTGACAATAAAACTCTTGGGTTTGGGATTCCTTGTAATAACCCGTCAAACTTGGCTAGTCGATCTCTTGCGTTACCTAAATAAGGGATAAATTCAACCCAATTTAGTTCTTTTATTGGTAATTTGTGTGGTTTGAATGGTTGCATGGTTATTGTGTTTATAATTTATATTCTTGAAAAACTTTCAAAGCATCAGGTTCTAATTTATTTGTTGTATTTGGATTATACACAATTCTAAGATCACTTCCTTCTTTCTCTCTAGGAGTGTTTATGACATCCCGCTGACTGAACAAAATAGCACTGATGAAAGAATAGTCTAGGTGCATGAAAATTGCTTTCTCTATGTCTTCTTTATTATGATTTTTCAATGTACTTTCTTCTTTAAAAAAAGATTTTGAATCCAACGTATTTTTATCAATTTGAACTACTTGATTACCGATCCCAAATAAGACATTTATTATTCTGGGATGATTCCATGATGTTGGCCAAGAATCGACAAAGGTATTAATTGCAAGTATATAAGGGATAGAGGATGTCACTTTATTATTTCCCAACCATTTTTTGTATTGTTCCTTTTTATTTCTAATTGCACTTGTTAATCGCAATTGTAAGTCCTCATTAGGGACATCGTGTACTTGACCATCTGTGTTATGCTTTTCTAAACATTCTCCTGATTCAGGGGCAACACACTCAATATTAATATCTCTATCTCCTATAGTAACTACAAAATCGGGACCGTCATTATTATGAGATTTTATTGTAATCGTTTTTTTCAATAATACATACCCTACGTACATTTCCCAGGTACGTTGATGGAAATGCTTTTTCAAATCTTTAATAAAATTACTATCCGCATAAGGTTTGTAAGATCTCCACATCTTGTTGAAAAATTCTCTCATCTCTGGATCAACTCCACATCGCACATAATATGGATCGTAGCTTTTGAAAGGATCTTTATTTATATGCTCTTTCAATTCATCTTTACTCTTCAAATTAGGAAATTTATCAGTGAATATTGTATTGGTGCTATTGTTTTTATCCATTAAATCCCTCCTCAACAATCTTAATCTCCTCTTTCGTCAATCCATACAACTTGTAATCCTCTGTATCAATCCTATTATCTAAATCGTCTATTTTATCTTGAAGATCCTGCATTATGAATATTCCTATTGGATAACTGGACGATTTCAGGATCTAATTCGATCCTATACAATTTATCAAAACTTTCTTACAGAAAGATTAAGCCCACACCAATGCCCGCACATAATTCAAGGAGTATAGAATATCTATTACTCAATCTTTCTTTTAAATGGTTTAAAAACACAGGATAAGACGAAATTTTCAATGATAACTGATCTCCGTTTATATATTCGGGCAATTTTCTATTGTTCTTAATATTGTTCATATATTTAATTATATGATTATTCGGAATCCTAAACAATATTCAATGCAGGATAATATGATTTAAGTTTACAGTCTTTTTTATTCTTCTTATACTACCAATATATAGGAATAAAGATTTCAAAAAAGGTTTTGTTTGGATTGGCTATTCAATTTTATTGGCATTCCTAAGCTATATTTTTCATTTTCGATTACCTTGCATTGCAAATGTTCTGTCTTTTTCTCTGTTTATCATTGTCGGTGTGGTACTAATTGTTATCGGTGGAATTCTTTCAATACTAAAGAAGCAACTTGTCCCACTTGTTTTTATATGACTAATAACAATTATAGAACCAATTTTTCTTTTACTAATGTTCTTTCGGATTGCTGCTTTGACATAAATGCATCCTAGAGATATATATACAAGAGCTACAGAAAGACATCTTCAAAAATCGTTTGAAAGTAAAAAAAACAGATCTCAATTACCAGGGTATTGCATTTGTGTATGATCCAAAAAAATTGAATGCATATTACGTGTTTAAGAAAGTTTTAAGTACTTTTGAGGAAACTTTTATGTTTTTGACCTATTAGATGTATCACGCTGATAATGCCTATTTATCAGCACTTTATGTGGATTTCGTCAAAACTGGTCGGGGCGATCGTACTATGTACGAACGACTCATTCCTTATATTGATACGATTATCTCATGTTTTAAGGAGTTTGAGTATAAGTGGAAGTTCTTATTTGAGCTTCCTAATTTAGATTTAAGTTCTTAGGGCGATTGTTATGATTTACAAAAGAGGAAAAGGGGCAAAGATTTATAGAAGCTCTGGTTTTAAGAACTATGGTTGCCTTGTAAGTTTGCTATTCTTCCCTTTGCAGGTCATTGCAATAGCAATAGGAACAATTATTAGTAAAATCCGTAAAGGATAACTATTTTGCTTGAGAATCTTCTGGTATTTTTTCAACCCAATCTTCAAGGCTGAATGCCACTCCACCGCTTCTCATATCTTCCCAAGCAGAGTCGGTATCCTTTCTTGCCTGTGCAGTTAGTTCTTTTACTGCTGAGTTTTTCCCAAGAGTCGAGGAATAACCATATTCAAGCGAAACTTGAACATTTTGAAGTCTATCAAAATCAATTTCATCATAACTAATTTCTGTAGGAAATAAGACCGTATAATCTCTACCAGGTAATTTCCCCTCATCAAAACGTCTAACAACAAAATCACAATATGCAGAGCGATATGCAAATTCCGTAGGACGATATTGTTCTGGGTGTCTTAAATAATCGAGAATAAATGAAGCATGAGGACTATAATAGTCTTTACCTTCATGTGGAGACATATAGTCTTTGACAATATTGACCTGTTCAGGGCTCAATCCTGCTAAATCAAGCCCACGAAAAGTATTTGCTGTTTCTGTTGGTTGAAAACCTGTTTCTCTTTGCATATCCAATAGTTAATAATTTAACTACTGGATTTTCTCATATATATATATATTGCAAGTTTCAATAGGTTTAACAAACTGTCTGATAGTATAAAATCTAGCTTCTTTCATATCTAACAACACCGTCCACTCTTATTCCTTCTCCTCCATCTAAGGCGTTGGGTCTTGCAAGTAAAAAAGTAGAATTTGAGGCATCTATAGTAAAGAAAGATTCTTTCGTCTCAGTCTCAATCGGTGTTGGTCCATAACCCTCAGGACTAAATGAAAATGCTGAAACTTTTTTTCCAGATTCTCTTACAACCTTTATTCTTGCTATCGTGTCCTCTCGAATACTGCTTGGATCGGTTTTCGTTTGAAGCGTATACTTATCTCTGTATCCCTCAGGAGTAATATCAATCGAATAATCAGCAGGAATATCCCTAGCAGTTGCAAAGAGTAGACTGGATTCTAAATCTATTTGAGAAGCATCTCCAACATGTACAGGTGTTTTAAATTTATAATATATTATTGCCATAGTTATTAATTATTATGAAATTATATCGTCTTTAGGTTCTGTCCATCTTCCTCGTTCTTTTTCAATATACCTCGCAAAATCTGTATTAGGATACTGCTCTTGAATTTGTCGTAAGACTGTCTCTGGCATATATGCTATCGCATTGTGCATAAAAGTTAAGCCTTCTCTCCAAACAGTACCATTGTATTTTATGTCATGTGGTACGACCATTTGGGTATACATTTCGTATAAAAATGCTCCGATTTGCCCTTGTGCATTAGCATCGAAGTCATCTGGATATTCATCTTGAATTACAAACCTTCCTTTTACATAGTCAGCAATAGTGCCATGCAATCTTTGAATATCTCTGCCAGGTCTATTTCCAGGACCCACTTCCCATTGCATTTTCTGCCAAAAAGGAACTAATTTTCCTAAAACCCAAGGATAATACTCACTTGGTTTTACTTTTACTGCCTCAATATGTAAATATTCTTCGTATTGTGAATCAATTGATTTTAACTCTCGTGCAATACTTTCTAAATTGTACAAAGCATCTTTACGCCACTCTTGGGCTTGTTGCGTATTTGCTCGAACAACATCAGGCAATATTCGATTTTCTGCAACTTGTACGGCATAATCCCTAATTCTTTCTGAATAAGATGCTAAAACCTGTAAATCTTCTATACTTGCAGATCGGAACATTTTTCTTCCATGCTCTCTGACTAGTCCAGATGCAGAACCAAGAATATGAGAGGTTTCCCCAGTAGGGAATCTAACTTCATCAACGGAACCTAAAGCTATTTCATAGATATCCAGTACAGTAGGAATCATTAAATGAGCTGCGTTTTCATCAACATATTTAAAAGATTCATAAACTTGCCAAGCTATTGTTCCGACTTGTCTTTCTGTTAAATCTCCTGATTTCGCTAAATCCATCATCCTATGATACTCAGCTGGCAATGCTGTCATATGATAATCACCAAGCTTGATTCGTTTAATTACTCCACCAAAGAGTGTTTCTTCTCCATCCGTTAGCTCTCTTTCTCTTTGTGTTGTAGCTAATGCTTCTGCTTGATCTAAAAAGAAATTTTGTTGATCAATTTTAAGTGCTTCTGCCAATTCATCACTATAACGAGTTAGTGCATCATAACGAGCTTCTGCTTCAAGATATTCAGGTGTTTTATCTCCTCCAAAATTACTATGTGATAAGCTTCGTCTTTCATCAAAAGCTTGTAAAACCTCAGGCCTACTTCTTTCTGCTACAATTCTCATTTTTGTTTCCGCAAATCTCCTAAGTTGTTCACCGATTTGTCGATCTCCAAAAATTTGTGTTCCGAGAGATTCAAATACTTGTAAATTTGACCCTTCTGCTACAAAGTCAATTGCATCTATTAATGCTAAGCCCATCTGCTCTCTACCTAAAATAAGAGGATCTTGGCCAAAAGCAATCGCTCTTTCATGTTGAGGAATAAAATCCTCTACAATACTGGAAGCTCTGGCTGAGACCTCTGGATCTGGTGATGCTAAAGCTACTGTTAGAGCATCTAAGACTATTCCATTTACTTGACTTGCTTCTGATCGTGCCCAACTTTCTTTTGTACCTCTTGCGATTTGTTTATGATAATCTTCTCTTACGGTTGAAGCAATTTCTCCATCCATTGTAAAAGCATCGAGAACCTGAATTAGATCATCTCTCAATAAAACTCTTCTGTCTGGGTTTTCGGCTCTTCTATATTCCCTAAGAAGGTCAACAACTCTACCTCTTTTAAATTGGAATTCGTCAGGTCCATCAGAAACTCTTCTTGCACCTTCTGGCAAGCGTGTTGTTATAGCCCTCACTAGTGCTTCGTGTGCTGGAACACTATCTGAATCGAGGATAATCCCTGCTAACTCACTCGGTCCGAAAGAATATTTTGGTTGAGGTCTATCTAATGACATCTCATCAATAACGAGTGCCTCGATTACTGGATGTGAACTTAAAGGTATTGCAGGTTCAGGAACTATTTCACCAAAATTATTTACTACTGGCTCGTGATTTTTCTGTCTTCTTGCTAAGATTTCACCTGAAAGATGCTTATATGCTCTTAATAATGTTTGACCTTCTTCTGATTCTCTGAACTGCTCATCATTTAATCTACGATAATCTAACTCTGGAAATTCTGATAAGATATCATCGATGGAAAGATCATGCCAATCTCGTCTTTGATCGTAGCTAATATTCGCATCAAGTTCATAAACCAAACTACTTAGATCTCCGCCACTTAAGTTTTGGTCAAGAAAATCTGAGTCAAATTCTGTACCATTCCTAAATAGCGTACGAACAAAACGCTCCTGATCGCTACCCCAACGCAAACCTCCATAATATTCTGAAAATGCTTCAAGGACTTCTGGCTCACCTGTTACCGTCTGCAACATCTCTTGTGCTGTAGCATAAGCTGTTTCATCATCAATCGGTTGACCTTCAAGTCGTCTTCGAGTTGCTTCAATTACCCCAAGACATAAAGCACCTTCTGACATTTGCTGTTTTCTTTCTGCACTAGCGGATTTAATTACAACCGCTTGTCCAGATCTATCCGTATCTTTTCTATCAACTGCTATTTCAAATCCTGCTCCCTGCATTGCTGAAACAGTAGCGGAAACTAGTCCCTTATCCGCCTCATTTAAACTTTGATGTCCGTATATTACTGTTTTATACCTTGCTTTGTCTGTTTCAGATAAAGGAATAATTCCTGATTGTTCTGGTCTGCCTGTTGGCTGACCTGTTGGTTCAAAACTTTTTGGTGCCTCTGCCATATTAATATTACTTTAATAATTTATTTTTTTTATAACTCATTTTCTTAAGCTATTTTATCTCATTTCAAGTTTATTTGCATTTTCGTTTTTGTTTATGCAAATATATCCTCCATCTTCTTCCAACCATCCAAATTTCCAAGGGTGTACTTATAATCTTCATTATCGTTGTAATACCATGTACCATTCTCAAATATTGCTATACCACCAATATAGTCTTTACCAAGCTCCTTCAATTTTTTAGCTAGCGACTCAGCTCGTCCTTCTGTATCAGTAGCCGTTCTTCCTGCTTTAGTATCGAATATTCCGATTCTGCCATCTTTAAACCTAACTATCCAATCTGGATAAAACAACGCATCTTCTTGTTTAGAGGTATTGAAATATTTAACTGCGAAATAGTCTTTTCCGCTGTCTCCATTCTTAAACCACCACTCAAGATAATCCATTTTCGTATCAAGGTATTTCATAAACTTTTCTTCATTCTCTCTACCGTCATAATCCTTTCTGATATAGTACTTGTCTAATACGCAAAGCATTTGTTCCAGTTCCTCGTAGTCTTCTGTATAAGCATATTCATCTTGAACAGAAAATACTGGGGTTTCATCTTTCTCTACCTTAGCTATCTTTTCTTTTAACAATTCTTGAAGTATAGGGCGATACTCCTTTAATGCTTGTGTGATTGCTTGTTTGAAAATACTACTTTCACGCTTTAATACATCATAAATAAATACTTTGTAGTAGTATGAGCTATCTTCATTAAAAATACCTTTAAACCAAACCCTTATTGCTGATTTTAATGGACTCCAAGACCTTGCAATATTAGTTATTTTGGCTTCTTTCTCTGTTTGCTCCTTCAAAATTTCAAAGCATAAATAGTTGAATGTTTTTTCTACATCTTGATGAGACATTTCAAGATCAACATCTTCACCTGCATTAGCAAATTCAAGGTTAATTTGGTCGAAATCTGTAAATTCAGCATTGACTATGATCTTACTTGTCAGTATTGGGTTTAGTTCAACACCTTTTTGCTGTAACTTATCCTTCGCTTTCCCTAAAATATCGTCATTAGTGATTCCAAAATAATTATTCATCGAACCAAGAAAACTAATTTGGAACTTTGATGAATTACTCAAATCTCCATAATCAACCCTCGTAACAAAAGCAGATTGAATTTCGACATTTGTAATATTTCCCTTCCTTTTAGCGATATAAATGAGTGGCTTATTAAATCTTGATTGATCTGGAATAGTAACCTCAGTTCTCTTATAGTTTGTGTATAGATATCCTGTTCTTAGATCAGAATAGTCCTTGTAATCCTCGTTATTTTCAGGATCAGGCATCCTTAGTATTCTTCCGATTGTTTGAGTATAAAATGTAGGAGAAGTAATTTCTCTAAACATCACTAAAATGTGTGCCCTCGGACAGTCCCAACCTGTTCCTGCGGCTTGTTTAAAAAGCATAAAATCCACATCACTATCATTCTCAGTAATGAATTCCATGTTTTTCTGCTTTCCATCAAACCACATTGCAACTCGATCGTCTTTAATCCCTTTTTTGTTGAGAGTTTCTAATACAACCTGTTCCTTAGTTTTTTGTCCGATTTCAATTAGTTTTTTGTCGTCATTGGGAAGTTGGATTAGTATGAGAGGATTGATTTCTTTATTAATCTTTTTATATTGTTCAACAATTTCGTCTCTTTTGCTAATTGCTAAATCAATAAGTACCTCATCTAAGTCTTGTCCTGTAAACTTTTGTAAGTCTTCATCCGTTTGAACAACTATCTTTTCTTTAATTAGACCTTCCTCAACCACTTTTTGTCTTGGGACTTCAACATATCCTGCTTCATTGTTCTTAACTTGAGAAAATGAGGGCTCCTCTTCTGGTGTTGCTGATACTTTAACTATTACCTTCGGATTAATATAATCAATTATTTCCTGTGCTAAATTTGTTCTACTATTTTTATGTGATTCATCAACTATAAGGATGATTTCTCTGTTGGCTTCGTGAGTCGCATCTATCATATCTTCAAAATATTTACCACTTTCTTTCTGCATTAACTCATCTTCTGGTCTTCTTAAAATTCTATTTTCTGCACTTTTTGATACAACTTTCTGCCAGTTTATGAATAGGATGTCGTTTTTCAAAAGCACACCTCTGGAATCAATATCCTGAACAGTTAATAATTCATTTTCGAGAGTATTTTCAAAATATTTGAAAAACTTCTCTTTGCTTTGCATTGCCAACTCATCACTAAATGTGATCCAGATGAAAGCTTTATCAGCATCCCAATTTGGTAGATGGTTCAATCCCTTAATACAGTGTGCCATCATAAAAGTTTTTCCACTTCCTGTTGGTGACTTGAATACCAATGGGATTTGTCTCTTAGAGGTTCTCCATATCGTTGACAGAGAAGTTAGGAGTTCTTCTACTGCGGATTTCTGAAATTCTAATAAATTGAATTGTGCCATAGTTATTTCGTATTCAAGTTATAAATTTGTTTATAAATTTCGAGAATTGGAGCAGGAATTGTTTTCACCTTAGCATCCTTTATCTCTGCAAAATCATCTGGAAATTCATTATCACCCCAACTAAATACATAGATGGAGACAGGTTTATCAAGTTTTTTAACAATACTCTTAAACTTCTCAAAGTTAGTCATTTCTTCTCTGAAATAGATAGCTGTATATCTATCATTACTTTCATAAAGTTGCATCCAATCGTCTTTATTTATCAAATCCAGAGTATTTTCAGATAATGCAAGTAATTCCCCTGCATTGTGGGCTAACTCAACTTTATCTTCATCTTTTATGTTTAAGATATTTCTATTACCAACAAAGGATGTTCTATAAAACTTTAAAGAATTTCCCAAGCCCTCAATTTTGTTACTTCGTCTATTTTCGCCAATTATCTGCAATTCATTTCCTACAACCTTTTTGATAAGCTTCTCCCACTTGTTTGTTGAAGTTTCAGCTATAAGGTTAACCTCCTCATTAATTCTTTGAGCATTTGCCAAAGTTTTAAATGAAATCTTTTCTCTAAATAGAATCTTTTTAATTGTTCCTAAATAAGTATAACCCTCAACGACTTTTTTTTGTCGTGGATAACACACATCTGTCATGATATTGTTCTCGTTATTTGTTATTAATATGCATTGTCTATTTAGTCCATCATCTTCATTTAGTTCCATAACCGCTTGACCTGTTGTTCCAGATCCTGCAAAAAAATCAAGAATTATTTGTTTTTGTTTAGATTTCTTTTTTTTACTTGAAATGGAAAGCAAATATTTAATTAATGCAACAGACTTTGGTTGATCAAAAACCTTCCTTCCTTCAAACATATAGTTGAGTAATGAAGTTCCATCTTTATTAAAACCGACTATATCAGATGGGAGTAAGGTATCTGGCGGTACACCTTCTTTAACATTTCTTAAATACCTTTTAGCCTTAGGTTCTTTTCCTGAAAATATTATCAGCCCTTCTTCATACATCCTCAATAAGTTCGTTTTTGAATACCTCGGATAGTTTCCTCTCGGTGCAGACCACTTCACCCCATTCGGAAACTCTACTTCATATGGTTCATAAAAATTGCGAGCATAAATAGGGTCAAGCTTATATTTACCATTACCATCGTTATCATCAAAAGGATAGCTTGATGATTTGTCCTTAAAAAATCGTAAATAAGTGTCTGAATCGCCAGCAACGATCAACTGAGATTTGTTTTTTGCGTATACAAGGATATACTCGGTATTTTGATTGAAGTCTTTGCTTGAGTTTCTTGTTGTATGCATCCCTCTCCATATAAGATGTGCAAGAAAGTTATCCTCACCAAAGATTTCATTGCATAAAAGCTTTAATTGGGCGAACTCATGATAGTCGATGCTAATAAAAATAATACCATCAGTGCTAAGTAGGCTTTTTGACAGTTCAAGTCTTTTGTGTAGAAAAGATAACCAATAACTATGACGAAAAGGGCTGTTAACATCAACGGTCGTTCCATCTGGATATTTGTCAATAACTCTCTTATCCTTATACTTAAAGCCATCTGATGTGGTGTTGTAAGGAGGATCGATGTATATCACGTCTACCTTCCCTTTATGAGTGTAATTCAAACAGGTAAGAGCATGATAGTTATCTCCTTCAATCAAAATATGAGCGGTTTTCCGTCATCGTTTTTTATCGCTAATTCAGGTACTTCCTTAAGTGTAGGTAACTTGTTTTCAACATCATCTTCAAATGCCTCTGGAACATCCATCCATACAAGTCCATACTTTTGTTTCTTAACAGACTTTTTAAGCCGCTCAACTTGTTTTTTTAGTTTTAAAATTTCATTTTGATAATCGTTATTATTCATTTTTATGGGTTGGGTTGTTATCTAAATTAATTTTGCCTAACAACAAATCCACCGATGCATCTAATGCATCAGCTATCCGCTTGATAGTTTTAACCGTTGGGTTTTGAACACTACCTCTTTCGATCTTAATCAATGTCGTATAAGAAACACCAGATTTTTGAGCGAGCTCTTCCTGTGTCATATCTTTCTTTTTTCTTAACTCTTGTATGATCTCACCAATATGTTGAGACTTTTCCATTCTCGTATTCCTAGCAAAGTAAGGTTACAAATAATCTATCATAAAGTGTAGAAGAAATAAAGCCAACTTTCTTTGCTTACTTTCTATTTCGGCTAGAGATAAAGAAAGTAAGTTTAACTTGCTCAAAATTTGAGGGTTTAACCTTTCAACCCTCAAAGGTCAAGAAAA
>JAFGIK010000010.1 GCA_016929645.1 Candidatus Dojkabacteria bacterium
AACGACCAGCGGGCACAACACACCGTATACTGCATAGCCTGCCGCAGGCGCAACCCAGGCTACGCAGCATACGGCCATCCGTTGTGCGTCAGCATAAGAAACGTCCTGCAAATTGAAAATATGGTAAAAAATAGAAACATAATTTTCCTGATAATCCCAATTTTTCTATTGGCATGTTCAAATGCTGATAATAAAAAGGATTCCTCTGTTATATATTTTGAGAGCGGATATTCATTACATCAGGACACGATTCATGTTGACATAAAAGGAGAAATGACTCATGCTTTGAAATACCATGACAAGTTTTATGTTCTTTTTAAACAAAAAGTTTTAAAATATGGTGGCTACGGGAAAAGGTGGTTGTATATTTTTTCAAATGGACAATTAGAAAGAATTATCGATTGTCCCAAAGAAATGAGAACTGTTTATTTAGATTTTTATGCAAAGAATGATAGTTTGTTTTTAAAGCCTTACATGGACAAGCAAAGTTATTATCTTGACTTAACAAACGACCGATGGACAAAAATTGACAAAACTGACGACTTAATATTTGAAGATGAGAAGTTTCAAGTATACTCTCTTAATTTTGGCGAATGGGGTGGGAAAACTTGGTTCAAAGAAAAAAAGACAGGACAAGAATACGTATTAGAAGCTACAACACCTTTGGTTAATAAAATTGATTCGACTTATTACCTGACAAACTCATTTAGAGTGTTGAAAATTGAAAATCCTCGATTACTGAACGAATGCAGTGATGACATAACTTATGAAAACATTGAATCATCAGGGAAATCATATTCATGGTATGGCGAGCCTATAGGATTTGATATTGTATATCAAGATACCACATTTGACTATTTCGATTTTAACTATCAGCCATACATTGTTAGTTCGTTTGTATTAGACAAGGAATTATTGCATATCTACGAGACTGATACAGCAACCTACATTGCGAGACACAAGCGTAACTCGATAGAACCAATTCAAAAAATCGCAGATAATATTAGTTTTTACAATTGGCATTATTCATACCGATGCTCAAATTTTAACGGAAATAACGAGTTGTTGAAATTTCGTACTAAAAATGAGCAAACATTTGGCTTGTTGGAAATGATTGACCAAGAGATTCATGTAACATATTTCAAAAATAAAGCATTATTTGAACCAAAACTTGTTGGAGCAGAGAAAGCTGACAGCATTTTTGTAAACAGGCTGAATCATATTTTACCTAAATTCAGAGACTTAGAAATAAGCACAATGGATTCAAAAGAACAAACTTGGGGTAGTTTTGACATCTCTCCAAATCATCATATTAGTGTCGGGAATAACTGGAATCCGAATAATTACACAATTGATACTTGTAGGTCTTATTTGGTAAAAGAGGATTCAATATTCTCGAACTCAATCATGTATTACGGAACTAAGGACAGCAACTTGGTTCGAGTTGTTTCAATTGATTGGGATTATGAGAGAAATTTAATGAAATCTGATTCAGAGAAGCATGCAAAGAAAACGTTTGATAATAAAACTGAGTTTTTAATTGATTATATTTCTGGAAATATAGGAAAACAGATAGAAAAAAGTGATGAAAAGGATTTTATCAGGAGAACTTGGGTAACTCCAGCGGGAATTAAATTATATCTATCCTATAACAGAAAATATTATGGAATCAGATTAGTGATTTATGAAAAGTGATAAATATGCCGAACGCACAACACACCGTATACTGCATAGCCTGCCGCAGGCGCAACACAGGCTACGCAGCATACGGCCATCCGTTGGCAAGCATAAAAACAAAAAGAAAACCAATGATTAAAAAACTGTTGTTTTTATTACTAATAATAGTAGTGGTATTTGGTTTATATCATGCTGTTAAATGGTTTTATCATGGCTATATTTATGCAAAAGCAATTGTAGAAGACAAGGAGCAGTTAGAAGTAAATCAATTATATTTTACTCTAAAAGAGGGAGATATAATCTTTCAGACTTCATTATCAAATCAAAGTAAAGCAATTCAACTTGCAACAGGTTCACAATACAGTCATATGGGGATAGTTTTTATGGAAGGAGTTGTTTTTTATGTACTAGAAGCTGTTCAACCTGTTAAAGTGACTAAACTAACGGATTGGATAAAACGCGGAGAAGAAGAGAAGTATGTTGTAAAAAGATTAAAAGGTTCTGACAGTATACTCACTAAGGAAAACCTGTTAAAAATGAAACAAGTGGGACGACAATACCTTGGTTTAGATTATGATATTCATTTTGAGTGGTCTGATGACAAATTTTATTGTTCAGAATTAGTTTGGAAAATATATAAAAAGGCTCTAGATATTGAAATAGGCGAATTGCAGAAGCTGAAAGACTTCGATTTGAATTCTTCAGTCGTAAAAGAGAAACTAAAAGAACGATTTGGCGAAAAAGTTCCATTGGAAGAGCCAGTTATTTCCCCAATAAGCATGTATAATTCTCAAAAGTTAGAAACAGTAATTAATAAGTAACGCTTGCCAACACACCGTATACTGCATAGCCTGCCGCAGGCGCAACACAGGCTACGCAGCATACGGCCATCCGTTGTGCCCCACTGGGAAATAA
>JAFGIK010000096.1 GCA_016929645.1 Candidatus Dojkabacteria bacterium
ATATGCTTCATTCCAAAAATCAAATATTTCTTTTGGCCGTTCTTCTGTAAACCATGATGCTTCAGTAACAGCAACATAGCCACCTTTCTTCAAAAACTTCTTCCAATAATTCATGCCTTTTTCAAAACCAATATTATAGATTGCTCCTTCACTCCAAATAAGGTCTAATTCATTTAATTGAAAATCAAGTTGATCCATTGAACCAATAACGCCTTTCACTTTGCTTTGAAGATGCAATTTTTGTGCATTATCATTGAGTTTGTCGATAAAACCAGGGAATACATCAATGGCTGTAATATTCCCTGGAGTGTTTTGAGCCAAAACTATAGTTTGACCTCCAGTACCACAACCAAGGTCAGCAATGCGTGATCCCTCGTGCATATTACCAATAAAGCTTAATGCCCTTAGTGTTGCTTCCTGGCTTCCTGGGCCTTGACGATCCATACTGGAAAAATATTCGCAAATTAATGCAATATCAAAGTCGTGAATATTATGCTCTTTATCGCTCATTGTGTGTTCCTCCAAGAACTTCATGATGCTATAGTTTATTAGGTAGTGGTTCAATAGTAAGTGATACGTTCCCTGAGCGGAGTCGAAGGGAACTATAGGTAGCTCGTTTCGACTTCGCTCAACGAGCGGGCATCACGTATTATTGAACCATTACCCGAAATATTAGGATCGGGTACATCTAACGCCCTGCTTCACCGGGCGAAAAGGGCGGGCGGCAACCACACTTGTAAGGAATACCACTGGATTTTTCCGTCCGCCCTTTTCGCTCCGGTGCAAGCAGATCGTTAGCAATGCCGATATATTGGCTAAATTTTTAACATTTCGACTGTATATATAAATCCAATGCATAATCTAACATTTTTTCAATCTCTTGATTATCTTTGCAGACCGCATTAAATAAGATTCCTTTAATATTTTCCCATATCCACCAACCAGTGAGAGTATATTCTTGTTCTTCGTTGAATTGATTTTCTATGATCTCAAATACAACAAAAAAAGCCAACCGCATACTTGAAGACAAATCCTTCTGATTGGCTATTTCTTCTAAAAACCTAACCGTCTGCTTCTTAAGTAAAATCTCGAAACCTTCAATAATTTTCCTTCTCTTCCATATCAAAATTTCTCTATTAAGATTAGCAATTCTAATCGTTTGCTTAGCCCTTTCATAATGGTATTCATTAACATCTTTTTCAATTCGAGAAACTAGCTCGCCGTTATAATTGATAAGCAAAAATTCTTTAGGCTCATCAATTTCAGGGTGAAGCAAATATGGTTCTTCACTAAGTAAATATGGATGATTAGCTTTCATTGCATCTATATCTATATCACCGTTTGAAAGCAATAGAGGGGTTTTTATCCTACATTTTTTGCCAGAACCTGGTAAGACTCGTGAGGGAACGTTAACGGGAAACCAATCTCCTTTCGCATTATTGCATTTGTCACAAACAGGCAACAAGTTACTCCATTCATAACCCAACCAATAGTAGCTATAACTCCCTTTTTTAGGGCGATAGTGCTCTACCGTAAAAGTATCATCGCTCATTAAGCTTTCACAATAAGCGCATTTGCTATAATATAATTCTTTGAGTTCCTGTTTCGTTGCATTGTTATAAATACGCCCCTCAAATTGATGCTCTGATTTTTGTTCCAACAAGCTATTTTTTTTCTCTTCAAAGCCTCGTTGTAAAGCTTTCGGCGGAGCGTTAAAGTTTTTATTGACCTTTCTCATTATCCCCCTTCTTTAACTCTTCTGGAAATTTAAAATCCCGCGCTAATATTTGAAGTTTTTCCTCAAGAGCATTCTTCTCCAAAATGGTACGATAATAATCAGCGGTTTCTATTGGTTCGTCGCTGTCATGCGTAACCGGAAAAAAATGATCTAAATCAAAAATTGGTGAGGTTAAAATAGAATTAGGTAAGAGATTGCTGATATTTTTCTCTAATCCCGTCAAACGTTTCACTATAATCCCGCTTTCAACACTCCTATCTACCTTCAGAAAAATGGAATTGAGGGGAGCTCCGAGCAATGGTATTGGACTATGGGTTGAAGCAATAAACTGAACATTAGGGAAGACTTCTGACAATAAAGTCGGCAACTCTCGCTGCCATTTTGGGTGAAGATGTAAATCTAATTCATCAATAATGACAATCCCGAATAATTCCCTTGGAGTATAAATAGAATGATCGTTACTCTGCTTTTCTACACCACTTTTTCCTAAAAGATTAAGGTATCTTCTTTGTTGAGCGTTCGAGAGTCTTAAGTAAATATCGCCAACCATGGCTATTATACTTCTGATGCCCGATGCCAAGTGTTCGTACTCAATAGGGGCAAAGATACTGGTCTGCTCTTTATCATCGATTTTATCCCTTTCATAATACAAAATTTTTCTTTGGTCCTTATCAAGTTCTATTTTATTTAAAGAAGGAATAAGAGCTTTTAACATCTTGCATAATTCATCAAACTTACTCGGTGCATCGTAATGTGATATGAGTAATTCGGCTTCGATATTTTTTAATACACCATCAGTATGAAATAAATTATAAGTGGCAGTACTGTTTTTTGCTTGTTGTCTATGGCTATCCTGTGCTTGGATTTCCAAACGAGAAGGGCCGTAAGCAGCTAAAGTTTGCAGAGATCTAAAAAATAAGGGATGCTTAATATCGTTGTTTATAGTGATTTCCCTACCACTTCGATATATATTTGTATAGCTCGTCTTAATTTCGGGATCTTTACTGCGCGGTATAATTATATCTTCTTCATCTCCATATAAGCCTATAGCTAAGGCTTTTAGCAGGCAAGTCTTGCCAAAACCATTTTCCCCAGTCAAAAAAATCCATCGCGAATTTGGAGGCAATTCATGAAGTTGAGTATCTTTAACACCTTGAAAATTTTTTATCTGAAAACCATTAAGATATACACGTTCGACTTTGTGTTGATTTCGATATTCATTTATATGACTCAATGATTCCCTAAAAACATTTTCCGAAATAAACGATAGAGGGAGGCTTGCCTTATCTTGATACTCGATGGAATTTTGTTCATATTTGAAGAATTGAAACAAATTGTCAAAAGCTTGGGGAAGACCTGTACGGTAGTTCTTGTCAAAAGGAAGAAGTAATATTCGTCTAGATTTAAAACGCTCAAAAAACTCATTATCTCTATGACGTATGGCAGCATTAGAAAAGCTTTCGGCGGCGGTATTGGAAAAACTTTGAATAAGGTGTTTCCAAAATAGTGATACAGATTCTCCTTGAAATTCCACTGGAAAAGAAACACTAATATTCCATCGACCATTTAGATTGACACCAAACTGTAGATTGTTTATAAATTGCGGGTGGTTTGCAATCTGTTTTTTTTCAATATTCTCTGTGAAGTAAATGTTTATCCAACCAGAAATAGGAGTATCGTAAAACCAACGCCCTTCCTTAAATGCTTCTACATCAGTTATAGGCCGAAATAGGAAATTAGGAGTATCGAAATATTTCGATTCTTTCCTATAATTAAGTAGAAAAAGTAATAATTCTTCATGAAGACTTACTAAGTCGTTGTTTTTCATTTAAGTATGCTTCTATAAAGCCAATTGCTATTTCTTTGTACATTGCATCGTGTATTCAATGCACTGTATTATGTACTCGCATTACGCATGCCCCTCATAAACAAATGTTGTCATCTTCCACAACAAATATGGCGTATAGAAAAATTTTGTCAAGATTTTCTTCTATCAAATCGAGATTCGTATGGCATCATGAGAACTTTTCGAGAATATTACAAGAGTATACTAATATTTTCTAATAAAAAGAACTCATATTTTATAATAAGATTACATATCTATATGGTATATTAAGAAAGATTTCTAACAATATTATTATCTGAATGACCTTACGCCTTTTTGAGTGACTATATGTAGTCACCTGGCGACTGTATATAGCCATTTGTGACTATATGCAGTCACTTTCCATCATCATGCAGGTGACTACTACATGATTTCAGAAAAAACTATACACAAGAAACCAGGTTTTTAGGAAAAAACCTGGTTTCTTCGTCGCACCTCATGTATACTTATTTCCGAAACTCTGTACTACATATAGTCACCTGCAATATTTCGCTGAGTGGCTATATGTAGTCACCTGGCGAGACCGATCATCACTTTTTCTGTATGGTGCTCTGGTCGTGATCGTTGTGCTCTGTCACGCTCCGGTCAGTCAGGCCCAACGTAACGAT
>JAFGIK010000097.1 GCA_016929645.1 Candidatus Dojkabacteria bacterium
ATCCCAGCTGGGCCCACTCAAAATCAAGAAGTTACAACCTCAAAAGTTGTAACTTTTTTTTTGGTGCCAGTTTGGTGCCAGGATTTGTACTATTTGTCAATTATCAACAATTAAAATCAGGGAAGTAAGGAAGGTTATAATTATTAGTATGTATCAACATAAGGATAACCATAAGTTGAATAATCTGAGTAAACACCATCATAACCAATTAAGATGAATACAAGGACATAGAAGAATACAAGATTTGATTCACACAATTTTATGTATTCTTGAAAATCTTCAGTAGGGTCTTTTCCGTGACTCACAGGATTTCTTAGCTTTTTCCAATTTTTGTGAAACTCCTTCTTTAGTTTTCCTTGTTTAATTAAATCCCTGATTATATCGTCGGCGCTTTCTTGTTCAAATACGCTATTGATCATGCCGATCAATCTCTTTTTAATCAGATCGCAAAGATTGGTTCCATTTACTTCCTTCAATGCAAATTCGATATCACTTTTTGAAAAATTCCTTTTGCCCGTAGAATAATAGGAATGTAAAATATTCTCGATAGCTGTGGTAATTGTTAGTGCGTAGGTTGTAATAAATGAATTTTGGGCACTAATTACACTAATCAATATACTGGCAAGAGGATCAAGGTCATTAATCTTAATGAATTGGTGAAACTTGACAAAAAGTTCTGTAAAGTAATCTTGATTAACAGAAGCCGAAATAGCCAAAGGGGGTTTACCTTTAGTGATAGCCCTTCTCTGTGGAACTGAATATCGAAAAACTCGTCTATAAATCCCCGACCCTTCATACTCAACAGAGTATCTGTCTATAATTGATGATGTTAAAAATTCGATGGTTGTAATAATGAAATGAATATCATCCTCGGATAAAATATAATCCTTATTTTGAATTAATATGCTTGTCGTCCCAGATCTTGAGAATATGTCTATTGATGTATCTTCTATGATAATCTCAAAAATATTCCTTGATATTGACCTCGTAGTCCATTGGTCAGAATATTTCCTTTCAACATGAAGGCTGTGGTTGGATGGTAGATTTATTTTATATGGGATTTGGACTCTTGCTACATGAAAGGCGTCTGCATCAGTGCCATTGGTAATAACAAGCTCTGAACATATTTCTCCTGTGTATACCCTAAAATTTTGGTGATCGGTTATTAAAAGTCTCCTACAGAAGTAATGATCATTATTTACCGCTGTTCCATTAAATGAATAGTAAGCCTCTTCAGTTAAAAGTTTCCCAGCGTCGGCAGTCGATTGATTAATTGACTTAAAAATCTCATCAATTGTAAACTCCTTAGGATGGTCAGGAAATATCTTGAGTTCAATTAATCCAATCGGATTTAAAGATAAGACACCTTTGCCCTTAATAATGTCATCTGCCTTAAATAACTCAATATCATGCAAATCTATTGGCAGACCCCCTATTTCGTTTTCAATATCCATTTGTTTGGGTTTACCCTAAAGTTACTAAATCTTATCAATGCACTTTGTGAATTGCCTGTGGCAAATCAGTGGGGGTTAGCTCAATTCTGTCAAGAGCATGATTTGGGGTAATAAATAATTTTGCTCCACAACGGTTGGTGGTAAAAGTCCCCATTCTCGATTACATTCATTCGTAGAAAGAGTTCAATAACTAACTTGCTCTTCGAATAAAGGTCAGCTTTTGGGAGTATAAGACAGAAAAATTTATATGAGGTGCCAAGAATAAGAAATTAATCAAAATGAGTACACAACAATGGCCATCCTTGATCACCTTCTAGAAATTGTCTTACTTCTAATTGATCTCTTGCATATAAACTATACCAATCTCGATGCTGGAGAGAATAATAGGTATCCTTTTCAACTGCTTTTGTTCTGATGTTATCAAGTAATGAAAACAAAAATCTCTTAACCTCCTCATAGGTTTCAGTAGCAAAACTATACTTCCATTCGCTTTCTACCTTAAGCCAACAGTATTTCTCACAAAGGCAGAATAGATTCAAGTATTCTAAGTTTGATCCGACCCATTTGGCACCATCCTGATTTAGCAACACTTTAGCACTGTATCCATAGAGTCCTAAGGCTCCGATAATGGGTTTGTAGGGTTCCTTATATGCGAAGAATTTATCATCATAGATTCGAGTGATTAACCTTTTTGAATTAGCGTTTGTCTTCCTTAGTTCCTGTAGTGTAAGCTTTGATTTTACTTCAATAACAGCCAGGACGGTTTCAGCTGGAAAGACTCCTCTATCCATCTCAAATATAAAAGGTGGTATAATATTTTTATCATAAATGATTATGTCCCACTGCGTACTCTCAATTCCAAGGGGGTTCACAATAACTCCTGAACCAACACCATACCTTTCAGGCAAAAAATGACTCAAGAGATTCACGACAAATGATTCTCTAAGTTCTCCTGTTAATAGAGGATGTTTGATTTTCGCTACTGATTTCAGCTCTGCGAGAGTACCTGCGATTAAGGCAGTAGTATACGCTTGTATGGTTGTTTGATTAAAATTTGTCATTTTGAGGGATTTTGATCACATGTTGCTTGGGCTCAATTCTGCGATTTCCATTTAAATGTTTTGACCAAACGCTGCAACAACTTTTTAAGATATGAGTTTTCTGGCTTTGGAACGCATCGGATTAGTTCAGCCGATTCATCGCTGCCATTTTTAACACTTATAATTGCGCCAAATTCTCTCCCTTTAGTTTTTTTGAGTATTTCTTCCCATTTTGTGGAAAGAAAGTAAGCGGCACCTCTTGTCCCCGCTTCATCAATACCTGCAACGCAAAAGTGAACTTGAGAAGGAAATTGTTTTGGTCTGGTTTTAATTATTAACCCAAAATCCGTCGTTCTTGTTATCCTGTAAAATTCTGCTATATCTTTTACAGAGACTATCCTGTCAACATGCCCAGTATCATTTGAAGCAAACTTGAAGAAAATATTCTCCTCAGAATCAAGCACATCAATAGACTTCCAATTATTTAATCCACCTAGGGATATAAATGATAAATTAATTTTCTCAGTTAAATCATCATCACTGGTTAGTTCTGGACTTTTCTTCGTATTCTTTGAAAAAGCATCGGAAAGATATTTCATGGAAACAGCCTCGGTGTCAGAAAGAATTGAGGATACTCTATAACCCATGCTATTCCCTTTTTTGGTATATGGATGTGTTCGAATTGTTCTATTCTCGTCATAACAAGTCTGAAGTACCA
Organism: Candidatus Dojkabacteria bacterium; assembly: GCA_016929645.1. Taxonomy (GTDB): domain Bacteria; phylum Patescibacteriota; class Dojkabacteria; order SC72; family JAFGCJ01; genus JAFGIK01. The sequence continues at coordinate 3,213 of JAFGIK010000097.1, forward strand.
TTCTTCCATATACGAGCTTAATAAGTTCAAGTGATGTACCCCCAAATAACTTTTTGAATTTTATTGAATTTAATCTATCATATAGCCTTATAACGGCCCAGGTTAAAAAAGAAACAATCAGCCCACCAAACACATTTAAAATGATTGATTTAAGGTCAGGATACAAATCAGCACACATTATAATTATGTTTGTCTGTAACTTATTGGTTTCTAATCCAGGAAGGAAATGACTATACCAAAGTTATGAATACCGATTAACAATACAAAAATACTTCAGCCTTTTAACAACATGGAGTTGTTAGTAATATATAAGAAACTCTACAATTACCTTACTAACTGGAATCCATATAAGACCAATATTGCTTGCTAATGCTTTTAATATTTTAACTGTTGATATTGTTTCCATGTCTTGTCGAATACTTCCATTATCTGAACAGTCGTGTCGAAATGTTAGGGAATATCTTATTATTGCCAAGCTTAAAAACCTAACTAAGAGCACACTAACATCAGTATATCTTGACCTACTTCAAAACAGGTTGGTTTTAAATGATCTTAAATAAGCTTATGGGACGAATGATGAAGCGGAGAACAGCATTATTTACTTCTTGGATGAATCCGCTCTTTAAGATAAAAGGAATTACTTAACTTAGCAGGTGACCAGAAAACTGATGCAGATCAGGAAGCCGAAATTATAGAAACATTGTAAAGCTTTTCTGATGCTTAATATCTTGTTAAGGATCGCAATTAATTAAGTTAAACCACAATAATTTCTAACCCCATGAAGACTGTTAAACTATTTATTCCCATAATCTTAGTGGTTTGTATTGTCGTTTACTTTGCCATTATTAATTTGGTAAAGACAAGAAATACCGAGCAAGAGGCAATGGAGATGGAGCTTAAAAAGGAAATGAATGCCTCGACACAAGAAATGACCGACCTTGTTGCTTATAGTTCAAAAGTAAATCTCCCGCAGTTGTACACTATTGGTTCCTCAGATTTTAAAATTTTAAGTCCATATCCGTTGAAGGAAACAAAAATAGCAATACCCGAAAACTTAATTACAGTCCTAGAAAAAATGGAAGTTTTTGTGTTTGATAGCAATCCTTATTTCGACGGAATGGTTTCCTATAATAAATATGTAAGTTCAACTGAACTTAGCCTCGAGGGTGCTGTAAATGGAGCAATTTCCAATGCTAAACAGTTACCAGGCGTTAGCAATGTTGAAGAGATACGCCGTGAGTACTTTAAGAATGAAAAATACACATGGTGTGTATATGAGTTAGTTGTACATCAAGGTTCAAAAACAAAGACAATCAAAGGTGCCTCAATTATATCAGGACTACAAAACTGGGGGATTTTTGCAATAGTTCTTGATCCTGATAAATCATCAATGGTTGACAACATTCTCAGATCTATAGAAATTAATAAATAAGAAAACAATAAATACATAAATTACACAGGTGTAAGACGCAATTTTCAAATGAGAAAACCAAGAACCTTACAATATTAAATTATGATTCATCCCATACGAACCCTATTAATTTTATTATTCTATTTATTTACTTCCTTTTCAATTTTCTGTCAAGAGTATCAAATCCCACATGGATGGACTGTAATTGAAATTTCTGAATTAGGGAGTATTGCTATCCCTCCAACGATCGAACTGAGAGACGATAATTCCTACCTAACATTAGCTGCAGATGCGTTTAGAGACAATTTTAGTGCGAATAAGAAAATCGAAGTCATCAAGCCGACCTTAACTTTTCAGCCAAAAGGATTGAATGACCTAGACAGGGATGCAGCATCAAAATTCTGTAGAATACTGATAAGTATTTACAAAGGAGAGAATGGTGAATTCCTTAGAAATAGTGAAGTTATGAGTCTAACAACTTCTGATTTACAAGCAATCAATGAATACCAACGGCAGGAAATTGAGAAAGACTTTCAAAAAATAGGTAAAGATGCCAAACTACTAAAATTGGATCCCGTAAAGCTTATCGAAATAAATAGTATGGCAGCTATTCATATCTCATATAGACGACAAGTTATGAGCCAACCGCCTGTTCTTGTCAAGGTATATCTTTTCCCAAATTATGATGAAACCATAGAGATAACGATGAGCTACAGGGAAACCGAACAGCAAATATGGGGTAATGATTTTGAAACAGTAATCAATACCTTTAGATATATCAATTAGCACTAAAAAACAAACATTATGCTAATCCTACAAATCGTTTTAACACTTATTGCTTGGTTCCGTGGTTGGAAATGGTATTCACTCATACCATTGTCCGTAGGAGTTATGATCAGTCTTATTTTTAAATATTTTATTAGTAGCCTGATAGAACCTTTAAATATAGATCTTATTGAAAGTATATGGGTAGTAGTAATCAACATTACCCTCTTAATTATGTGTATTAAGGTACCGAAACATGACAATTTGGAAACTGAAAAAGTATTACAGGACGAAAACTCAATAGATAACGATACGGATAATGAAAAAATTAACTATGACAAGGAGGACTTCAAGGTAGAGTCTGAAACTGTAGAAAAAGGAGTATCAGAAGTTAGTGTTGAGGTAAAAAATGATAGCGAAGAGAAGAGTATAGGATGCAATTCACCAAGTAATGATATAAAGACAAAAAAATATTATTATTCCAAATGGCGGAGAAAGAAAGGCCCTTATACTGAAGATGAAATTAATAGACTTAGACTGAGACCCGACACCTTAATCTGGACTGAGGGATTAGAGAATTGGCGACCTCTAAGTGAATTTAAAGGGGTTTTGATAACCACACCACCATTGCCGAAAGAACTAATGCTTAATAAAAATAAAACCCTGAAGAAAGCCCTTATCTTTCTTGTATTATTGATAATTAGTCTGGGTACTTCTTTTGTTGGTACATATTATATTATGGAGGCACAAAAGAACAAATACTTTAAATCGTTTAAGTATGAAATAGACAAATTGTTTACTGATAAAATAGTAATATGTGGAGGGAAAAAGTACCGCACTGAGGGTGAATTGAGAGAAATAAATCGACCTGACCAACCTTATGATGAGTCAGATGACTCAGATAGAGTAGAGATATTTTACGAAATTATTGAAGGTAAAAAAAGAGCTCTGCCAATGTATAGATTCGATAACCAAGGAGAAATATTCAAGTACGATAAGTTAATGAAACATGGTTCTGAATATTGGCTTGAGAGTTATGCTTCTAAGGATCTTGAGTATTTTGCCAGGGTCACGGAAAACGGAAGGATAGTGCAATTTGTTTCTCCCGAAGAAGCTTATAATAACTGCTTTTTACACCTGTGTAATAAAAATGCCGAATGTTTTAAGGAAGATTTTTATGAAAGACTGAGTTATTTCGTAGTGTTAAATAATAAATACTTCCATATTGCTGAATATGAAGGCGCTAGATTCGATAGAAGTTTTGGTACTGAATACTACCATGTAAATTTCGAGGAAGGTTACACTTATTATCATATTGCCAAGAACGATTCTGCAATCGAACAAGATTTCAGAATGATCCTAATTATTACTGGGGGCATTTCAATTTTTCTTATCGTTCTTCTATATATTTTTAATCCATTCAAATGGTAATTATACAGTCTCATAATAAGTTAATACTTATGGGAAATGTGGTTTCATCCATGATTTTTTTCCTCTTATCATAGCAAATTCATCATTCCGACTATTACCGTTTGACTATCTTTAAACCCTCATGTGGTAAGTCACCTTTTGCACATCTCAGGTTGGGCTACACTACTGGAGAATCAGAACCATGAGGGAAGCGCCCCAAAATGTGAAACACATTTGTTCAGTAACATTATCTATATTTATTTATAAATCTCTATATTAGGAATTGGAATACGCTATTCAAATAATTGATATGTATAAAATTCAAGAGTTCCTGTTTGCAGCAAGATTGATTGAAAAAAAAGAATGGGGAATTATTCTTATTGGGGCAATAATTACAACTCCAATCGGAGGAATTGTATTATTGATCTTTTACTGGATAAAAGCATATCGTAAGTTCCAAAACCAATCGTGATGTTGATTAGAATACTTACTGCTATAGTATTTTTTACATTTATTATTTCTGACAGTTACTCCCAAAGAAAACATTCAGAAGCCGAGCTGAATGAAATGTTGCAGACCTATGTCTTTCATATTGGCCAGTATATAGCAATTAGGAAGATTAGCAAGAATTATCCAACATTAAAAGTTGAAGCAACGGAATTACAAAACCTATGGAAGATGAAATTTGGAGCAGCAGTTGAAAATTTGGCTGCAGAACTAAGGTATAATATTGGAGATAAACTAGGAGACTATGAGACTGAAATAATCATTGAATTGAGTCTCACTGATGATTCACTGATGACATTAAATGATGCTCAGAATGCCTTGCTCAAATTCGAATCCCGAGTGAATGGTGATATACCCTCTCCTTTTCTAGAGACTCTGCTTTCATTTCATCCAAAATACATTAATAACCCCGAAGCAGAATTCAATGATGACTTTGTTGGCGAGTACTTATCGTCAGAATCTGAAAAGTCTGATGGTATAAATATTAAATTTAAATATCCCAAAAGTTGGAAACATGAAGAGGGTGACAGGCCACATGTTATTCAGAAATTTACAAGTAATAACGGTCTCGGATTAGAAATGGCTTTATTAATGATTGAAAAGGTTGATACGACAATGACTGAAAGTGACATTGACCTGCTGTTATCCGAAAGCTTTTTGAAATACCAACTTCCAGATTCTGCGAAGATGTTATCATATGAAACGGGACTTACTTTGAGCGGGATAAAAGCATCTTCAATTACATATTATCAAATTATTCCTCAAATGCAATTTATTGTTGCAACGATAACTAAGAGCTATTTTCTTTTTTACAAAAACTATAAAGTTTCAGTGATATTTGCAGTAGGTGCAGAAAAAGGTAGAGAAAGTGACCTATCATCTCGATATGAGAAATTTTACCCTTTGTTTTGGAAAATGGCTAACTATCTGACAATAATGAGTCGATACGAGTAAAATTATAGCCTATCCTTAAATCAATTTAAAATGAGGTTAGATTATTCATTATATCAATCCAGGACCATTCTTATTCCCTGACAGGGGTCAACATAGCCAATGTGATTTAAGTGTCACCAGTGCAAAATCTGAGCGGTCTGGAGTAAAAATTACATCCGTTATACCCAATCAACCCCTTTTGTCTGAATGGCCCATTAAATCTGGCTATGATAATGTTTGGCAATCTCAAGGACTGGCTATACATTGGCCCCGCCATGAAGACACTCATAATACATCCTCAAGACCCTTCCACGGATTTCCTTTCACCAATCTATGCCCCAATAAGAACTAAAACCGTTGTCAAAGGTGGTATAACCAAATCAGGGTTACTTGGACTTATTGAATCCCATGACCGAGTGATTATGCTCGGACATGGAGCTCCATATGGATTAATGAATCCGAGACAATTCCCTGATGCTGGCCTGTTCATTATCGATGGTTCAATGGTAAACTCATTGAAGAACAAACCAAACAGCATCTACATATGGTGTCATGCTGACCAGTTCGTTAAACGATACGGACTTTCAGGGCTCTGCTCTGGAATGTTCATCAGTGAGATGGGAGAGGCTGAAATGTATGGGTTTAACAATATTGACCAGGGATTGATAGACAAGTCAAATGACATGTTCTCATCGATTCTTTCAAAGTATATTGACGAACCCATGGATGCCCTTTATCAATCGCTATTGAAAGAATATGAAGTAGTGGCAAAGGCCAATCCCATCGCCAAGTTTAATCTTGAACGACTGTACATCATAACGGATGGCGTAAATAATAAACTATTTAAAGAGGCTGTGTAGTTGATCTTTCTTAGGTGCAAAGGCGGAACACAACACTGGGAATGGTGTTAGTTAACACCGATCTGGGTATTCCTAGCCAAAAACTCCAACCGATTTTGCTCGGTATTGTTCAAATATGGGCTTCAGGTACTTATCATCATTCTTATTGCACTATCAAAGAGGTTTCCTTTTTTAGCAAAAAATGGTATACATATCCAGACTGTGCATCTCCTATTGTATAGGCTTGAACAAATTCCCATCTATCTTTACCCATAAAGTTAAGGGCGTCCATCATTGAGTTAAAAACAATTGGTTGTCCAGTTGTCGGGTCTTTATACCGATTATCCGACCAAAATTTTTGTTCCTGGCCAAAGTCCATTTCAATAGTTACTTTTTTGCTAAATAACTTCGCAGTTCCTACAATTGCAAAAAACGGTCAAATTGACCACCTGACGCCGGACTAAACTGACCACCCCGCGCCGGGCCAAATTGACCACCTCGCGCCGGAG
>JAFGIK010000098.1 GCA_016929645.1 Candidatus Dojkabacteria bacterium
AAAGCTGTCACGGTGCAAGGAGGGTATGGCGTGGTTTTTGCAAATCCAGGTACAAGTTTTGTCGAAGCCGGGCGTGTCGCGGTACAAAGTTGATAAGTGGAACGAATCTGTCAAGATGTAACAAATGTTACAAAATGGGTACTGGCGCAGTGTCGCGGTACAAATATAATCGAAGCCAGAAAACTGTCACGTTACAGGATTTATATTGCGGGTAGGTGCGCGTGTCCGGGTGCAAGTTTTGGAAGGATTTGTCATGGGAGCAGGGTGCCGCAAAAACCATGACAAGCAACTTACCCATATTGTCCGTGTTATATGCCGTGTTATTTTATAATTCTCAAGGTGTAATGAAAAAGTTCTTTGAAAAACTCTTCCCTTTTCTTAGGCTCTTCCAAGATTTCGATTATGTCATAAAAGTTCTCTACTAACCTATCTTTCTGGATTCGCTTTTTAAGTTCTGAAGTGTAAACAGCTGATAAAAAGATATTCTTGCATTTTTGATTAATACTAAGTGCATGTTGAAATGATTTAGTCGCAGCTCCATATCTTTCCAACGCACCTGCAGGATCTATCCCCCCTTTTATTTCAATTATTGCAAGGAGTCTTTCTTTACCATCACTGTCCTTTTTTGAGAAGGAAATATCAGGTTCTGATGAAAACCTCATAATTATATTTTCAATCAGATAACTTGTAACTGGCAGGTCTTGAAGGACTTCAATTTCCTTTTTAGTTGGAGAAATGATCATGTCTTTGGAGGATAACCAGTCAAACACCATATTTCTGATCCTTTCTTCTGCTATAGAGCCGACTTTGTTCCTCATTACTCCATCTAATGTAATTCCAAGTGTTGCAATGATTGTCCTTTTACCATTCTCAAGTGTCCAGTCAAGGGAGCCTTTAATTATCGAACAAATGAATGTGTTATATACTCTAGCCATTTTAAGGGCTTTGTCTTGTGCAACTTTAGCCCGCATACTTCCTTTTTCAATGTTCTCAACAGAACCAATGTATTCTTTTGCTGCTTTTATTGATAATCCTGTCAAGCCTCTATAATACAGGCTACTAGTTGGTTGTTCGATAATTACATCTGGATGGCAAAAAACTAATTTTGGGTCATATTTTCTAATTTTTACAACATATTCCCAAATATCCTCATCGATCATTAAATTTGATTTTGGATCCCAGCCAAGATTAATTTTAAGCTTTTCGAGATTCTTAAATGCCTTTATGTCAATCTTTTTCTGTAGGGAGGTTACGATAAGAAGGGACTTAATTTTTCTAAGGTTATCAGTGTAGCTATTCATAATATTTATTTTGTCCAAACATAAACGCATTTTCTTAATTCTTGTCTTCCATGCACTCCCATTTGTTGGCTGCTATTTCCTTTGCCACGTTCCAAAATCCAGATGACATCAGTTTTTAATCCAAGCTTTGACGCAAATTCGGAAAGGATTAAATCAACTTGTATCTCATCCCCATTGTACCTGACATTATCATTTACCATTATTATTTTACCACCCTTTTTTAGAATTCTGGCAAGCTCTGCAATAATAAGATTCATTTCAAAAAAATAATTGGCAACCATAATAGGAATGTTTTTGTTGTTCAATATATTCCTATGGTAATTTAAGCTTCTTAAGGCCTCATTTAATGCATCATTTTCTTTAAAGTTGCTTACAAGTGATTCAAAGACTTCTTTTTTCCCTATACATTCGTAAAAGTCCTGTAAATTAATAAACTTACTTTTATTTTCAACAGTTGCCGAAAGGAGAGTCTGACGTAGTTGTTTAATTGAATTATCATCTATTCCATTATATGCTAATTCTAGCGCATAGGTCCTAGTATAGTCATATCTATTACAGTAAGGTGGTGAAGTTATTACCAAGTCAACATACTCATTATCTATATTATGCAATTCAAATAAAGAACTGCCATTTATTAGAGTATATGTATTGCTTGATTCTTTTTGGGGTGTACTTTGAATGTCGGTGATGATGTCAGTTAACTTTTGAATTAATCGATCCCTAAAAGGAAAGATAATACCTTTATTGAAGTCAGCTTTTAAATTCCGGTTTGATCTATGGTCCCATCTAAGATATTGACCATCTTTTCTTGTAAACGAGACATCTTCAAGTATAGAACTTACTGCAAATCGTATTAAAGTCTGGATATCCTGATTAGATATTTTGGTTTCAACAAACTTATTCATGACAGCTATGCCGATTTCTGTTTCATCAGGGAAGGCACCTTTTGTGATAGTCAGATGTTTAAAAAAATATTTCTTAGAGACAGACTTGTCATTAAAGTTTAGTTGTTTAATTTCAGAGAGGTATGTATGAAACTCCTGAATGTTTATTCGATTTGTAAGGATTCTAGCTTCAGTCGCAAGAATTGCAGGAGGAAGAAGTTCTATCCCAATAGAATTATATCCTAATTCCATTGCTGAAGTGATGGTAGTTCCGATACCAGAAAATGGATCTAATACAACTTGATTAGACCCTGCTTTTTTGAACTTGTTCAGAATGTACTTAACAAATTTTGATGAGAATCCTTCTTTGTATTTGAACCATCTGTATATAGGTTCACTCTTATTTGCTTGAAAAGAAATTAATGATCTATTTAGGGTTGGATTTACTAAAAATTTATCCTTATATTTTTCATGTAGGTTAACACGAGAGGTATTTTTTGGTTCCTCTTGGTTGAGTAAGACCAAATCCTCTTCTAGGATATCAAGATAGGTTAGTGGGTACATTATTAAAATTTTAAAGAGCCTTGTTTTGAATTTTTCTGGTTCAAGTATTCTACTTTTTGTTCTGCTAATTGAAACACTTTTGAATTAGTCTTTGTCTCGATGATTGTTTTTGCAAATTTTTCACTTAAATACTCCTCGGTAAGAGCCTTAATATCAAGATGAAATGTTTGTGAAAGTTTATGGAGTCTTTTATAATCAAAATCTCGCTTCCCGTTTTCAATCTTACTTAGATTGGCAGAATCCATATCAAGTTTAGCAGCGAGCTGGGTTAAAGTCAAATTGTTTGAGACTCTTAAATTTCTGATGTACTCACCAAATGTTTCCTTCATTTGACTTGAATATTTTGACTTGTCAATAATTGACAAATTTAAATAAGAATATGTGATTTGTCAAGTTTTTTGCAAACTATTTACCGAATATTTTGTCCCGGTGCAGG
>JAFGIK010000099.1 GCA_016929645.1 Candidatus Dojkabacteria bacterium
ATATTTTCCTAAATATTGCTATCTTCATTTCAGTAATTAGTTGCTGTCTCTGCTAAATGCATTATGCATTATTCACAAACCATACTGAATAGTCATCCAGTAATTCGTAGTTTTTTGATTTTTTGTCTGTCGCCTTAAGTTCGGAAAGCCCCAGCATAAATTTCTTCTTATCAGAATTGCGTCGAACAGATGCCACCAAATCACCATTACCCATTGCCCACTCAGATTCGTCTGATCGATGAATATTGAGCAGTTGATATCGGTCACGATAGGACGGACGTTGTTTTTTGAGTTGCTCATATTCAGCTTTATCCCCACCTCCCAAGAGATAATACTCCTCCCACTGGAAATCCTCTATTCCCGTAACCTCGCAGGGGAACGATAGATTAGCTTTCAGGTATTTGTAAAAGGCATCGATACTTTCATCGATATCAGCTTCTTCAGGATCACCTACAATTTCCATGATACGTTTATCCTGAGCATCCATTTCTTCGTCATCTTCACCATAGACTTCATATAAATAGTCATGCAGGTCATCCAGTTTATCGATGAGTTTCTCGTTTTCTTCATTATTGCTTAAATCGAAGATCTGATCCATCAGGTCTTTCATCTCCATTACATTTAAGCAGATTTCAAATTGATTGCCTTTTTTGACAGCGTTAGAAATCAGGCGAAACAGATATGGATCAGTAAAATGGGATTCATACTTCAGGAGCAGGTCTCGTTGGGCGAGTGTAAGGATTATAGATATTTTGTCTTCCATTGATTAGTCCTCTTCATCAGGATTTTTCGCCTCATACGTATAACACTTAAACTCTTCTTCTCCCATCTGATCCATACGGTTCAGGGAGCAGAGAATATCTTCTTCCCCAGGAAGCCCATCTCTTTTGCATGAAATGCATAAAGAGGGCTTAGGGATGAGATCAGGATTGACCTCAGTTCCATCGTCAAAAAAGAATTTGGGGATGTGTTCATCCATCTAATCATATGCTCCATAACAATCTTCAAGATAATCAGACAATTTATGAAATTTCTCTGCCACTTTTTTATCTTCTTCGTGGTTGGCAATTCCACAGACATAGCCAATCAATAAGTCAAAATCGTCATCAGTCAAATAGATGTTGTATTTGTTTCCCTCTTTTATGGCCACGGAGATGGCCCTGATGATGTCATCATCTACAATATAATGCTGGTAATCCAGCAATAACTGCCTTTGGGCAGGAGTCAGTTTTAGAAGTAGTTTATCGTCATCCATGCTTATTCACTGCCCTTATCGTTAAAAAGCTGATTAATAAATTCAGCACAGAAACGCAAAGTAAAAAAGCACCCATCATGTAGCGTTGTGCTACCGTGAGCAAGGTCATTTCTAAATGATGGGATTAACTCTTTGAGCTTATTGACATAATTTATTGAAGATTCATCGCGTCCATCCGAAGCTATATGAGAAAATCCAATATCATTAATGCGTCTATCTTTAACAGCACTTGATATAAGCTTTCCAAGTCCTCGCTTATGGGGGTAGATATGGCGTAATGCAGATTCTAAAGTAGAAAATGATTTTAACTCACTTATTTGATGGAATGAATAAGAAAACCACGTATAAATAGCAAGATTACGAGCAATATTGAATTGACTTATTATATCTTCTGGCACACTGTCACTGAGCGTTATCGAACTTACAAGTGCGAACACATCTTCAAGCTCAGCTTTCCTAGCATCACCAGTCCTAAGATTTGTAACAGTGAATAAGTCGCTCCTTGTGTCAGGTTTAAGAATATCATCAAAGTCTTTAAGTTGTTCAGCCATTTACTATCCTAAGCTCATAATCGCCATCCATCATTTTCTTCTCCAACGGCAACAACAGTTTTCTGTTTCAGATAATATCTCTAATTTCTTCAGAGCTTCATACTTTTTGCGAATATGTCTTTTATTCCAAATTGATAATCATGCAATTTGTCAACTGCCTCACCTATTGTCTTAGCTGTGTCTTTCATGCCTTCTTCGTCATCATATTTATATGACAAATCTATAGCTTTAGTTCCCCCGTTCTCTTTTGCCAATTCCTGCCAATCATATACACCTTCAAATGCTCGCTCAAATTCATCTAACCATGCTAATATATCTTCAGGAAACAAGAAATCCGCTTCCGCAATAGCATCTTTAATCTCATCGTATTTTTCTTTCGGTATTGTTTCTTGACGATTGTAATGACTAAGGAAATTTTTTAACTTCCTATATATAGCAAGTTTTGCCTGCTTTGATTCTCTTTTCTCTCTTTGCTTATTTATTTTATGCTGTTGATACGCAATGTATGTGGTGATCACAGCAATAACAGGCACTAATAAGCCTTGAAGAATTGCGATGATTTTATCTATACCAATATTATTCATCAATATTTATCCCCATAATTTTTCGAACATTTTTAATATGCCTATCCCATATACTCCTATAATCTCTATTAATAATCTTTTTAATCATACCCATTTTAAACATCTCTGATTTATCCTCCCCAATCTTTTTTAATTCTAACAAAGCTTCTCCCATACACTCAAAACATTCTGAAACGCATAAATCCAAATTTATATTCTGGCATTCTTTTTCCAATTTTTCGTTGTTTATCTTTTTGGTCTTTAAATGTACCAATTGATTTCTATATGTATTGACCTTGGTTAACAATTGGAACGCTTGAGAATCAGTTGAAAAGTCTTCTCCAGTTACCAATCTGGGTATCACAACCCATTTAGATAAGAAATTCAACTTGTCAATATAGTTTCTTGTATAACTGTCGCTAAAATTAATTGCACAAAAGTCATAAATCAAAGCTTCCAAAAATATATGAGCAAATATTATAATAATATTCTTTTTTGAAGCTTGAAATACAAGATAATCTCCCAGCTCTTCATCACTTATGTTGTTTTGCAGGGCAGACTCCAATGCTTTACAATATTCGACTAACGAACTTTCACACGTAGCATATATCTGAAACAACATAAAACTATTACGTTGTAATCCCATTGATTCTATTGAATCAATAAAATTATCTGGTCTTTTCTCCTTCATTTTTTAACTCCTAATCTCTTCACCACAAATGCCTCTGATTTCTTTGCCTATAAAATCCACACTGCATGAGTAAATCTTCATATTCTGTTTTTGAGAGTAGTTCAAATTCAGTATTCTTAAGCTTTATCTCACTAGTGAAGTAGTCATCATAGTCAAGAAGGTTAGGGTCTATATCTTTAGTGAGAAGTGGTCCTGCTGATGAGAGGATATTGCCATTCTCATCAGCTTCCAAGGCGAATAGGTCGCCTGACTGTTTATGACGGTAGAGGGCTTTCATTTTATTATTCATTTTTAAGTAATTTAACACGTATATTCTTACTTTTGTATATTTTCAATCTTCCTCCCTTGTCCATATTTTTAGCTATTCTAATTACTTTTGTACAGAATTTCTCTCGCGGTTGCCCCCTAGAAATAACACCCCATTTTTTCAAAATATAACTTGGTAACTTTTCCAAAACACAAGAATGATTAGGTCGCTCTTTGAGGGTCTTTACTATAATGTTCCTAATGTAATTTCGTTTAATACTAATCGCTTCACTGATATCGTTGGGAATTATATCGTCTGATACAGTATTCTCATCTATCTCATCATCAAATAAAAGGAGCGAGCTTTTGTCTTCTTCTGACTTATCAGCCTTTTCTTGGACTACAACGGGCTGATTATCTTTTTCCACTTCTTGATTTTTAGTAATAGGCACAATACCCATCATGTCACACTTTTTGACTAATCTTTCTATGCTTTTTGCTGGATCAGAATTATACTCACATTCTCTTATAATACAGAATGTCCATCCACATCTTTCTAATTGTCTTTTTCGTATGATATCCTTCTCATACTCGTCAGCACCATGCCAGTAATCACCATAACATTCAACTGCAAGTTTTGATCCTACCCCTTCAACAACCATATCTATACGCTTTCCTGCAAAATTGTATTGAGGAATAACCCGGTAACCTTTAGACGCTATATCAAGTATTACATCTACTTCAAACCAACTATCATAAGGACTTGGAGGTTTTTCATTTATACGATTTGCTGTATGAGCTTTATATCTAAGTAATTCAGCTTCTTCTCCCAAGGCTTTTGTAATAATGCTTTCAGGACACAAGTAATATTCTAACAGTTGTCTCCTAAAGCAATTTGGGCTGAGTATATCTGGAGTCACAGAGTGAAATAACCAGACCTGATCTCTAGCTCGACTGGCGGCAACATTTAATCTCCTCCGGTCACTCTCTTTGGCTAATACTCCTATACGATCATTAGGGGCTACTACCATACTCATAAAAATAATATCCCTTTCGTCACCTTGAAAGCTATAGGGATTCCCACTGATAATATTTCTCTTTTGATATTCTTCAGATCCAATTTCTTCAAGAAGTAACTTTTCGATTAAGTGAGCTTGAGCATCTCCCAAAAGTACTATAACGCCCATAGTTTTATTTTTGTATCTATCATCTAAACACAATTCGACTATTTTTTCTACGATTTGCTCTGCTTCAGGCCTGTTAATTGCATTGCTATATTTCCCTTCTTTATAGCCAGTGGTAACATGAATCGGCTTTATGGGAGCCAGCCTTTTGGGGGGATATTGTCTCAGGGGAATAAGTGGAGTATTTGCATAAGATAAGTCATTACTAAACCTAATTATCTCAGGCATACAACGGAAATGTTCACGCAAGACAATCGTGCCTCCTCCAAAACGTCTGTTACAGTGATCAAATAGACTGGCTGTAATGTCAAAGGAATCAGCATGTTCGAAATCATATAGGTATTCTTGTCTCAATCGGTATGCAGTCTCTTGATCAATGCCAACAGCTTCCGGACTTATTTGTTGATTGTCTCCTACCACCAACAGTTTTTTGCATAAAAATGCGAGAGGTAATGCCTCATATCCACATTGAGAAGCTTCATCTACAATAATTACGTCAAATAGTTCGGGAATTGCATCTACAGTATCATATACTCTATGGAGTGGCATAATCCAAGCAGGTATAGAATCATGACACTTTTTGAGATTGTTCTGAGCATCTCTTCTATGCTTGGGTGCATGTTTTCCTGTTCCCTTGCCAAGCCTTTTAATAGCATCCTGCCAACCTATTAAATGCCGCCGATGTTCATCTGACATTCTATAAAAACAAAATTTCCATGATTTAATTTTAGCTATGGCTGCTATATTATTTCGTATTTTACTTTCGCAATAATTAAGATTGGATTCCAAGGCATCCAAATCATCTTCGTTGATAAATACTTCTAACCAACTTGATACTCTCTTCCAATCCCATGCATTCTCAAGAATAGAAATACGATCACTCCATACTAATGGGTCAGGTTCTTTTAAGAGGGCATCAATTAAATAAGGCAGCCTTTTTTTATAGTTATCAATTGCATGATCAAGCCATGCCTTTTTCTGTTTTAGACTATGTAATTCTTCTAATTCCTGAATGGTTTTTGCATATTGAACGGTGTCTCTATCTGTAATGCAAGCTAATATATGGTAAACAATACACCCTTCATCATGATGACACATAGATTTCAAATCGTCCTGCCATGTCGAAGTAGCTTTTTGAATACCTCGTTGCTTCTCTTTTACTATGTGCAATTTACAAGTGATCAATAGTCTTTCGACATCATTTATTAAGTGCCACTTAGGCTCTGTTAGTCCTTTTATTCTGGAAATTGATAGCTTAGATTCCTCAAGAAGATTATATATTTCTATAATTTTCTGGAGTGCCTCATTTAACTCTTCTAATTCTGCAACTTGCAATAATAACGGTGAAGATGTTCTTTCTGATTTACCATGCCACATATCCCACAAATAATCGATTTTTGTTTCAACCTCTAAAATATTGAGAAGCTCTGAAAGTTTTCCCTCAGTGTCTGGCGTGGAACCATTGACCTGTATGGCAAAAATATATTCCTTTTTTTTAACGACTTTCGGTTTTAATATTATCCCTTTTAATTTGCCCCCATTTTTTAGATGTTGAATTAATGCTTTCACATCTTCAATAATTTTATGAAATTCATATTCTTTGGGAATATCATAACTTATACGACTTATATTTCTGGCATTATCTCTTAAACCTTCAAGTGTATTTGTCGTTACCGCCAATAGCTCCTTCCATGGCGTATCGTTATCAGAAAGCATGTCGGAGATTGCAGATGGAATCCATGGCATCGGCCGCCTCTGAATATTTGCAACGTGTTCTCTCAGGGCATTGAGTTTTTCAAATAAATCTTTGATTAAAGTCAGATCAGAGCGTTCAAATAATATGGCTTCTGTCGTATCGAGGTAAACTTCGTGTTTTTTAATATAATCGTCATATTCTTTTTCCGTAAGTGTATACTTTTTAAAAGTATTGACATCAGGGATAGTGGTTCCAATTATAGGAATGCATTTATCAAGTTTTCCATTACCTTGATCCTGTAAGTCTTTATGATATTGATATATTTGGCTAATCTCTTGTGCATCAACATCATACTCCATATCATATTGAACATCATCGACAAACCATTTATAAGTTTCAGATTCTGAGAATATTCTTTTTGCTATAGCTGAAGCAGTACCAACATATTTTCCCTCCAACAAAGATTGTGTTATTGTATCTTTTTCACGAATAGATCTTATATGATATTCTATGTCTGCTTTTTGTTTTTTAAGTTCCAGTAACTCATGTACATGCTTATCTAGCTCTTGTAGTTTTTCCTCTTCGTTCCATGTGTATTGCTCTGATAGTATCGATTTAACACTATGCTCAAGATATAATTTCTCATTACTACTGTCACCTATAAAGTTTATACACAAGGGTTTAATGTCTTCATGAATTTTATCATGTAGTACCTTCAATGCCCTGGGGGTCTTGGCAGTAACCAGCACCCTGTTGCCCGTTGCCAAAAGATGAGCAATTAAATTAGCAATTGTATGCGATTTTCCTGTTCCAGGCGGGCCTTGTACGATTACTCCAGTTGAAGTATTCATCCGATGTACTATTGAAAGCTGCTCGCTATTGGATTTGTCGGGAAAATAGATTTCAGAAGGAAGTGATACTTTCCCTGAAGAATTCTCAGTTTCAACGATCTCTGATCTTGGATTCCCGTTTTGTATTTCAGCTAAATCTGAAAATTCGACTGGAATTTTACCACCCTCATTTATATGGGTACGTATCTTGGATAATAATTCTTGCAGTCCTCGTGTTGATCTTTTTCGTAATATTAAAGCAGGTGAGTAAAATACCTTTAACTTTTGCTGGTCATATCCAACAATGTTATTCAGATCAGTATTATAATATTCGCCTAATCCATCTTGTGACAATGAATTAGCTAACGAGGAAAGTACCGTATTTACTGTTGCGTTATCCCATGGATTGCCTTCTGCCTGATCCAATTCTTGAGTTATTGATTTTAATATATTTCCGGGTTCATCCTCAATATCTAACATATCAGTCTCAACTGATAAATCTCCTCCTATTTCATCAGGGCCAATCACAAATTTGCCTAAATGAGCTTCAAAAGTACATGATGCTTTAACTGTTATAAGATGACGTTTAATATTGATCTGCTTTGGAGACTTCCAAACAAGAAGACCTAGACCAAGTACAAGTTCATACTCTTCACCCAACTTCAAAAGTTCCTGATATATTGTGAATAATTTGCTATAAACATTTTGTACCAAAGTCCATTCTTTATATTTTTCAGCCCATGGCTTCCAAGTATTGTCGATATATTGATTCCATGCTTCTTGAACCTCTTGGCGATCTTTCAAATATACTGTTTCTTCAACTTCAACAAATTCACTCTCATCTTCTTCGTCATATAATGTTTCAGTTGTAATTATTGATTCCTTCAATTCTGGGGTATTGTCATACTTATACAATTCCGACCGCGAAATCCAGTCTTCACATTCTTCAGGTACATCAGGTAGTTTAGGCTCACGTTGTTTAGTAACCTCCAACCAAATATCAATATCAATATCAATATCAGAGTTTGCCCCCCATGCATGTGTAAAACACCCCTTTAATTGTGGAATATCATTAAACCAAAGAACGGATTGATAGTCATCTATACTTCGCACAACCTTAGTTCGTAACCCTGCGAGCTTATCAAGATAGTCTATAAACCGAATCGCTTTATCAACATTCTGCTCTGACATCAATGTTTTCCTTCCTGCAAATTGTTCAGGTTTTTGGTTGCAGTTTTCCCTTTTTGTCGATATGCAACCAACCTTCCTTAGACTTGAAGTATATCACCAAATCTTATCGTCCTCATCCCCATTTCTCAACCAAATTTAGACCTAATGAAGACACTATTTGTACAAATTCCCCATCCCCAGCACCCAATATCCCCATCTCCCCTCTAATCTCCCTCTAAAACCCCTCAGATTGCCCCAGTTAAAGAGATTCTGTGTCGCCTATGTCATTCCGTCCCCGTTGCCTCAGTCCAATCCTGGGGGACTCTAACAGGGAAAACAGTTTTACCATGAGACAGCGGGAAGATATGTGATTATCTGCTAAATAAGATCATCCCGTTTGACAAACCATCGAAAATCGGTATTATACTGATGCTCCTTCTGCCGCCTGTGGGATA
>JAFGIK010000100.1 GCA_016929645.1 Candidatus Dojkabacteria bacterium
AGTACTACAACTAGATAGACACCATAGTGACAGTTCACATTCGAACCGCGACCGCTCATTTGGCACATTTGCTTTTGCGCAAAACAAAACCCAACGCACATGCAAAAGCAAAAGAGCCAAAGCCACCGCACTTTTTACTAAATTTGACAACGTACTTAAACTGAACTCCTAGATCATGAAAAAATCGCTTTTAATATCTGTTTTAATAGCAATCAGTATCTCTTCAATTGCACAAGTAAGCTTCACTGATTTAGTAGGCAATACGGAAAAAGCAGTTGTAAGTATTACAACAAAAGATAAACTTGGTAATTCGCTAATGACTGGAACAGGCTTTTTCATAGATAAAAACGGGACTGTCCTGTCCAATCTTCATATTTTCGAAAATGCCAACTCAGCAACAATATCAGTCTTTAACAATGATAAATTCGAAATCGATTCGATTCTTATTTCATCAAAAGAGTATGATATAATTAAATTCTCAATTCATAACCCCGAAGGAATTAAGTTCAATTATTTAGCCTTCAAAACTCAAAATCCACAAAAGGGGGAAGACATATATACAATCGGAAATCCAATGGGGTTAGAAAGTACTGTCTCAAAAGGGATAATTTCTAATATTAGGGATATCGAGAACCTTGGAAGTTTATATCAGATAACAGCACCTATTTCTAATGGAAGCAGTGGTAGTCCAGTTATGAATATGAAAGGAGAAGTAATTGGAATCGCAACCTTTCAGTTTACTAGTGGTCAAAATCTGAACTTTGCAATAGATGTTGATTTTGTAAATAAAATAAACCAAAATGACGCCATATTCTCAGAAATTAATGCTAAGAAAGTTCTACCTCCAAAACAAGAGATAGCTTGGCAAACAATTGATTCTATGTGGATGACAAATGATATTTTGCCATATTTAAATGAATACATTCGCAAATACCCAAATGATTATCGAGGATTCTTAAAAAGAGCTCATTTATTTAGCGGGCCTGGTTATGCAGCACATACATTGATTGAAGATAAATACAGAACCATAATTTTTGATCCAGAAACGCTTAAATCTACAATCAATTTAGATGAAAATGGCAAACCAGTAACGGATAGTATGTATAATGTCGGTATTTCAAAAATTTATCAAAGGTCTATACCTGACTACAATAGAGCCCTGGAATTAAAGCCAAACGAACCTCTTATTTATTACCAGAGAGGTTTGAGTAAGTTATTTTATTGTCAATCAAATCCAAATAAAATTCCAGGTTGGACTTTTCAAAGTGCTATCGATGATTTGCTAAAAAGTAATGGACTGAAAGATACAAAGTTAGAACAGGATAGGTATAATTACCTTGGACAAGCATATCTAGAACTAGCACAATTTAAAAGTGCACTAAATGCCTTTAACCAAGCATTGATGGTTAAGAATGTACCTACTGATTCAACAGATAACCCTCACAGGTTATATTTTGAAATTGCAAAAATCAAATGTGATCAACTTAAAGATACTGTGGGTGCTCTTAAAGATCTTAATAGAGCAATTGAGCTTACAAGATCAATTTCCTATTTTCAAGGTGAAGACCATGCACCCTCTGAATACCTAGCAAAACGTGCAGAAATAGAATACGAGCAGAACAAATTTACAGAAGCATTAGAAGATTTAACTAAAGTCAATAAATCTATTTTCTTATCGGATGAGGGTAGAAGAAGTTATACTCACTATCTTGAGAGTTTTCTTATCCTTAGACTAGATGGGGATTTAAATGCGGCTCTTGAATCAATAAATATAGCCATCAAATGGGACGATAATGTTGATTTCTATTATAAAACAAGGGCGGATGTTTATAAAAGACTCAAAGAATATGGTAATGCAATAAAAGACATGAACAAAGCTTTTGAACTTAATTCTAAAGGTTTTGACGAATGGGATTATTATGAAAGATCAAGAATCAAAGGATTGTTGGATGACAACATTGGCGCAATTAAAGATATTGATGAAGCTATAAAAAGAAACTCGAAAGAGAGTCACTATTATAATTTAAAAGCAATCTATCTCGCACAGCTCGGAGATGATATTGGGGCTGAAAAACAATACGATAAAGCGATTGAACTCGATCCAAAAAATGCTGATTATTATATTAGCAGGGGATGGACAAGACTTAAAAATAAGAAAAACGATGCGTGTGCTGACTGGAGTAAAGCAGGAGAATTAGGTAATTATGAAGCATATGATTTGATACAAAAATATTGCAAGTGATTGACATTTATATTAGTATCTTGATGACTCTATCAGCAACAGACATTGAATTCGAAATACTAGAATCAAAGATTCGATCTTTTGACACTAAATTCGAACTATTTGTTGCTAATACTATTAAAACAATTGAGAATGATAACCTTTTTAAGGGTTTCTATAATTCCAAGATCCATAGAATAATTGAAACAGATAATGAGAAGGAATTCATTGATTTTCAGTCATTTTTAAAAAATCATAATAATAAAACATACATTTATAGTTTGATATTGATGATTTTCTCAGCATTTGAAACGTCATTAAAGACAATTTGCTATTTCGTACAAGATCATTCTACCCCATATTTACCTTTTACTGAACCTCATCAAAAAATACTTATAAACTGTAAGAAATATTTAAGTAAAACAATTGATTTTAATAGTAGCGAGATAAATATAAACTTCACCATAATAGAAAGACTTAATATCGTAAGAAACTTAATTGCTCATAATGATGGAAATTTAATTAAGAATAAAGATTTTCCATTGGAAAGACAGATCCACTATGAACAGATTAAAGCTGATAAAATGTATGATATCCATATTACTGGGCAAATATACATTACTGATACCTCTTATATCTCAAACACAAACAAAGTCTGTGGCTTAATAATCAAAAGCTTGATAGATCAATTGAAAAATGCCAATAATAAAGGAATTAAATTTTGCAAGCCCATTTAAAAGCCGCACAGGCGGACACTTAATCAAAGCTTTTAAAAGAGCTTGCAAAGACATACTTGTGACTCAAATCTCTTTACCAAGACAGTTTCCTGCCCCATGACAAAAAACAAAGCACTAGCTATAACACGGACGGTATGTTTAATAGGCTTGTCACGGTTTTTGCTAAGCTCCTGGCCTCTAGACAAATTTGTTGTGGTTCATGCACCCGGATACGCGCATCTGCTCACATTTTAAATCCAGTATACCTTGACAGTTTTCTGGCTTTGATCAACTTTGTACCG
>JAFGIK010000101.1 GCA_016929645.1 Candidatus Dojkabacteria bacterium
CCAGCGGAATTCTAACCGCAAGGTTAGTGGAGCTGGTTCAACTTTTCTGTACTCGGAAAAGTTGAATGTGATGCTAACGATAATATTATCTTAATGGGTGTTGGTTTTGGTTAAGCTTTTCTAAAAAGCTTAGAGTTTTGATCCTTTTGCTCACAAAAGGATTCTTAGAAATAAATCTATATATTACGATCTATTATAATGATAAAGAAATACAAATATCATCAAGCAAGAAAAAGATCCAGCGATTTCATCGCTGGAAATTAAGACTGACTTTTTACTAAAAAGTCAGACAAAAAGGTCAATCTTTTTATAAAGATTGATCAAAATCGACATCAACCCCCTTCATCCCCCTTCTCAGGGGGAACTAAGAATAATTCGTGATTTAACCATTCAATCTGCTTGAGTACAATCAGATTGAACCGGCTTCTCCCAGCACACAGTGCTCAAGCTCAGCCGGTATAAGTAAACTCTTGAGATTGTAGTTTTTAAAGAGAATAAACTCACCCCAACCCCTCTCTATCTGCCGACAAAGAGGGGCTTTAAAAGATTCTGTTGTCTTATTCTTCATATAACTAAGATCTCAACATAAAATCACCATCACCAGCGGAATTCTAACCGCAAGGTTAGTGAAGCTGGTTCAACTTTTCTGTACTCGGAAAAAGTTGAATGTGATGCTATCGATAATATTATCTTAAAATGGGTGTTGATTTTGGTTAAGCTTTTCTAAAAAGCTTAGAGTTTTGATCCTTTTGCTCACAAAAGGATTCTTAGAAATAAATCTATATATTACGACAATATTGAAAGATACTGATTTTGTTGTTTTGTTGTCGATCTTAAAATCCCCCTCTTTGACGCATAGCGTTAGAGAAGGAAATTTAATGTGTAAGTATCTTCTCTTGTATTCGTCTTCATTCGAGATTATCTGGTGCAAAATTCTTAATAATCCAGTAACTACATCGATGGAAATGAAGATTACCTTTTTTGCCAAAAAAGGTAAATAAAAAAAGCCAATCTTTTTATAAAGATTGATCAAAATCGATTCCATTTTAAGAAAACACCCTTGTAACTTTACCATTCAACCTGATTGAGTACAATCAGATTGAACCGGCTTCACCCAGCACACGGTGCTCAAGCTCAGCCGGTATAAGTAAACCCTTTGAGATCTATGTATATGGAGAAGAAGGCTATAAATAGATAAAAAAAAGTCAGAGAGGAATACAATCACTCTGACCAGTTTAACTAAAAGATATTTTGTTTATTACATTATTTTACTAGAACCATTTTTCTGGTTTCTATTTCTCTGTTGTTTACAAGTAGTTTATACATATAAACGCCACTTGCAAGTGATGAAGCATCAAATTCCATACTATATTTTCCAGCATTTTGCGTACCGTACTCATATGATTTTACTTTCTTTCCTTCAATATTCATAACAACAAGTTTTACATTGCTATTATAAGAAAGACTGTAGGAAATAGTAGTAACAGGGTTGAATGGATTTGGATAATTCTGGTGTAGCTCTGTTGTTAATGGAAGTATATGCTCTGATGGGATATCTGTCAAATCACCAGTTTCATTTCCAAAAAGTTGATCAACTAATCTCTTAATAGCGTTTGCATCAACAGTGTTATCACCATTATTACCTCTACCATTATTTTCTCTCATAGATTCTGCGATAGCAATATCTATACTTGCAAGAATAACTTCTTCATTGGAAGTAGCATTTGCAATCATATTTTCTGATTTAGCTATAGCATTATCATAATTTTCAGAACTAATTCTAGTTTTAACAATCATCTCTTCCATAAATTTATCATCTTCCCAAGTAGGATCAGAAAGTTTTTCAGTGTAGACAGTTTCAAGTTCTGACATATCCATTTCACCAGCTGTGTAAACATTCTGCAAATTAGATAGAGCTACATAGCTTGCAGGTGAATTAGGATAAGTTTCCACAACATCCATATAAAGAGTTTCTGCTTCACTATAGTTTTGTTCAGATTCGGCATCACCAGCCATAGCAAGCATTCTTTCACCAGCGTCAGATTCAGTACCTGGGTTGGTCTGCGGGAATGGAGAAGTTGCATATGGACTGAAAGTTAACCAATTTCCAGTAGTCGGGTAGAACATACTTGCAGTAACTGTTGAAACACCCCAATAGTTGTTTGTAGCATTTATGCTTCTGATTGTTCCTGTTGCATCTTTATAGATTAAAGGTACATTTGTTGGAGCATAAATATTATTGGAACCATTTATCAATCTAATTCTTGAACTATTATCAAGATAGATAGGAGAAGAACCATTGTTTTGGATAGTATTATTATCGAAAGGATATTCAACCATATAGTTTATTGGAGAACCAAGATCAGGAAGAGCATTCAAACCTCTAGAATCAATACCATAATTGATATTATTCACAATTGTATGTTATCAAAACAGCATATTTTTCTGCACCAAATGTGGCTAATGCCAAAAGCAGTAAGCCAAAGACAAAACTCTTCATACTCTCTCCATTTTGTTTAACTTTACTTGATCAGAGTAAGTTTATCTATTATAATCTTATCTTTTGATTGCAATCTAAAATAGTATACACCAGAGCTTAAATTCTCTCCATTCAAATTAAATGAATGGATACCGTTATCAAGAGCTCCATTGAAAAGGGACTCAATTAATTCCCCACTCATATTGAAAATATCAAGTTGTATTTGACACTTTCGAGGAAGTTTAAATTGAATATTTGTAGAGTTATTGAAAGGATTTGGATAAATAGTTGTGTTAAATGTATTAATATTGACTTGTTCCTCATTAATATCAACTGGCAAAGTTTTTTTCTTAAAATATATCTTCGGACCATTTCCAGTAAGAGCATAGATAAGATAGCAAATATTATCATGAACAATCACTTTGTAACCATTTATCCAGCCATCATTTCCAGTATGATCAAAGGCTACAGGTTCTTTTATCCACCCAAAAGGAGTTTTATGACTAACAAAAATAGAATCATGATTCCAATCTTGCTCGAAAATATGTGCATTATCATTTCTATCTACGATGATTTGCTTATCCTGTAACCAAGTAGACATATTTCGATCAATAAATTCACTGTCCGACCATTCATTAGAAACATTATTCTTGTAGCGGTAGTATATCTCGGATTCTGTAGAGCTTCCAGTTATATATGAGATATAAACTATATGCGTTTTATAACTAGAATAAAATAAAGAATAACCTATCGAGCTTTCCCCTGTACCTATATATATTGAATCACAAAATTGATTTTGTACTGTATCAAAGTTGTAATAGTAAGCTTGATAAGGTACTGAGGAACACTTAGCACCTGCAAAATGGAGTATATTATCATCTGTTGAAATTATATCAGCATGAGCCATAGGGTATTCTATTTCGTGAGGTGCTGACCAAACTTCATTTTCTTTATAAATATAATAAGTATGCAAATTTGCTTGACCTCCATCAATTACCCAAAAAACATATATTTTATCATCTGAATTTATCAAACATCTTACAGCTGAACTTGTATAATTTACTATTTGTACCTCTTGGCTCCATATTCCGTCAATTTGTTTCAGATACCAGCATTGTCCTTCAATAAAATTATAAACAAGATGAATATTGTTTTCTGAATCAATTACTGGTTGAGGGAGTATTGGTCTACTAGTTTGATTGTTTGTTATTGTTATTGGCTCAGACCAGTTTTCACCAAAATCAGAAGAATAAGAGTACTTCATCACCCCATGATCTCCAGGAATTGTATCAGCTTTTGCCCAAAATGCATGAAGAACTTCTTCTTTATCCATTATTATACTTGCTGTTTGATTGAATGAGCCACTTGACAACATTATAGGCTCTGACCATCCATATGATGCGTTTAAAGCACTCAATAGAAACAGTATCACGGTAAAAACCAGTTTTTGCTTCATTTAAACTCTCTATAACACTTTGTTATGTTAATCAATTTCGAAATTTAAGTTTCTATTTTTTTTTCGCAACTAAATAAAATTTTATTTTTTCGTGAATTTTTACTTAGTATTAAAAATAATTATAATCTCAACATAAAGACACCATCACCAGCGGAATTCTAACCGCGAGGTTAGTGAAGCTGGTTCAACTTTTCTGTACTCGGAAAAGTTGAATAGTACAATGGCGATAATCCTCTTGTTTCCCTTGACAAACTACTCTCTATACATAAGTATTTAGGCTATTCTGTAAATTTGTATTGACATATAACGCAATGCTTCGTATATTTAAAATAA
>JAFGIK010000102.1 GCA_016929645.1 Candidatus Dojkabacteria bacterium
GAGAGTATACAACAACATGAGACCTCATTTAGGCCTTAATCTAAAGACTCCTGCTGAGGTTGTTGCATATGTCTTGGGACATTAAGTGGAAACATTAAAATACCTGATATTTCAGAATTTCACGAAAAAAAAACGGTGAAATTCTAGATTTTCAAAGTATCATAATTGATGATAAACACCGTTATTAGAGTGTTTCATTAACGAAATAATGCCTTTATTCTTTATTATAGAGTTTCGCTATTTTTTAGATTTTACTGTTTTTTTCAAATCTTGGTTCTTTATTGTCTTTGCCTTTAATTGAGTACCATCTTTCTTGATTTCCTTTCTGAATAAGATGGATCCAACCCATTGATGTCTATAGAATATTACAGCGAAAAGTATGCTAAGTTTGCTTGCACCTATTATTCCGTCAATAAGCGCGGCGTCACTTGATACTCCACAAAGTAGCATGAGTACAGATATTATGATAGCAATTGTATCAGCTAATGTTGCAGAAAATATCCAGACAAATGGAAATTGAATTATATGAAGCAACGCTTTTAATATTTTCTTTTTTGATCTTCTTATTAATGCTTTGAAACCAAACGATATAAGTGCAGAGACAATGCATAAAGCCAATATTAAAGCAATAAATAAAAATGCTGCTGGTCCTTCACTGTATTCAGCAGAATCAACAAGCTCGAAGAGTATATTCCTTGGAGCATAAATTGTGAAAACAAATGGCAATGATATCCAGTTAAGAAAACTCATGCTGCCATCATTTATTCCATTTGCAGAAATGCCTTTTTGTTTGGAAAATATAACATCATCAACCATATCCTCAGGATACATATAATCTGACTCGTGTTTAGCAAGATACATACTTTCATCAGCTTCGTACCAGGAATCTTTGCCTGTATTTTTTGTCAGATCGTTGATCTCAGATTTTGATAAATTTGTGCCAAACTTTAATACAAATGAGGAGCATTTGTTCTCGTATTTATTGTACTCACTGTAATATTGTTCTTGGCCAAAATTCTCTATTGAATCATATGAGTACAAATCGGATTCATTACATCCTGGACTATCAAAATTTGATACATAATATTTCCCTTTTGTTAATGTGTAGAGTGTTATACCCATTGCATAATCTGTCCTGCTGGAAATTTTCAGCGGGTAAACCATATCTGTAGACTCAAATGTGATTTTTACCGGATTTATAAAAGTATCATAGTTATCTCTGGAGTAGTCGTAATAATCATAGTCATAAGCCGGCATTTGATATTCATAATTGGGACTAGTTGATAACGCAGCGTCATTAACTTTCATAACAACAAAATACCAACCAGCGTCAATATACTGTCTGATTGTAGCTTCTGCCATATCAAGTATTGAATCTGAGTCATGGACAATGCCTTGCTCTGATCCTGTAGTTTCTGTTGTGTCAGGTGTCACAGTACTTGTTGATTCAGTTACAGACTCTTCGTGTAATTGAATATCAGCAGGATCACTGATGTTTATTAAATCATCTGGAGAGGTATAGGTATCAATGTTTAGATCTATCCGTGGTAGTTGATAACCATTTTCATTAATCCATTTCTCAAGGTCGTTATAGTCGTCTGTTTTAAGCACGGCAATATCAAGAACTCCAATGGTCTTCATTTCTATAACTTCAACGCTTGATGAACTTGATTTTGCTTCTCCCAGGCCTGCACTATAATCAGAAGAATAATAACGATCAAATCTATCAGGAAATTTGATCTCCTCGATAAGGTTCTTTTGGGGTTGGGTTGTTTTTTGTAATTTATCAAAAATTTTTGCGTCTGTAGCTTCAACCTCGGGCTTGTTTGGGACTGGAACAATCCAACCAAATTTATCTGCATTACCAGATACATTAACAGCTAGAACAAGATGCTCTGTTTTGCCATCATAGATAATAAAGGCCTTTTGATTTGTCTCATAAGCGTCATAGCCTGGTGTTGGCAAAATCATTCCATCTGCATTTACTTGCGAGCTTGGTGCTAAGGACAAAAGTGAGGAAAACAATAAAGTAAATAAAAACAATAAGGAAACTGATTTCTGAACTTGAGTGATCTTCATGTAAGAAATGAGGAATAATTTAATAATAAAATATTAACACAAATTGGGTGAAATATTTAACCTAAAATTATATGTTGCTAAATATCTTTACGATTTAAGTATCATTTTGTAACTACTTAACTATTTGACTACAGAACACAGCCATTTTTCAAAGTTCTCGTTTACTTTTTCTACTTTTATTTGTCCTATGAAATTGTCGTATTTAAGCTCAGATTGGATTAAATTCTTTACCTCATCGTATTTATCATCGACTGTTTTGATTAACATTACAATCTCAGGCTCTTGTGTAATCTTGTCCTCATAATTATAAATGCAAGTTATTGGAAAAAAATTTACACAATTAGCCAGCTTTTGCTTTAGTAACTTTTGTCCGATGGCCTCAGCTTCCTTGTTATCGTTGAGGGTAACGTAGATGAGTTTCATGATTCTGTTGATTAATTGTTATTTTATTCTTGAACTAGTTGTTTGCTTGCTTCAATTACTGATGCAGGTTGATTCCAATGTAATTGGAGCATACTTATTCGTTCGTTAATTAAATTTTCAATTCCTGGAAGTAATTCATCTCTGTGTGCATCAGGGTTTGAAAGAAAATTCAACCTCGGATCAAATGATGATAGTATTGAAACCATTTTCTCAGATCCGCGATGTATAATTATGTTTAGTTTCTTAAGTGTAGTAATAGTTTCTGGTCCAGAACCAACTTCAATTGTAATATTCCCCTGGGGATCAATTGTGAATTTCAGTGCAGCTCTTTGTGACCTATATAGTGATCCATCCTTTACTAGATAGTAATCAGTGTATGTAGTCTCTGCCTCAGATTGATGTAATGTCCTGTTCCATCGTACTACTTTATCTTCTCCATCAATTGTTATTCCTACCTCGTCAAGTCTTTCTGCTTCAAACTGCAGTTGTGTAAGATTTTCATCTGTATCTAGTAGAGAAACTGTTTTGGCCTTGCCATATGGAGTTTCAACTTTGCCAGCGTCCTGGCTACTCATGGCCTTAAACGAGGCCGAATTAACTCGTTGTTCTACAGTTACTCTATATTCATCAAGCTGACCACCTGTTTCTTGAGAATACTGTATGTGAGCAATTGGTCTATTTGTTGCTCCTATAGCTGAGATATTTGATATTCCTACGTATTTACCACTTGTAGCACCGTAATATGTTTTATCACTTCGATTATCAAAGTAAACAATTTGCCATGGCCCAGTTCCTTGTGGTAAAGGTATGCCCAATGTAAGGTTCATCATGTTCTTAGGTAGAGTTACACCTTCATTTGCATCTTCATCTGATGTATTTAAAAAATCTGAAAGACTTCCTTGTTCAAAATTTCCTTTGGCAAGTTCAAACAGCTCATGTATTTGAGCATGGGGAATAGCAAGCTCATTTGGTCGAGCATCAAGCACTGGTAGAATAGCACCATCAGACATTTTTATAAAAGAATTAAATTAATTTGTTTTTTCGAACTTAGATGCAAAGTCCTCCATATCTTCGATATCTTTGAATGTTATTCTTAGAGTTTCCCCTGTTTCGCATGTGCATGCTTCACAAGATATAAACTCTGAATCTTTAGATTGAATTGTAAAATCAATATAATCGATTTTCTCTTCACTAAGGTATGATTCAACCTTATCTTCGATGGAGTCATTTGAGATTTCGTCGACATTATCCCAAGGGTTACTACATTGAGTGATTTGATATTCGAAAGTTACATTTTGGGGTTGATTTTTTTCAACAAAATAGACGTAGAGTGAGATTGCTAAAACAAGTAATACCAAAATAAAGATTTTTAACGATAAATTTACTTTTTTCATATATTAAAACTTTCAACTTCTTTAATTAACAATATAATGATTATATAGTGACTACAGATCCTTTACCATAACTAAATCTTCCACTCCATCTTTAACTCTTTTCTCAATGATTTTATAACCAAGCTTATTATAAAGCATGATTGCAGATTCTTGGGATTTGTATACTTCAAGAAAAATACCTTTTAAGCTAGTTTCTTGTTTGACATAATTCTCTGCAGCAGACATTAGCTTCTTAGAAATGCCCAGTCCTCTATATTCTTTGTTTATATATAGACTTCCCACATATGCATATTCTGGTGGTATTTCTTTATCGTTGACTGTCACTCTAACTAATCCAACGACTTTGTTATCCATTTCCTCAATTAAAATCGTATCGTTGACGTCATTCATTTTATTAATCCAATAGGAATCAGGTTCAAGTCGTTTCTCATCGTAACTAGCCCAAAAAGCTGTTGGCTCATTTTTTAATGCTTCCAATCGAATTTTCTTATACTTTTTCCAATCGGTTGGGTTTAATTTTGAAATTTTGGTCATTTTATTTTTTTATTTAATAAATGAAATTGATTATCGTTCATTAACCTTTTATTAAACAGTAACTCAAAATCTGTTTGAGTGATGTTTTTATTAGCAAATATGCTTAATAACGACTTATAAAACTTCCAAAATTTATTTGCGGTTAGCGATTTTTCTTTTTCTAGAATATATTTGAGAGCCTTCCCATGATTTATTGCATAATTATAGTCAAAAATACGAGTATTTGTATACTTACTATCCATATTAAAATCAATGTTTGGATGATATTCAATTGCTTTATCGTATTCTTCAAACATTTCGGCATATTCCGTATGCTGAATACAATTATCTATAGAATACTTTCTATCCAAAAAAAGACCCAACCCGATAGTAAGCCATCCTAATTCAGAATTTGGTTTCTTATTTCCATCTAATACATAGTACCCCCAGTACATATGTCCAATTTCATGAGCAATAATCCATTTCCACCAATCAGTATGATCTTCAGTATAAGTAGAAATATTATGAATCGTTATTTGCCCTTTTCCGTTAGGAAATCCTCCAAAGCAATCTGTATTACCTGCATAAATAGTTAGTGAATCATGTGGATAAAAATCTAATAACGTGATGTAATATTTCAAAATATCTTCAGCAAAATTATGCAGAATATTCATATTATCTCTGTCTAATCTTGATGAAACACTTGTTAGAGAAATTTTGTTAACAAAAGAACTTTTTTTTACCATAAGGTAATATTACAATATGCTAGTGTGCAAAACCAGACTTCTTTAGATTAAGATGAATCGAAATACCGTAGATCTCTGTTTTATGATATTTACGCTGTTAATATAAATGCGGGAGACCGGATTACCAAATGCATTGCATTTGGTCCTAAGCCGCTCCTTGGCATCTTCGATGCTCGATTCTTATCCAATGTCTCATTCCAAACAAAAAATCACCTTGACGGTGATTTTTTGTTTGGAGCGGGAGACCGGATTCGAACCGGCGACCTTCTACTTGGGAAGCAGACGTTCTAGCCAACTGAACTACTCCCGCATTATTTTTGTTACCTAATAATTGCTATATGTTGTTAATTAGCATTTTTCAAATCTCTGTCCATATTATAGTAGATTGTTCCTAATATCGCACTATTTACTAAAAGTGTAAACGTATCAATAAACGGAATTACAAGAACTCCTATGCACAAAATACATGAAATTATTCTTATAAAAATTGTTAATAAAGAGATTAATGAATTGATAATGAAAAGAAAAATCCATGTGGGCCAGGATGAACGCACAGAAGATAAAAGCATGTCTTTCATTGAGTTTAAAATGCTATCAAATCTTGTGTTGTGATTGTTCAAATACGCATACATAATTGCAGGCACAACAAATCCGTCAATAAATCCAAGTGTAATGCTAAACAAAATTGCACAGATAATAATCCAAAGAATCAAAAATATTACGATATTAGGATTATTCATCTGCATGATTTCTTTTGACGTTGTCATGAAGAAAAGCGCAGGAATCATTGCAGTTATAACAAAAGGAATAGTCAAAGAATACCTGACGGATAGGTATTTTCCTCCCAGTTTCATGAGTTTATTAATATCTCCATGTTCTGGGATGACCTCATTTTCATTGAGACGTACATTATTTGCAATTGCATAAAGAAATCCTTGAGTGTAAATCCAGACTGGCAAAGTCAAAAGACTTATCACAATTGGAAGTATGTTTCCAAAAACAATATTTATTGCGTTAATTAAAATTTCATTATATGCAAGAGTTGATTTAAACAGTGCTGTTGATTCCGTAATAATTGTTAAAATGAAATAAATCAGGGTTTCAATAAAGCTTAAACCTAGAATCACCCCAACTTTGGGAATTATTCTTTTATCCGAAAGTACTTTGTTAATCGATTCTAGTGGATTCATGCGTTTATTGTAGCATGAAGTTGTTTATCTAACGAAAAAGTTGCTCTGATTAAATTTCTCTTGAAAAGCCTAGCGTAGTAATTGAGCTTTGGATTACGTCAAGCATATAGGGTAGGTGCTGCAAGTACATTTTCACTCCAGTAGGCCCAAGTAATCCTTGACTAATAATTTTATTCAATTAATTAACGATAATATTTTCATCGTTAAAGAAATTAAAGGAAAAATCTTAATAATTAACAGTGCAACAATAAAAGAACATTATTTAATCGATCCATCTCAATATATTGATTATATTTCATTAAAAGGAGACCCAACTGATAATATCAAAGGTATTCCTGGAGTTGGGAAGGTTACTGCAAGAAATTTACTAAAAAATAATTATGATATTTCTCAGATTAGCGAACATATTGAAGGACTACCACCCAAGTTGGCAGAGAAGATATGCAAAAATAAAGAGCGAATTTATAAAAATAAGAATTTTCTCAGTATTAATTCAGAACTTGATTTATCCGAATATTCAGTCATGTTGAAACAGCAATTCAATTTTGAGCTATTAAATTCTCGAACAAACGATATTTTGGCATTAATAAAATAACTGATATTGCGCCTCTGGCTACATAATGAAATTTAAGGTTATTCAAAAGTCCCTGAAGCTCGATTGACTAACGAGTATTAATAAGATATATTTCTATTGTTAATTAAAAACAAATACTACTATTGGTTTTGGGGCGTTAGTTCAGTTGGCTAGAATATTCGC
The DNA here is from genome assembly GCA_016929645.1 of Candidatus Dojkabacteria bacterium. Classification (GTDB taxonomy): domain Bacteria; phylum Patescibacteriota; class Dojkabacteria; order SC72; family JAFGCJ01; genus JAFGIK01. Next base: position 7,103 of record JAFGIK010000102.1, read on the forward strand.
CTGTCACGCGAAAGGTCACGGGTTCGAGTCCCGTACGCCCCGCCATAAATGAAAATGACCCGTTAGGGTCGTTTTTATTTATGATAGAGACGACGGGAAAATCCCGCAACTGGAGGCCCGAGAATTCAAGCGAAGCGAAGAATGATCGGTTAGCCGACAGGAGTAACACTAACCACGAATGAAATGAGTGGATTAGTGGTACGCCCCGATTAACAAACATAGCTCATTAAAACATCGACTTTCCATTGGTACATCAGCGCTTTCGCGGTTCGAGCCAAAACCCTTAATTAAAATTTTACATCCACGGATCTCTCAGCTTTTTACTGTTATTAAGGGAGTACTTAAAATTCGAGTGTAAATCAGTTTTCACTAGAAGTGGTATAATCAAATACCAAGTTGTAATAAAATAATATGAATAAACTAGAGTTTAAAGGAATTGAATCAATAAAAAGAGGAGATATATTTAGTATACTCAAAAAGTCATATAAAGATCTATACACAATCCATGATCCAAGTAATAAAAAGCTGTACTTTAGTTCTTGGCTCAATACTGATTCTTCTTCTTTTGATAATCCGACAACAATTGGAAAATTTATATTCACTTCATTCTTAGATAGTCAATTTGTAGGTTTTATTTCATTCGATCCAAGAAAATTTCCAATTTATGGAACTATCGGACAGAATTGCATTGATCCTGAGTATAAAGTAAATGGATACGGAAAATTACAACTCCAATATCTTTTAGATTACTTTAAAGATAAAGGAGTAAAAAAAGCTTTAGTTTCTACGGGTGAAAGTTCATTTTTTCTTCCAGCAAGGAGAATGTACGAATCTGTTGGATTTAAAATGATAAGGATAGATAGAAATATCACTTTTGGAGGGAATGAAATATTTTACGAAAAAACTCTTTTCTGAAAGGGAACTAATAAAGAATATTGTTAATTGTTCTATAATCTGTAAAATATGATACCAAATTTTGAGGATTTTTTTTTCGAATCAATTTTCTCGTATAGCCTAAACATCTTGACATACATCGTCCCGTCCTGTACAATTATGTACAGTTTAATACCACCTATACGCTAAAATGAACTATTTAACAACACTACTCAAACAAAATCAATCATTATTTCATACATCAGACCTTGCTCTCTTATGGAATATATCAAACAAAAATACGCTCTACACAACTATAAAAAGATACGTTAAAAAAAAGGCATTACATCGCATTCATAAAGGTTATTATTCAACCAAGCCAATAGCTGAAATCGACCCTATTTTATTAGGAATTGGATATATACATGATTATGCTTACTTAACAACAGAGTCGATTTTGTCTAGTAGTGGAGTAATTAATCAATATTCCACAACCATAACTCTTGTTTCGAACAAGTCTATCAATTTTTCGCTTCTAGACACGAATTATATCGTTAGAAAGATGAAACCTGAGCTTCTGTATAACGATTATGGCATTGAGTTATCCGAAAAAGGTTATAAAATCGCTACACCGGAAAGAGCATTGGTAGATATGATTTATTATAATTCAAATTTTCATGTTGATAATAAAGACAGAGTCAACCTAGAAGAGGTAATTAAAATAAAGAAAATCTTAAATATAAAATGAAAAGTTTAGTTCAACAACATGCAGTTCATAAACAATGGATGCTTCGATTATTATCAGAAATTGCGGATAATAATCAACTAGCACAAAGTATAGCCTTTAAAGGTGGTTCATGTGCTTCCTTACTCAGTTTTTTAGATAGATTTTCAGTAGATCTTGATTTTGATCTCTTGCCCCTTGCCTTTTCCTTAAAAACGGAATTGCGCAGTGAACTGTACAAAATATTCGATATATTAAATTTAACAATTGATCAGGAAAGTAAGACTCAATTACAATTCTTTCTTAAATACAAATCTAAACCAAACGAGAGAAATACGCTAAAACTAGAAATTATTGATAATGACTTAAAAGCAAACGCTTATAAGAGTATTTTTATACCTGATATAAACCGCTATCTACAGATCCAAACCATTGAGACGATGTTTGCCAATAAGTTAGTAGCTCCGGTTGATAGATATGAAAAGCATGGCAGTATAGCAACAAGAGATATTTATGATATAAATTTCTTTTTCAATCAGGGGTTTTCATACAACAAAGACGTGATTATTGAAAGAAGGAATAAAACCGTTAAGGAATATTTTAATGATTTGATAGAATTTATCGATGCAAAAATCACAAATACTTTAATCGTTGAAGATTTGAATTACTTGCTTACTCCAGAACAGTTTAGAATCGCAAGGAAATTTCTAAAGTCAGAGGTTATTAATAATATAAAAGGTGCACTCAATTCTGAAAATTAACCGGATTCTTTTCCAATAGCTACCATCATTAATTTCTTACGGTAACATTTTTTCTTCTGTAACCCAAGTTGTATTTGAACATAATCTGGTATACTAAAGGAAAATTCAGGTAAAGATAGATACAAAGTTCGCTTAAAGCCAACATAAAAAGTTCGAGCCATATTCCGTCCATACCCTGTCTTGGTACGATTTATATAAAACACATTAAAACCTTTGGAGTATAAGCATTATAAAGGCTCTAATGCTCACAGGTAATCTTTTTTACCATATTTTTTAGTAAAATGATGTTTCTTTTTGTTTATTACAATAATCTTTTCGCCAGTTCAAATCCCGCAACTATCTTGGGGTAAATACGATAAGCAGGTAAGGGCTGTTAAGTCAAAGGATTTTTAATTTTTTTACGATGAGGATTAGTAACCTGAGTATATCTCTGGGTTGTTCTTATGTTCTGATGTTCAAGTAACTCCTGTACATAGCGTACATCTGTTCTATTCTCAAGTAAATGTGTAGCAAAGCTATGCCTGAGGGTATGGAATGAAGCATCCTTTTTAATATCTGTTTTTTTTAGTGCATTAGAGAAAACCTTCTGTGTAGTACGAGTGGTTAGCTTCCCACCTCTTTCGCTGGTAAAACTGTATTCATTTCTACTTTTATTACTAGTGATTGCTTTAAACTATCTTTACTAATTTCTTGTTTTGCTGAGATATTTTCATGTTTGCGATAGAGTAGGAAATCTTTGATATTATAAAGTTCGCTTTGCATATTAGTAGGTATTTGATAGAATATTTACAGTTAATTTAAGGTTATTATACTAGAGGAGTTTGCGAAAAGTACGTGAATTTATATAAATTGCGAAAACTTTTCGGATAGTAACGAGTTAATCGTTCAAAACAATACCATGAACAAAACAACAAAAATATTACTACTTATTATTGCTACTTTTCTTGTAATTAATGGATTAATAAATATTTCTGATAATGGGGGCATTTTAGCCTATGACATTACTTCTATTTTATCCGGGCTTGGCTTTCTTATTGTTGGTCTATCAAAAAAAGTATAAAAGCCGAACATTACAGACTTTATAATACCATATGAAACTCCGCTGGAAGCATTATATGAGCCAATTCCAACAACAACATGTCAAATTTTTACTACAGACTTTCCTTTTGCTGTATGTTTTCTGGAAAATACCAATAAAAATGACTTCTTATAGACCCAATAAATTATATTTAGATTTTGTTGCATTGTATCTCGAAGATGACTTATAGTTATTATTGATGCTCCTTATCAGAGTACTAATAAGCTATTTACTATTATTGCAGCTACGAGAAAACACTGTACAAGCACCTACGTTAGAAATAAAGAGACATCAGGTACTAACTCCATCAAATGGTATAATTTGTTCAATAAAATTGATAAGAGTATCAGTGTAAAAGATATCCTTTCGATACATTAATCCTCCTTTACAATTTGTGCACTCGTGAGTATAATACTCGTGAGTACATAACGTTACGACCGTTCTAACGATGATAAATAGGATAGAGGAATTAAAAGCTCTCAGGATAAGATGGCGAAACAAAAAACCGGAGTTTGCCATTATCTATGGTAAACGAAGAGTCGGCAAAACTACACTAATAAAAGAATTTATTAAAAACAAACCATCACTTTATTTCTTGGGTGATAATAGAAACGAAATAACAATTCTTCGTGATTTGGGTCGCGCCGTAGGAACATATTTTAAAGACATTTCGCTTGAAAAGAACGGCTTTTCCGAATGGCTGGAGTTTTTTGAATATATTGGAAAAACAGTTAAAAAAAGATTTATTCTAGCAATAGACGAATATCCATACCTAGTGCAGAGTAATAAAGCTCTCTCATCGATCTTTCAAAAAGGATGGGATGAGTATTTGAGCCAAAATCCTAACATATTTATTATTCTTTGCGGTTCCAGCATTAGTATGATGGAAGAGGAAACTCTCGCTCATAAATCTCCACTTTTTGATCGAAGAACAATGCAAATCCTTCTTAAACCGCTAAATTTCCGACAGACTTCGGCCTTCTTCCCGAAAGTACCTTTTGAGAAACGTTTTGCAATTTATTCAATGTTGGGAGGGATGCCTGCATATTTGATCTTAATGAACAAAGATTTATCAATGCTGAAGAATTTTTCTTCACTCACAGATAAGACATCGTATCTGTATTCGGAAGTAGAGTATCTTTTGCAACAAGAGCTCAGGGAGCCACAACATTATCTTGCGATTCTTCAAGCAGTTGCTCAAGGTAAAAGAAAGTTTTCGGAAATAATTGGTGAAACAAAGCTTGAATCGACAATAGTAAACAAATACCTTCGTGTTCTTCAACGATTATTATTAATTCAAAAAGAATTTCCTGTAACAGAAGAGAAAACACATAAGTCAAAAAAGGGACTTTATAAAATATCTGATAATTTTGTAAGATTCTGGTTTCAACACATATTCCCATTTAAAAGCAATATCGAGCTGGGAAACATGAAGGAAGCTGTTAGTGCTTTTAAGAAGGATTTTAATATTATTGAAGCAAAATCTTATGAAGAAATTGCTCCAGAGCTTATTCAGGATGCAGTTCCTTCAATTTCTTTTACTAGACTTGGACGGTGGTGGGATAGTAATAACGAAATTGATGTAGTGGGGCTGGACAATGTTACCAATACAGCGCTTTTCTCAGAAGTAAAATGGTCAAATAAAATGATTGGTATAGATATCTATCTAAAGCTTAAAGAAAAATCAAAAAATGTTCTTTGGCACAATAATAGAAGAAATGAGATTTTTTGTCTTTGCTCAAAAAAAGGCTTTACAAAAGATATGTTAGTACTTGCGAAACAAGAAAAGGTGATCCTAATTGAAGGCGAGAAAATGATAAATGGAAGATAAAACGATTACTAGATGAAGCAATTCAATCTTTTAAACTTGCGATAAAAATTTGTCCGAGATCCCAGAAAATCAAACATAAATGGGTATACGACATGATTTATTCTCACAAGAAAGAAGCAGAAAAATTATTAAGCGACTCACAAAATAATGAAACGTATCAAAATGCCTGGACAATCAACAATAAAAAATCCATTAATAATTAATATGCCAGTTCGTGGGGTTTGGATTACACCAAATTCGCCTGGGACAAAGGTTCCGAGTCACAGCACTAATCTTTTTGGAGAAAAGTATGCCATTGATTTTGTCATGGTCAATGAAAAAAATCTATTACGAAAACCATACAAAGGAAGTTTTTTAAAATATTTATTTATCGGAGTCCCATTATCAAATTTTTACGGATGGGGCCAACCTATATACGCACCTATAAGATTCAAGGTTATAAAAATGGTAAATGATGTTGTGGAGCGAAAAATCGTAAACCCGATTTCAGATCTTATCCATATTAGAAAGGCAACAAAAGAATTTTTACCAACTCGCGACAATATTGAATCAATGGCAGGAAATTATGTATTGGCAATGATAAATAATGGAACGTATGTTTTGCTAGCTCATTTAGCAAAAGGCTCAATCGTGGTTAAGAAGGGCGATATTGTCGAGCAAAATCAACTTGTAGGGAAGCTTGGGCATTCAGGAAATTCAACAATGCCACATCTTCATATGCAATTTATGAGTAGTCCTGATTTCAATGTTGCTAAAGGAATTCCTTTTTTAATCAAGGAATACGAGGTACGAAATAAGGGAAAATGGGAAAAAGTCTTCAATTCGATCCCAACAGCAAGGGATACAATCAGGTGCTACTATAATTAGCTAGCAGATCACGAGGCGAGGAAATTGTTAGGCTATATAACGTATCAGCGTAGAGTTTCTAAACAATATTTCAATTGAATTAATCCAATCATTAAGTGGAATTTTTAAAAGAAATTTCATGTATAATTGAGATAATTATTATGTAAATATTCCAAAGCGAAAACAAATGAATTTTCAAAAACGAATGATTAATAATCTATGCTTTATAGAAAATCATTTGAAAGTGTTTAACGTAGGACAAGGAGATATGTTTTTAATTGAACCTATAATGTCGAGTTGTCGATGTGGTTCAACATCTGGTAGTAGATCCGGTGAATATTACTCTAGTATCCTTATTGATGCAGGACATTCAATTAAGGAAACTGAAAAACTATTGAATAAATTTCAGAAAAAAATAAAAACTTTAATATTGACACATTCTCATAAAGATCATATTGGTGGGATCTTTCGAGAACTAATCACTAATGTTAAACAAATATGTATCCCAGCATACTTAGAAGAAATGATAAAGATATATGAATCACTTGGAAAAAAATCTAACAGTAGGAATAATATTATTAGAGATTTTAAAGAAGTTACATCGTGGAGTGAAGACGATTCAATAACCTGGAATAAAGGAACATTAAATGTACTAAACCCACCTTTTGATCATCGGATTATTTATAAGAATATTGACTATAAATCAATAAAACCCAATGAAAATATAAATATTAAAAAGCTTTTTAATATTATTACTGAAATCACAAGAAATAGTAAATTGGAAATTGACAAAAAAATAAAATCTTGTATCGATCAAAAGGTTGTATACACCCATTTATACAGTTTATCAAAATTGCAAGATGCTGAGCGACACAAAGAGGTTGTACATGAAGACGATGACAAAACACTAGATAGGGTTAGTTTTTTTCTGTGTTTTTATAACATATTAAACTATCTCGTCGAAAATACTACTAATGAGAAAGAGATTAAAGATATTGTAGTAAAATTTGAAAAGCATCTATCGAATCAAGTCAGTCTTGTTTTCAAAATTAATAACGTATTGTTTACTGGAGATGCAGATGAGAGCGTTTTTAATAGAATATGTAGTAACAACAATAACGATATAAGTGCAGATATTCTTAAATTTCCTCATCATGGGGCAGATAATACGTTATCTGACAAGCATCTACAAAAAATAGATCCTAAATGTGTTATCTTTTCGTTTGGTCGTAAAAATAAATATGGGCATCCTTCTCATAATAAAATAAAAATGGTGACAAACTTTGCTCCAAAACCAAAGATCATACTTACTAACGATATTATTAATAAATCTGGAAAAGTTTTACACTGTTCAACAAAAGGATCATTTGTATGTCAAGGTAAATATATAAACAGTATAGAAATTATCCATAAATAGAATAACAAAAATCATTATATAGACAGTTGATATTCTATAATTGTTGATCGTAATAAAATGAGAATGGATTTTCAATATTGTCAAATGATTAGGGCTCTTGGGAATTATATGCTTCTGCTTCAATTTTGCCTTTTTCTTTTCCAAGCCTACCAATTACAGATATTTGATTCTAAAGAAGAACCTTCTATCATTATCATTAATGATTTCAAAATTTATAGATTATTTTATAATAGGACATTCAATATAAATATATCTCCGAGAAAAAACTCCAAGTTCACATACACTTTAATTGCTTATTCTTGATGCTATAATCATATTTATGAAAGCCACAACTGACATTACAGTAAAATCAATTAAAATAAGAGGCGCAAGAGAAAACAACCTCAAAAATGTATCTGTTGATATCCCTCGCAACAAAATAACCTGCATTATTGGACTTTCCGGTAGTGGAAAATCATCACTTGCGTACAATATTCTTTATAGCGAAGGGCAAAGACAGTTTCTTGAGTCAATAAATACTTTTGCAGCAAGACTACTTAAAAGAACACAACGGCCGGATGTAGATTCAATTGAAAACCTGTCACCAACAATTTCTATTGACCAAAAGCGATTAAGAGGAAATCCCAGATCTACGGTTGGAACTACGACAGAGATCTATACCTATCTTCGATTATTGTTCTCACGTTTTGGATCAGAAAAAGGCCTTAGTGCCGGCCACTTTTCATTCAATAACCCAAAAGGAGCTTGTAAACAATGTAAAGGTCTCGGTTTTGAGTTTAATATTGATCCACATGATATTGTTGATTTTGATAAATCACTTGCTCAGGGAGCTTCAAAGCATAATAACTACAAACCTGGCAAGAGATTGTACAATGTTCTTGACTCTTCAAAAAAGCTTGATATGAACAAGAAGATACGTGATTACTCTGAAGAAGAGTTGCATTTTCTTTTGTACACGGAAAGGGTTGAACTTAGCAATCAGGATCAAGGTTTCATCCAGCGATTTTCTCATGAAGGAATCATTACTCGACTAAAAAACAGAGCAAGTGACCTAAGAGGACAATCAGAGAGAAAAGAAAAGTCAGATAAACCCTATATCTCAATGCAACCTTGCTCACTATGTCATGGCGGACGATTAAACGAAAGAGCACTTAAATCAACGATTTCAGGAGAAAACATTGGATATTACGTAAATCTCCAGCTCAACCATTTCATAGATAAAATCAAAACTTTGAATATCTCAGGCGCTACAGAATTAATCAATCGTATCATCCAGACAACTGAAAATTTGATTAAAGTAAAACTTGAATATTTAACAATAAACAGAAGCCTGGACACACTTTCCGGAGGCGAAGCTCAGAGATTGAAGTTGGCAAGAGAGCTAGGAAACGATCTGATTGAAATTGTTTACATTATCGATGAGCCTACTTCAGGATTGCACAGTTATGATAGAGAAAACATACTTTCCATTATTAAAGGATTAAAAAAGAAGGGAAATACAATAATTATCATAGAACACGACGAGGATGTTATGAGGCAAGCAGATTATTTAATAGAAGTTGGACCCAAGGCTGGTACTCATGGAGGTGAAATTATCTATCAGGGTGAATTAAAAGGTTTGATCACAAATTCAAAATCTATTACAGCATCTTATCTGACAAGTTCAGGTATTAATATTAAAAAGAACACAAGAACTCCTTCAAAATATCTATCAGTAGAAAATGCAAATATTCATAACCTCAAGAATGTATCTGTACAAGTACCACTTGGCGTGTTGTGTACATTCACAGGGGTATCTGGAAGCGGTAAAAGCTCGCTGCTTATGGATGTATTCGCAAAGAAGTATACAGATCAGGTTGTAGTTGTTGATCAAAAGCAATTATCAGGAATTGCAAGAGGAAATTTGGCAACATATATAAATATTTTTGACAATATTAGGGAACTGTTTGCAGAAAGTAATAACATATCCAAAAAACTCTTTTCTTTTAATAGTGATGGCGCTTGTCCAGAATGTAAAGGCCTTGGTTACAAGAAAATTGATATGCACTTTATGGGAGATGTAACAGTCAAATGTGAATCTTGCATGGGAAAGCGATTTAAGCAAAACGTCCTTGATTATTGCTACAAAGAAAAAACAATAGCAGATGTACTTCAAATGACAGTTGATGAGGCTTTTGAATTTTTCGATGATCCTGATATTAAAAAAGGCTTAAAAACATTACAAGAGGTTGGTCTTGGATACCTTGAAATTGGTCAAAGCCACGATACCCTTTCAGGTGGAGAGGCTCAAAGACTGAAACTTGCCAAGCAACTTAATAAAAAAGGAGAGATATACATACTGGATGAACCCACCTCCGGATTGCACAGTTATGATATCGACAACTTGTTAAAGCTCTTAAATTCAATTGTAGACTCAAGAAACACAGTCCTTGCAATCGAACATAATCTTAAATTTATTGCTCAATCTGACTGGCTAATAGATTTAGGACCATATGGAGGAGATAAAGGAGGAGAGATCGTTGCTGAGGGCACTCCATTGATGCTAATGGAGAACTCTACATTCCCGACTGGAAGTTATCTAAAAAAGAGTGCATCCGTGTAAAGAGACATGAATAAAAATCACTAATAGTCGGGTATACCCTCATCGTTTTTGTTTAGCTTTTTAATTTTCCGCATAAGAAAAAGCACAGTAAACCTTGCATTTAGAGCAAAAAATTTCAACATCGTAATAAGCGTCGCCGCACATAGGATGAATATTACCTTGAACATAAATAATCTTTATTGTCTTTTGGCTACCGCATTTTAAACATTTCATTTTTGGAATATCACGGTATAAAACTCTCATGGGCTCGTTTTCAAGATGTTTATCAATCTCACATCCATCTTTGTAGTAAGATTCCCAGCGAAGATCATTGTCTTTATGAAAATCATTTGATTTGTTTTCGACAAACTCTTTCGTCATAGGTAAAATCGGCTCCTTCGAATATCTTGGAAACATGCCTTCTGTATCTTTCACGTATTTGACTGGCATAGGAGTCTAATGAAAATTTAATAAAGGCCTGCATAGCCACAAATCAAAGAAAATTCTCCAGCCTTCAAGCCGAGTTAGTGGGCTCAGTTTCGTATTTATTTGTCTACGGTCTATACTCTCTATACCGTAATGCTACTTTTTGAATAAAGAAAAAGCAAGAAACTTAAAATCAGATTAGCGGCTATCCGAGTGTTATTAACCCTCGAGGCTTCACTTCTACAATAAATCTGCCAAGCCAGGGCATTAAGCATTTTTTTGTGCCAGTAATCTCTTTGTTGTACAATACGTTTATAAATATATGATCTTAAGGAAAGATGGATCAACGCAAACAATTTAAGGATAAGATTTTCCAATTAGTTGAAGTTTTTGGTCGAAACATCGATCAGTACAAGGCCAAATCCGATACACAGTTTAATGAAGCTCAGCTAAGAGAACAATTCCTTAATCCAATGTTCAATGCACTTGGATGGGATATGTACAATGAGCAAGGCTATGCTGAGCAATACAAAGAAGTAGTACATGAAGATAAGGTTGAAATAGAGGGCAAGCCAAAAGCTCCAGATTATTCTTTTAGAATTGGTGGCCAAAGAAAGTTCTTTCTAGAGGCAAAGAAACCAGTTATAAAAATCAAGACGGATTATGATCCAGCTCTGCAGCTTAGGCGCTATGCATGGAGTGCACATCTTCCCGTTTCACTACTAAGTGATTTTGAAGAGTTTGCAATTTACGATACAGCAATAGCCCCCAAATCTTCAGATATAGCATCTGTTAGCAGAATTGAGTATTACACCTATGATCAATACCCTGATATATGGGAAAAGCTTTATGATACATTTGCAAAAGAATCGATACTAAAGGGCAGTTTTGATAGATATGCAGAAAAGGAAAAACGCGGAAAACAGGTTGTTGATAAATCATTCCTTAGCGAGATTGAAAAGTGGCGTGAATGGCTTGCCAAAGACATTGCCAAAAACAATGCAGCATTAACTGTCGAAGAACTTAATCTAGCAGTTCAAAAGATAATTGACCGACTCATATTCTTAAGAATTGCAGAAGATCGGGGGATTGAGAGATATAAAAGATTGCAAGAGTTAGTATCATCAAACAATTCATATAGAGAGCTTAATAAATACTTTAAGAACGCACAGCAAAAATACAATAGCAATCTATTTGATTTTACAGCCGACACACTTACCCCATTGTTACACATTTCAGATAATGTTTTGGATAAAATATTGAAACACCTTTATTATCCGACCTCACCTTATGTATTTGATGTTATTGGTGTAGAAGTGCTTGGTAACATCTATGAACAGTTTCTTGGCAAAGTTATACGATTAACATCGTCACACAATGCAAAAGTAGAGGAAAAGCCCGAGGTCAAGAAGGCAGGTGGAGTCTACTATACCCCAAAATACATTGTCGATTACATCGTAAAAAATACCGTAGGAGAGCTAGTTAAACGCAAGACTCCAAAAGAAGTTTCAAAGTTGAAAATACTTGATCCCGCTTGTGGAAGTGGAAGCTTCCTTCTTGGTGCTTATGAATATTTACTAGATTGGCATCTAAGCTACTATTTGAAGCAAGATGATAAAGAAAAGAAAAAGCTTGAAAAGAAAGGCACTATATTCCAGAAAGAAAGCGATGATATAACTAACTGGCTTCTTACAACTCAGGAGAAAAAGAGAATTATGCTTAACAATATTTATGGCGTAGATATCGACGCTCAAGCAGTTGAGGTAACAAAGCTTAGTTTAGCATTAAAGATGCTGGAAAATGAGAATCAAGAATCAATTTCAAATCAGCTCATGCTTTTTCAGGAGCGAATCCTTCCAGATCTCAGCTCAAATATTAAATGTGGAAATAGCTTGATCGGTAGCGATTATTGGAACGACAAGGATTTAAGTACTGTCACAGAGGAAGAGATCAAGAAGGTTAATGCATTTGACTGGAATAAAGAGTTTGCTGAAGTATTTCGTAAGTCCGCCCGCGGTGGAAAACAAGGTGGGTTTGATGCGGTAATTAGGAATCCGCCGTGGGGTGCTTATGTTAGTACTAAAGAAAAGGAATATTATTCTATACGAAACTTTAAAGATAAATCATATAACTCTGCATATTTATTTATTGAAAAATCACTTAATCATATAAAAAAGAATGGGTATTTAGGTTTTATTGTTCCTAAAGGTCTTGCTTATGTGCCTAATTTACGTCCCATTAGAAAAATCCTTATAGAAAATTCAATTCCTCAGGTAGTTATTGATAGCTCAGAGTCTTTTTATGAATCTGGTGTACAACTTGAGTCACTTATAATAATAACTCGTAAAGGAAAATTTTATTCAACAAATTTTATACTTGCTACTGGTTATACTGTAGAAGATGAGTTTAGAACAAAGACCGTGTCAGACCCATTAGCTTTTACGGATGATAGAATTGCTATATGGTTAGATGATTTATCATTATCGATAATTAAGAAGATAAAAAAAAATTCAATAAAACTCAATGAAATTTGTGAATCCCGAAGGGGTATTAACATAAATAAATATGTCAGTTCTGAAAAAAATGATTGTGTTGTACTTGGAGGACGCGATATAAATAGGTATTATATCAAGAGTTTACGTTATGCTTCTAAATCCTTCATTAAAGAGAGTTTCAATTGGCAAAATAATGAAAAGATTGTTTTACAAGAACTTATAGGAAGAATTGGAAAACCTTTATTTGGGAATTTTAGAAATGTAAGTATTAAAGCAGCAATTGACGTTAACGGTTATTATACCTTAGATACAGTTGTAAATATTTTCATTAAAGACACGTCGTATAACATTAAATATATTTTAGCTGTGTTAAATTCAAGATTAATGCTTTGGTATTTCCATCGTTATCAAGTGTCTTTTTCTCAGCTTACCATACATATAGGAAACCAGAATGCACAAATATTACCTATTCCTAAAGCTACTAGTAAAGATCAATTACACATATCTAACCTTGTAGAACAGCTAATTCTTGCTTATAAAAATTTGAATATCGATAGTTCCACAAGTCATCATTCCCTGATAGGAAAAAAAATTAAGAGAATCGAAGACAAAATAAATTTACATATATATAAAATATGCGCTCTTAACAAAAATGAAGTTATAATAATTGAGAATGACATAATTAATGAACAAATTTCGTGAATCTGCAAAACAAATATTAAAGAAAGCCAAAACTCCATTACATTACAAAGAGATTACAAGGCTTGCGCTTGAAGCTGGAATTCTTGAAACAGAAGGTAAAACTCCAGATGCTACGATGAATGCACAATTAGTAATGGATATTAAAAATAAAGGAGAAGCATCAGATTTCATTCAAACTGCCCCTGCAACGTATTCGCTTAACCATAATAAAAAAGGGACAATAAGTACAGCTGCACAGATTAGGGATGAAGAAGCAGAGGAGAGAATCCAAATCGAAAGTGGTTATACAGGTAAAGCCGGAGAACATGTAGTCTGCTCTGAACTTTTATTTAGAGGATTCAATGCAAGCATTATGAGTGTTGATGTGGGACTTGATATCGTTGCAACTTATAAGGGAAAAATGTTTGGAATTCAAGTCAAAACCTCAAACCTAAGCAGTTTTAATACTTATGTCTTTGATGTAAGAAAAGCTTCATTTGAAAGACACGATTCTGGAAATATTTATTACATATTTGTTTTACATGGAGAAGAAGAGAACAACTATCTCATTATTCCTTACCTTGAAATGGAAAAATTAGTGTCTCAGAAAGTAATTCATGAGGTTGGCCACGGAAAAAGATATAGGATTAACATAAAATTCAGAGACAACAAGGTTTATCTGGGCAATTTGCAAAATGAAATGCAGTATTTCTTTAACAATTGGGGGATTATTAAGTAATCTAACAAAAAAAAACTTGCCCATTTCAATTTTTAATAATTTTTTAACAATCAAGCATTATACTTATTCATGTGAAAAGAAATGAAGTAAAAAATCAAAATGAAACCTCTGAAATCATCATCTTTAAGGCTTCTGATGCAAAAATTTCAGTTAATGTCATTTTAGAGAACGAAACAGTCTGGCTAACAATAGAACAGATGGCTTTACTGTTTGAAAAATCCAGATCTACAATAAACGAACATATACTCAATATATTCTCTGAAGGTGAATTACTTGAAGCTGAAACTATTAAGAAAATCGGAAATTCCGATTTTTCTACAAAACCAACAAATTTTTATAACCTCGACGTCATAATTTCCGTTGGATATCGAGTTAAATCTCTACGAGGTACAGAATTTCGCAAATGGGCGACACAAAGGCTCAGAGAGTACATTATTAAAGGCTTTACACTGGATGACGATCGTCTTAAAGGTAACTCAGGTGGTATATACTGGAAAGAGCTACTTGAAAGAATTCGAGACATCAGAAGTAGTGAAAAGGTTTTGTACAGGCAAGTTCTTGATTTGTATGCCACAAGTATTGACTATGACCCCAAAAGTGAGCAATCAATTAGATTTTTTGCAACAGTACAGAACAAACTACACTACGCTGTAAACAAACAAACTGCTCCAGAGCTTATTTACTCTAGAGCAGACGCCGAAAAAGAATTCATGGGTTTAACGACATTTACCGGTGCTATTCCTGTGAAAAAAGATATCTCCATTGCCAAAAATTATCTAAACAAAGATGAAGTGCAAATATTAAATCGTTTGGTTTCAGCATTTTTTGATCTTGCAGAACTTAAGGCTATGGAGCATAAAGAAATGAAGATGCAGGATTGGATAAATGAACTTGATAAATTTTCCAATATTTATGGTAAAGGGAAATTAATAAATGCCGGTGCTATAAGCCATAAAAAAGCTTTAGAGAAAGCAGAAAAAGAATACAAAAAATATCAGCTTAAAACCCTGTCACCCGTTGAAAAAGATTATTTTGAAAATATTAAAAAATTAACAAAAAAAGTAAATAAAAACACAAAGCAACCATGTACATAACCCCATCTCTTCTTTACAACTACATCCAGTGTCCACACAGGCCATGGCGCGACAAATATGGTAACCCTGCAGAAAAACTTGAGCCAAACGAATTTGTAAAGCTTCTTTGGGAAAAAGGTGTTTTACACGAGGAATCAATTGTAACCAAGCTGGGACTTTTCGAAGACATGGAGCAATATCCATATAAGGAACGGGCCGCCAAAACCCTGCAAGCTATGCAGGATGGTGTACAACTTATCTACCATGGTCAACTTATTAAAGATGAGTTAAGGGGTGAACCAGATTTACTTCGAAAAGTTTCTTCAAACCCTAATAAATACATGGCAATTGATATTAAATCAGGCCAAGGATATGAAGGCGCAAACAACGAAGAGGATGAGACTGGCAAGCCGAAGAAGCATTATGCAGTTCAGCTTTGCCTGTATACAGACATTCTTGAGCGCCTGGGCTATTCGTACAGCAGAGAGGGCCGCATTATTGACATAAATAACAAGGAAGTCGAATATACCTTTGATAATCCGATGGGAGCTCGTACACCTCAGACGTTTTGGGAATATTACATACAAATCAAAGAAGAAGTTTTGCTTCTTTTGCAGAATAAAACAGAAAACAAGCCAGCATCAAGTAGTATCTGTAAATTATGCCCTTGGTACAGCAGCTGCAAAAATTGGATAAAAGAAAATGACGATATGACACAGATATATCGATTAGGACGAAGTATTCGAGACACATTGCGTGAAGATCTAGAAATAAATACTGTTGAAGATTTACTAAATATAAATTTAACTCAAGCATTATCAAACAAAAGCAAAAACTTCCTTGTCGGAATAGGTGAATCCACACTAAGCACTGTTATTCAGCGAGCAAGAGTATTTAGAACTACAAAGCAGCCAGTTGCCTATAGATCATTTGATTTTCCAAAAGTTGATCATGAACTTTTCTTTGATATAGAAGCAGATCCCACCCAAGATCATGTATATCTCCATGGAGTTTGGGAACGATCAAAGCAAGGCGAGAAATTTGTATATTTCCTTGCTGAAAATGTCAGTCCAAAAGAAGAAAAAGAAGCATGGGCAGGTTTCTGGAAGTACATTGATGGACTAGAAGGTTCCTACTCAGTTTACTACTATGGAAGCTATGAAAAGACCATGTATAAACATCTTAGAGAAAAATATCCTGAAGTCATTTCCGAGGACAAGCTTGAAGAATTCTTTGATAATGAGAATGTAATTAACCTCTACAACGATGTTATCGATAAATACACAGATTGGCCATTATCAAGCTATTCCATCAAGGAAATTGCTGTATATCTTGGATTTAAATGGAGAGATACCGAACCATCAGGTGCAAACTCAATTAAATGGTACAACGAGTTTGTAGAGAGTGGAGACCAAGATATTATGAAGAGGATTGTGGAGTACAATGAGGACGATTGTAAAGCTACAATGGTGGTGAAAGATTGGTTTAGGTAACAATTGAAAATATATCTGTATACAAGGACCTGCATATTTTAAGAGTTTTTAATCTTGACATTGATACATATATTTGCTCAAATTTAGTAGGAGCATAAGATCACAATCCATCGACAGGTCAGAAATAAAAACAAAGTATGATGAGGAGTATGGTGAAGAAAATCAATTCAAGTATCCTACTTACGAGTATGGCTCATCCATTGTACTCATAAGAAACCTTCCTTTAAACAACTTCTTGAGCCAAGAAAAATGTCCGATTTTGTATACAATTCCATATAAACGAGATAAAAATCGTAGAGTTTCCGTGACTTTCGGATCATCAATAATATTTTCATATTCCGATAATTTTTTTGAAAGAGTCGTCCCTGGAGAATTTCCTTTTTGTCTATCATAAATTTCTGCTGCCATTGGCAAACTTATGCAAGTGCCTCGATCTTCCTCCATATCTATTAATCCATCATAAATCTCCGTCACTTGATATAGTGCAACTAGCCTAGCCTTCAATTCTTCGCTTAGACTACAATGTGTTGCAATATGACCAAAAACTTCAGCAAACTTACCGAAAGATTCATATCTTAAATTTTCAAAAATGGAAACAATATCAGTATCTACTGGACATTCGTGATGTGCTAAATACACGGCTAGTTCAAAAAGCTTATCATCTGAATTACAGAATGATCTATAGCCACTAGCAACCATTCTATTGATTTTAGAAGCTTCTTCACTACCAGGATTAGACCCTTTATTAATTAAGTAAAGAAATAATCTATATTGAGCTTTAAATCGGTTGGAGTCCCAGAAAAAATCTTTGCATTTATATCTTGTAGTATCAATATCGCCATAACCAGATCTGTAATCCTTTGCTCTTGCAAAGTCTACCACGTCATCTTGCTCTACAGAAAGCTTATAAATTAAGGAAAACGGCATTAATGACCCGTTGTTAGCCATTGAATCAATTGAATCTTTATTCATTCTGCAATAAGCCCATACTAAAACTTTAATAGCAGGACCAAAAACAAAGAAAGTATCTAATTGATCTAATTCTAAGCCAAACTTTTCAAGAATTAATTTCACGTTAGGATCTTTTTTAAGAATAGAGACCTGATCTGAAATTGTGTGATCAAATTCAGCAAATGTTTGTGCAATACGTACAGTTTCACCAAAGGTATTATTAATCATAATAGCCATATTATACTATAAGACCACAAGACATTCTACCCCATAGTTCACGATTATTGACAAGAATGTGTTATGCTATGCTTTTGTTTATGGAAAGACATTTAACTGAAGAAACGAAGATAAATATCTCCGATACAATCGACGTTATAAAGATTACGAAAATAAAGCTACGTTGCACATTCATACTCATCCTGTTCCCAACATAGGCGAACCATGTGGTCCATCAGAAAACGATAAAAGGAACACAAAAGTGTTTATAAAAAGTCCTAATTTCAAAGTTTTTGTGATAAGAAGTAATTCTGTTTTTCATCTACAATTAGAGAAGGGCAAAAACGTAACGCAAATAAAGTATAATTGGGATGAATTTGGAAAAAAATTCTGGAGTAAAATATCATTCAACCGAGAAGTTCGTTCAAATACGCTAAACCAAATTACTCAATATTCAATTACATAAAAAAACAAGTACCTGTAGGACTTACTTTATAAATACCTCGGTATAGAGGCATATATTGACATAGCTATTCTTGCTTTACATTCTTTAGACCCTATAGTAAATATAAGGTTCAGCTTGTCCCGTATTTGGCAGTAGACTTATTCTCTAATTCCTGTATAATCACAGACGCTTTTTAGTATCAATCAGAACTAAATAAGTATTATTTGTCTACCCTTTTACAACCAAAGGACTTACAACTAAAAATTTGGCATGCCTCGAATAAACCTAATACGAATCGATTCGAGTCGATCTCTCAAATTTTCTTCTCCCTATTGCTACCAGAGTTGCACACAAAGAGTTTCTTTATAATAGAAACTCCTGTCAATACACTGACTTCTAACTACATAAGAACTAACTGATGGCAGCAGGGAGAAGAAAAGGAGGATAATCGAATCTCGCGTCGTTCGCCAAGGGCGGACAAACACTTCTCTGACGCGTGAAAGGAGAAAAATGGAGGACAAAGAAGAAAAAGAACAACAAGAAGAGTTTGGGAGAAATACTCTCCCATTCAATCTCGGCAAGTATTCCAATTGGATACTTGTTGGAATTATAGCCGCTGCCTTACTGGCGGCTATAATTGTTCAGGTGATTGAAGCCGTCATCGGCTTCTTTCACTAAAATCAAACCAGAGGCAACCACAACCTACCAATAGAGCCAAACCTATACGGTTAGTGGCTAACGCTTAAATGCGTAATTTGGTTGTGGTGTAAGTCCTTTGGTTTGTTTTTCTTGACACTTATAAAGTCTTTATGGGATTTATAGGATACGCTAAAGAAATAAAACTCAGTTGAATGGACGATTTTCTCTTTGAGCTACAAGATTCAATATTGCCATCCATCTTCTAAAAAGAAGAGAGGAATGGGAAAAATAATGCAAATATTCTACTCTTTGGTTCCTTGATATCTTGTCTCAAAGGGGATGATCCTGTTTAAAAAAAGTGTTATACCAATTTTATCACCATACCTGGCAGCTCGTTCAAAGATACTTAGACATCCTTCAATGACAGTATTCATAAAGTTTGCACAATGAGACTCAGGTTTAGGTTTCCAAACTCCGATCTCTTGATCGAAGATAAATAAATCGCCACCAACTCTGTAGAAAAGTGATCTTGCGAGTATGGATGCCGCTGCCCACCATTTGTCTATTTTAACGTCTTCTCTTTTCACATTGGGAATATTGAAAATTCTTACTAACGCATCAGTACTAAACGTCTGCTTGTGAGGAGTAGGGTTTCCTAATTTTCTATATAGATTTTCATATGTTGGATGCGGAACCCTTACGTCAATTTTTCCTCCGGCTTCAACAACACGTACAATCTCGGCTGCTGCAAGATCTGGATTTGATACATGTTCCCAAACATGTGATGCAAGAACTGTGTTAAAAGACCCATCTTTAAATGGTAAGTGGTTTGCATCGGCAATCAAAAAATTTGCATCTGGATATTTTGTTCTCATCTCTGGTATATGTGAACCATCAATATCTATTCCAATCCATTTCCCCGACTTTGAATCATATGCTCCTGCTGAGCTACCATTGCCACAGCCTATATCCAAAGCTTTTCTATCGTTGGTTGTTTCCGACACATCATGTATCCCCATAACTAATATTATAGATCTTTCAACATCCCATTGCAACGAGCTATAGGGTATGGATTCGTGGTTTTTTATAGTTCTTAAAAATACACATACTTGGAAGGAAAACTTAATTACAGAAGTTCTCTTTGCTGCTCATCTTCGTTCTGCCAAACTGCGCAAATTTCGTGCAAACACATTGGTAATTCGAATACCCAAACTTCCTAAGTAAGAGATCAATACAGATGACCCAACTTCTATAGAGTGGTACACTATACGGTTAATTAAACTTTTTAAAAAATCCTTATTTTGGCTCAATTTCGCAAGCAAGTTAGGGTTTAATCTCTGTAATATAAGCTCTGCAGGAATAACTCTCACGTTTATCGACTCTTGCCTCAAGCTTTCAAAAAATATGTGCGATCTAAATACATGATGTCCAAATTGATTTAGACCTGTACGTAGATTTGCAGCAAAACCATCATATACTGAGGTATTTCCAGAAGTTAAAACCGTAAGCGGTGTATTCTCATCTTGTATTTTTGTATAAGCATTATTTGCAATCAATAGCTCTTTTAGCAGCAACACATTTTCCCAAGTATCAATAGATTGACGTTCTTGAAGCACAACTTGTTCTGGCAGATAATGATGTACTACCATAGCCATAGCTTGAGCTTCAGTAATATTGGATTCTGCATTCGAATATCCACCAGTAACAATAATTATCGGGTGTTGATCTCTTTGTGTATTTAGATATTTCGCATACTCAATGGCAGCAAGTGTTCGTACCATAGAAAACCCTCCCAGATATGTTGTTAATCCTTCGAATTCCATTGGCTTCGAAGTAACTCCTCCTCCGTGTACCACAATAAACTCTGTTGCTGCGTCAATTTCTTTTGTTCTTAAAGACTCTGGGTTCTCGAAAGTTGAAAGTTCCATCCTCATTTAGAATTCACATGTAAATAATATATCTTCAATATTATAGATTTGTTGATACAATAAGTATAGATAGATAGTCTGGAATCTTTGAGCAAATCATTGAGATTTAGCTGTTTCAAAATTTATATTTTGAGTATAATAAGTATTATTATCTTTGGTCATGTTTGAACAGACAAAGGAATTTTGTTAACTGATGGACAATGTGTATATTATGACTGTTGCATCAAAGCTATATGATCCAGAGTGCGATATTTTGGATTTAAAGATCAGAAATCTTACATATTACAACACTGCAATTCATAGAGCAGCTTTTAAGTTACCAGGTTTCTTAAAATAAAGGAGTTTACATCAAATTAACAATTAAGCTTTCTTTAATGTAGTTATATCATTAATGATGCATACATTTCTCAAAACATTTAAATACGACCTCATAAAACCCTTGCTATCAAGCCAAAATGAATCATTGATTTACTTTGCCAAAAAAGATCTACTCGATCAAAAAGTTGGAGCTGTCGATAGTTTGTGGCAATCAAAAGATGCTCTCAAAATTATCTCAAAACAGAAAGCCAATGGCTCATGGGAATACCGAGGAAAAGTTAAAGATGCAAGAGATCGAAACGGATACGACCAATTGGAAACTTTTAGACAAATAGGCTTTCTTATAGAGAAGTTTGGATTTAACAAAGATAATCAATCAATTCAAAATGCAGCTGAGTATCTATTTTCAAATCAGACAAAGGATGGCGATTTTCGCGGAATTTATGGAACTCAATATGCCACAACATATTCTCCGATGATTAGTGAATTACTAATTAAAGCAGGATATATTGACGATAAAAGAGTTATTCAAAGCTTGGATTGGCTTCTTAAAATGCGTCAAGATGATGGTGCCTGGGCAATCCCTTTGAGAACTGTTGATGCAAAATATATGGATGTAGTTCATAGTCCAATTGTTATTGAACCAGATCGAACAAAACCGTTTTCACATCTGATCACTGGCTGTGTATTGAGAGGATTATCAGTGCATCCAAAATATAACAAACGACCTGAAGTTAAAAAGGCTGGAGAGCTCTTGCTCAGTCGTTTTTTTAAACGAGATAAATATATCGACAGAAGTGCAATAAGCTATTGGACAGGGTTTTCTTTTCCTTACTGGTTTACTGATTTGTTAGCATCACTCGATAGCCTCTCAAGAATAGGATTTTCGAGAGAAGAACCACAGATACAAACGGCAATGCAGTGGTTCATTGATAAGCAAAATTCTGACGGAACATGGAAGACATTGAAATTACTAAGAGGTAAAGACAAACAGCAGCACCTTTGGATTACACTTCAAATTGGACGGGTATTTAAAAGATTTTTTGACTAAAATAAAGAATAAATATTACCGCTTAAGTTAAGGTTATGAAAGGGAGGGATGCGCCGTACGGCGCATCCCTCCCTTCAAAATCTACAACATTTTCAATTCCTTACAACTCAACTGCTACCTCGTTTGAATACACACCACAAGCACCCCCAAGATACTCGCAAACTCGAACATAATAGGTACCAGGACCATCAAAGGCCTCCATAACACCAGATGTTCTAGTATTTGAATCACTATAATAAAGATATCTGTCAGTACCACGATTTGGGTAGGTTGGCCCTGAAACCTTCGACCATACAACCTTGAAGCCCATGGTTGCTGTTCCATTAACTGACCAACTCACAGTTCCGTTACCATTACTGCTGGCACTTATTGAACTTACTGATGATACTGGTGGCTGTTCAGCTTTTGCCGGAGCAGTAACAACAATGTCATTACTGTAGGTTCCACATGTACCATTACCAAGGTATTGGCAAACTCGAAAATGATAAGTAACGCCATCTGTCATTGCCCAGGTATAATTTCGACTACCACTTCCAGAAAGGTAAATATAATAGCTTCCTGGATATACTGGGTTTGCATAAGTAGATTTCACAATCTTAAAACCGTATGGAGCATCTAGATTTGAAATTGACCAAGCTAGGTAAACACCACTTTCTGTTGCAGAACCAGTTAACCAGATACTACCTGTTGGAGTAGGAGTTGGTGACGGCTCAGTACCTTCAGTTGCATTATCTTCTGAATTCGCTGTCTCTGGAGTGCTTTGTATTTGCGATAGAACTCCGAGTTTATCTTTGAAATCAGATATTTTCTCGTCTAGTGATTTATTCCAAACTACAAATTTATCCGATTCTAATTCTTCTTTTGTAAGTTCTACAGGTACACCTTCTTTAGCAGGATCTGAAGAATTTTTAACATAATATCTATTTCCTTCATCAACGGATATTTCTTCATTTACAGAGACTTTACTATGATAAACTTCAACTTTATTAACATCTTCACTGTTTGTAGTTTTGTACGCTGTTCCCAAGGAGATATACGACGTATCCTCAACATTAACAATAAATTCACGCTCACTCTCTACAACTCGAGTATAGATTTCTCCCTGATTATTAGATATGACAATTTTATCTGGATTCATTGACGCTAGGGTTATCTCTGAAGAGTTGTTTAACCTTACAGCGCTTCCATCGTCCAAATTAATAATCGCCTTGCCATCATCTGCCGATCTTATGATAAATTCTTCTGAGACGACCATTCCTTCCTTTGCTTTTTCCCAGTCATCTTTGTCTTTTTCCTTATACTCAACTGTCCCTTCAATATAAATTAGCTCTCCATGAAGTTTGGAACTATCGGAATTGTTATCAGCCGCAGTTTCTCCTGAATTTTGATTTTTATACAAAATTACAGTAGTAGTTACAGCAATAATACTTATTATTGCAAAGACAATTATTCCCGCCCAAAGAAACCTCTTGTTACTCTTCGGTTTTGGATTTGTCTGTGTATTTTCTGACACAACTTTTGAAATCACTTTGTCCTTATCAGAATTTATCTTTTCACTCATATTGTTACATTTAAAAGTAAAATAATATATTCATAATAACCTGAAAAACTTTTCATTGTCCAGGCCCAGTATTAACTTGTATCACACATTCTGTACCAATTGCCTTCATTGATGATATTATTAATCCATGGAGATGAAGGATAACCAAATTCTTGAATTAGTTAAAGAAAATCTTACAAATTTTGAACTTTTCTACAAAAAGTATTTCAAGAAAATCTACAAATACTGTTACTTTCGCTTAAACCTGCAAAAAGAATCAGCAGAAGATATAACCAGCCAGGTATTTCTAAAAGCAATAGAAAATATTACAAAAGTCGAGTTAAAGGAAAACTACAATTATTCATTACTCCCGTGGCTATATACAATTGCGAGAAACTGCATTAATGAAAAGTGGCGTGGAAATAAAGACAAAAATTGTATAAATCTTGATAACGAACTTGACGAGAACATCCCGGAAAATGATGAAAATGTAGAAAATATTGATAATCAGATATTTGCTGAAAAATTTAGAGAATTTATCGAAAAACTTGATACACTGTCAAAAGATATTATTTTCATGAAAATCGACGACCAGATGACCTTTAAAGATATATCAAATAATCTTGATATATCAGAATCTTTAGCCAAAATGCGTTACTATAGAGGAATAAAATATTTAACTAAAATGCTAAAAAAATCTTAAACATAATATAATGGATAATATGGATGTGACTAAAAATAACAATTCTGCATTAACTAGTGTAGAAGGCAAGATAAAAAGCTTTCTAGACGATGTTGATCCTGATGTCAATTTCAGCCAAGCGCTTGGCAGAGAACTTCAGGAAAAGACTCAAACACTAGTTAATTTATCAGAAAAAAATAAAATGGATAAAAAGAAAAATAGTCTAGGTCAATTTATTCTTGGATTTCTAAGCGGAGCAGTAATACTCGCTGTTGTTGTTTTTACTTTTCTCTACTTTAATAATTGGGGAAAAATCGAGCAAACAACCGACAACGATAACACCAAAATCGCTGATGATAACAATGATAGTGATACCGAAATCGAAGATACCGACGACACTGAAGTATTAACAGGCAAGAACTATGAGCTTATTGATGGAACAATATACTATGAGACAGAAGATACACAGGAGCCAGTTATCGTAGAAGAAATTGCAGAGGCTCATGGAGAAGGCAATGTAGCAGAGCTTATCACAAATAATGACAGCGGATGGCTTACATATAGAGTTTTTGTAGGATACATACAAAACGTAGGAGGTGAAAATATCGGTGAAATCTATGACTGGTATGTTTACAATGAAAATTTTGCAGGAATGACTCGACTCAATGATAGAGAGGTTACAATGCAAAATTATGGGATTACATTCACAGTAAATAGAGCATACGAATGGATAAATGACCATGAGTTAATTGTCGGCGCTGATGGAGGAATGACATTAAATGGAATTGCCGTTTATGATGCACAGACAGACTCTTTTAGAGATTTAACACAGGAAGAGATGGATACATATGGTTACTCAGGCTATTTTGGTCCAATGTAAAATTGATTAGATTATCATCGATATAAATGTAAATGTCAGAATCATCGCTTTATCAAAATCTGCCCCGGGAGATGACTGGTAGCTACTGCTCAATTGAAAGTAAAGACCAATATGATAATGCGCGATATCACTTTCTTCGAGCAACAATTGTCTATCCTCCCGGTCATGAGAACGATGAATTGTATTTACCTTATGTCAAAGACGTAATCCAAGATCCACTAGATGCAAAACCCGGCGATGCATTTGTCAGACCATCATTCCCGGGTTACTTTACAAAAACAGGAATAGATGGAAGCGAACGACCATTTACTCCACCAAGAGCAATATTAATTAAAAATCCAGATAACGAAGGTTATTTATACTTTAAAGGTATTGGAGATCAAGAACATCCATATTTGCCACCTCTTGTAACCCACAGTGATAACACAAAAGGACACAGATTGTTATTTGCAGCAGAAGATAGCGAGGCCCTGGCATATTTTGCACGTCCCTCAAAAAATTCACCAACAATATGTGAGTTATTCCAAAAGAAAGATTTAATAGTGGCACGCATGGAAGAGACTGTGATTCCTACAAAAACAGGAGGAAAGGTTGTTGATATAAAATTAGCATACAGTGAACCTTGGGAGGTTCACGATGAAATACGGTTAGATCAAATTAAACAGATTCGGGAAGAAGTTCGTATCAGATTTGGCAAAGTAGAGCTAAGTGATCAGGAAGCAATCAATTTATATTTTGACAAAATAGGTTTTTACCAAATTGTTGAATATGCAAACTTGCCTTTTAGAGGCGATGTTTATACTCTGCTGCGTGATCCAATTGTGGCGTGTGCTATATCGGGCAATAGATTTACTCAAGAAGAAGCGATTGTATATCAAAGAGATTTTGTAAAATGGGTATTTTCTGAACTTTGCACACACATTGGAATAAATCCACAAGAAGCATTACGTAAAGATTTCCCAACAAATACGTCAAAAGTAGAGCCCAAAGAAGGTATTGTGTCAAAAGCTTTTGATCCAAGACAACCATTGAGACAACAAGAGCTTGAACTTATCAAGGGAAAAATAGGTCTGGATGAGTTGTACCAGATAGATGGAGTAGCACTGCTTAATAATTTGTGGTCAAGTCTTTCCGGAGATACATTTCAAACAAGAATTGAGTTTCTTAAATCAGAAATTGATAAACTAGCTCAAATCCTAACAAATGTCACCAAGTATGCAGTATTTCCACAACAATGTTTTAGCATGAAAGATGCAATAGGTTCAGAAATCTTTGACATTGGTGATTGGTTGTTAATTCAAGCGTTTTACCCAAACGGAGATGATGTTGAGCAAGTAAAAGAATTACTAGGTGAAAATATTCGTATGATATTTGATAATATATTGAGTTACGGCGATCTATTAGGCCTTCAAGTTCATGAAACATTACTGTCAAGCATGCTTGACAGTGCTTTAACAGATGCTTACTTTGATCTTTTAGTTAGAACTCAAGGCAAGCTGTTTTCAGATAAAGTGCTTTCGGATTCTACTTTATTGCAAAAGCTGTCAAACGAATTAATTAGTGATCCGACAGGACTTCCTGAACAGATCGTTAAGGCGATTGATAGATATCGACACCGCACGCAGATGAAAACTTTTGATCAAATGAAAACAGAATTTGCTACAGCAAAACCAATTCATCAATAGAACATTTTAATGTTCATTTTGTGTTATTCAATAGTCTCAACAAAGTAATTGAAGTTTATTGCTAAGTGAATTATCATTATATTTATGAAGAAATTACCAATTAAGCACTCACCATCAGGTCAAAACTGGCTTTTTGACGAATACACGGAAAATGCAGGGTTGTCTTTCAAAATTAATAAAACACTTGAAAAAATAATAACAAAATACCAGGATGTAAAAATTGTCGATTCATTAGATTTTGGAACAACGCTGATAATTAATAATTGGATTTATCGAACTGAGCAAAATGGATCACAGATGCCGGAAATGATTGTACATGTTCCTATGAATACAGGGTTTTTAAAAAAACATATATTATTAATCGGAGGCGGCGATGGTTATTCTCTAAATGAGCTCCTAAAATACAAAAATATTGAAAGCGTTGATATGATAGATATTGATGAGAGAATAATCGAAATATGCCGAAAACACTTTCCTATTGCAGCTAAAGTGTTAAAAAACAAAAAAGTAAAAATACATATCGCAGATGGTGCAAAATACCTTGAATCGTACAATGGCGACAAATATGACTTAATACTTGTAACAGGAACAGAACCTTTCGATGCAAAAGGAAACCCCGGTATATCGCATTCGTTATTCAGTAATGCTTTTTATAAGCTTTGCTCAAAAAACCTAAGTGATAATGGAATAATGCTAACTGATGGCCAAATGGGTTACTATGGCGGTAACTTTGCCAAAGAGGTAAGTCGGAATCTAAAAAAACATTTTCCAATAGTAAAGCGTTATATGGTTTGTTGTAAGTATATTCCAGGCGGTATGTATATTATGAATATTGCATCAAAGAAATATGATCCAGAAACAGATGTAATAGCGTCAGATATACATGGCCTCAAATATTACAACAGTGAAATCCACAAAGCTTCATTTAAATTACCGACATTTTTAAAGTAGGTTTAATTAAAATATAATGAATGTTTATTATGGAATTTTCGATCTATTCGGCAAATAAACAAGACTTCATAAAAATAAGACCTATTGAGTGGCAATATCCCGTAGAGCAGCACAAAAGTAAAGACAAATGGATAATTTGTGATCTTGATGTTAAGTGTGGTTTGTTTTCAGCAAAGCTAGAACATGATCCATTCTTGAAATATCAGGAATTAGTGTTACTTAGTGACGAGATAAAGAATTTAAGTTCTGGAAATAAAAACAGTTTTCTGCTGGAGACACAGGAAAGGATGATAGATAATATAGGTATTCAAAAGTTAACAATGATAGCTATGAAATATCATGTGAAATTGTAGATCTTTGCCAAGGACAGGGGCAATTAGAAATTAATTTCAGAACATCTCTCGATCAATTAAAAATTCTTGAAGACGAAATTAACAAGACATGCGAGGAATGGGCAACAACTTAAATATTTCAAAATCTTGGACAAAAAACAAAAATCGATAAAATTATTTTATTATTCATTTACGCTCCAATTTTTCCGATCCTGTTTTTCTTACTTGGATTGTGGGGAGGTTTTGTTTTTATTCAAGAGAAAAGTGTAATTTTTGCAGCAATCGGAGGACTTATTGTTGGGATCATAATCGCAATACTTCTTGTACCAAGAATGATAAAATTTGGATTCCAAATGCCTTTCTATTATCTTGCTGCCATATATATTTTCTATATGATCGGAATCTATGGCTTCTTTATGGGCGTTCCAATATTTAATGTAATTCCAGGACTTTTTGCAGCTTATTTTTTTGCTCGCAAAGATATGACTGCTGACACAAAAAACACTAGCAAGGTTCCTCTCTATTTTATATATATCATGCTTGCACTATTTTGCCTGAGTTCTGCCATCATTGCTCTCAGAGACCCATATACAAGTGGAAACCTCGAAGGCATGCTAAATCTTTCATTCAATATAGAACAATGGCATATCTGGCTGGTAATTATTGTAGGAGGGTTAGGATTAATATTTATACAAATAACTGGATATCTTCTAATAAAAAAGATCGTAGACAAGATGATAAAAAATTGATTATGTTTAATTGGATGCTCCAGAAGCTTACAGGATGCATTGTTTTTTAATAAATCTTGTTCTGGCATGAATTTAGTGCTATAAAAATAAGAAATGAAAATCCCGACACAAGACTACTGGACTCAAGTATTAAGTACTACATTTGCAAATCACGCACTTGAAGAAGTAAGAGCAAAATCAAAGCTTGAAGTAATTCATGCAGAAAAAGTAAACGAACTTGCACAAAGGATTCTTATTAATGAAAATATGGATAAAAAGCTTATACTACCCTGTGAGGTAATGTGCAAACTTCATGACATAGGCAAAGCAAGTCCATGGGTTGAGGAAGGTGAAGTTGCATATCCACTTAGACACCATGAATTCGGAGCCAAACTACTCCAAGACATGTGGAAAAGTTTAAAATTAGACAAAATAAATCAATATAAAAGAGAAATCATTGAGGCAATATCACTTCATAGCAGCAAATGTGGAATCCTTTATATTCTGTACAAAACAAATTGCCAAAAATTCAAGTTACCTAATGATGCCAGATATCCTTTTAATAAGCCCGATAAATTAAAACGAAATAAATTAGCCCGAATTCTATCAGATGCAGATAATCTTGCTCAGCTTCTGTTTGATGATTCAAAAGGTGGATTAGAAAAGTTTTTATTCTTAATCCAAATGCGCATCCAATATGATGGAATTTCAAGCATCAGAGCAGCAATTAATAGTATTATGGATCGTATAAACTGGCTGCTTGGAACAGACACGCCAGAAATATCATGCCCTGATTTAACTCTTGAGTTTAATACGTCAAAAGAAATCGCAATAGATATAAAGAAACGATTTGAGAGTATTTTATCAAATCTTCCTCCAAAGCTTCTGAATACAAATCACTATGATTCATATGTTGAAACACAATTAAGAAATAACTTAAGTCAAACAATTCAATCAATAAATTGTAATTGAATTTAACGATAATTATTTCATGATTTGCGCTATAATTAAGTAATGACACCAGAAGATCAAAAAGAGATTAGCGAAAATTTGGATTATGCATATGCTCTGTACAACGAGGGTAAATATAAAGAAGTAATTGATTTTGCTGAAAAATCATTAAAACAATTTCCAAAAACATATGAATTTCTCGATCTAATACGAAATTCATATTACCCACAGAACAATTCCATAAAAATTCGAGAGACACAACTGCGAAAGAAATTATTAATAGAAAAGCTCCTTAAGAAGACTAAAAGTAATGATCCGGAATATCCAAATCACATACGAAATTTGAGATATGCGTATGACGAGCTACATCAATATAAAGACGAGCTAAAGTTGATAGAGATAGAGAAATCTCTATGCAAAAACAAACAGGAGTTAAATTCATTAAGGTCAACAGAAGCTTATTGTTACGAGCAATTAAAAAAGTTTGATAAAGCTCAAATGGTATATAAAGAATTATCTAGATCAGAACCCCTGGTTTACACGAAAAATTACATCACATTTTTGAATAATTATGATGACGACAAGGAGAATCTCAATGAAACCCGTGAATATTATATAAAACAGCTGACTAAAAACTTCGAGGAATTCCCAAATAATATTGGAAATTTAAACGAAATTTCTTATCAAGCAGGCGAATTGTTATCTTCCAATCTTGAAAATAAAAAATACGTGAACTTGTATTCAAGAATATTTACAAAATACTTTACTCAAAAGGAATATTCATACGAACAAGATAGGGCAATCACAAATCTAATCTATTCTAATCAAAACTATAAAATAGCATTAAAACTGTTAGATAAATTCGATAGCGATTCGCTTTTATACCTAAGTACAAAACTAAAAGCTTTGAAGTATCTTAATCAAGACACATCAAAATTATCTGATGCCCTTTATAAATCAATTCAAAAAAATATTAAAGATGACAACTATGACGAATTAAAACAATTAAGTATCTTTCAAATTAACGAAACCGCACCCAAGATACTGAAAAAGTATATTTTGTACATGATAAATAAATCACCGAGTCAAGTATTAGATTTTGGTCTGACAGGACTAGAAAAAAAATACATTCCATACAAAGAATGCATATCGACTCTTAATTATTTGCTGACAACAGATAAAACAAACGAAGCATCAATAAGAATTCAAATGGCAAGTCTGTATCAAATGTTTGAACAATATGACCTTGCAGCAAAGGAATATGAAAAAAGTATTCAGATTCGGGATGATTACTTTATATACGACACAATTGCACAAATGTACGCTAATGCGGGGAACAAGCATATGGAAGCAAAGTTCATAAATAAATATATTTTTAAACTAGAAGAAGAGATAAAAAATAATCCTGACAATGATTCATTTATTACATCCCTTGCATATGCGTATAAAAAAATTGGTAAATATAAGAATACTGAGAAGTTGATGAAAAAGGCGTTGAATTTATCTCCTAATAGTCATTTTAATTACTCGAATCTTGCATATTTTTATTATGATGATTTGAAATCATATTCCAAAGCTATAGAAATATATCAGAAATTCCTAAATAAAACAGAAACCCTTAGTTCAAAAAACAAAAAAATATTACGGATAACTGATGATCAAATAGCCTCAGCATATTTTAATATGGCCAGAGCATACGAGGAAATCGGAAAGCAACAAGAAGCACTAAAATGCTATGACAAAGCAATTGAATTGGAAAAACAGGAAATCTATTACTACTATAAAGCAAAATTGCTAAAAGATTTTGGAGATCTGGATATGGCAATCTACAATTTTAATAAGTGCCTTGAAATATCACCAAACAGTTACGGAAGCCTACTTGAAAAAGGCAACGCTCTGTTGGACAAAGGAAAACTATCTGAAGCTCAAATCCACTATAGAAAATGCTTAAAACTTAATCCTGAAATATCAAGTGCTTACACAAACATGAGCGTTGTTTATAGCAAAAAAGAAAATTATAAAAAAGCAATAGAATGGCAGAGAAAATCAATAAAAATCGATAAAACAAATGCAGTTTCATGGAACAATTTGCAATGGTATCTACTTAAGCTAGGTAAAAAGAAAGAATCAGAAAGAGCAGGCAAGACCGCAATAAAATATTACGAAATAGACATTAGTAAAGGAGAAAATAGAGATTTCAATTATTTTAGTAAAGCCGAAGTACTGGTCAATCTTGGCAGATTTGATGAGGCTCGAAAATCGTTAATCGAAGCTATTAAAATAAACCCATTAAAAATAAAAGCCATAGAAAGTTCTGAAGAATTTGCCACACATCTAAACGAAAAATGGATGCAGGAGATAATTAAAAAATATAAAACAAATGAGATTTATTTAAATTCAGCACTATTATAAATGATTGAAATCCCAGAAGCAGTCGTTTTAACAAAACAAATTAATAATCACGTGAAAGACAAAAAGGTAAAAAAAGTAACTGCAGTACAAAATCCACATAAGCTAGCATGGTATTTCAAAGATCCACAAGGTTATCCAAAATTATTGACAGGAAAACAAGTGACAGATGCATATCCTGTGTCAGGAGCTGTTGAAATCGCGCTTGAAAATTCAAAAATTGTATTCTCAGAAGGCGTCAATATAAGATATATCGAAGATACAAAAGACCTTCCCCAAAAGCATCAGCTTCTGCTTGAATTTGATGATGGTACTTTTTTTGCTGCTTGGGTACAAATGTATGGAGCAATCGCATGCTTTAATGGAAACGAGTATGACAACAAATATTATTTATTAGCCAAAAGTAAACCATCACCATTAAGCTCAGATTTTACAGAGGATTACTGGAAGTCATTATTTACTCAAAAAACGGAAAAACTTTCAGCAAAAGCATTTCTTGCGACAGAACAACGGATCCCAGGACTTGGCAATGGTGTTTTACAAGACATTTTGTTTAATGCAGGTATCTATCCAAAACGGAAGATGAATACCTTATCAGAACAAGAACTAACGAACCTATACTCAACAGTAAAATCAACGCTTAACGAGATGGTAGAAAATAATGGTAGAGACACAGAAAAAGATTTATTTGGAAATCCAGGAAATTACAAAACTAGGATGAGTGCCAAAACGGCAGGAAATCCATGCCCGAAATGCAAATCAACTATAAAAAAAATGGCATACATGGGAGGAAGCGTATACTTTTGTGAAAAATGTCAGCCCTTAGATTAAGTTCATTAAAGTATTTATTAAGAGTTGAAGAAAAAACGATTAATAACAATTGATGCACTTCGTGGAATAGCAATTATATTCATGGTAATCAATCATTACCTGATAGCTCGATATTTTTTTAATATAGGAGAATCTGTTGAATCAAATCTTTTCTTAATGGTAATTGTCTGGTTATCAAGAATTATATTTCTGACACTTGTAGGTTTATCAACAACACTTTCAATAAAAGGAAATAATTTTCAGGAACGATTTCAATCTCAAAAAATACGAATATTCAAAATACTCGCCATATCATTAATTATTTCAATTGGTAGTTACATATTCTCAAAAGAAGATGCAGTCTACTTTGGAGTTTTACATTTGATTGCAGTAAGCATATTTATCGTAACACTGCTGCCAAAAAATTGGAGATTAATATTAATCCTTGCCTTAACAATATTTATATTAACTCCACTTGTTAAAAGTGTCGATACCACATCTCCGACTTGGTATATCTTTGGATTAAGACGAGATGCTATTCGAACACTTGATTACTTTCCAATATTTCCTTGGTTAGGAATAGTTCTTGTGGGATATATCCCAACCAAAGATAATATTTATAAAATATTTGAACGCTTTGACAAAAAAATTGAGAATTCGATAACATTTAAGATATTAGCGTTTATGGGCAAAAATTCTCTTATTATTTACTTAATTCATACACCAATTATCTATCTGATATTAAAAGTTTCCGGTCAAATATAATTATTTTTGCTTAATATATCAATACGAGATCCAAATTACTGAGAATCCATAGCGCTAAATACAACATTGGGCGGAAAGATAACTCCATAACAAACAAAATATCTTTACCTATGAATAAGTTGGGAAACATGTTGCAGAAAAAAGGATAAAAAAGTGAGAGAATTGTTGAAGTATCTAAATTCAATAATATCTCTCA
>JAFGIK010000103.1 GCA_016929645.1 Candidatus Dojkabacteria bacterium
GAGAGTATACAACAACATGAGACCTCATTTAGGCCTTAATCTAAAGACTCCTGCTGAGGTTGTTGCATATGTCTTGGGACATTAAGCTTTTACTTTTGTTGTGCAGAATCGATAGTATTCAGCTGTAGACAATTTAATAAAATGTCAGGGATATATAACTGACTTAGCCGTTATTCTAATGTAGTTATATGCCTTTCTTGATCTCGCTCTGGACATATGACAAATTTTTCATGTTTATCTTTTCTCCTTACCTAGTATTATGTATCGTTCCCCATTTGCCGTTCCCTTCAATAAAATGCTAGAATTTGTACAGAATATATTTTTTCTTAATGAAATGAAGCTATCAAAATCTGTCCAAATTGTAACGCTTTCCGTTTTCCTTGGTGTAATAGGGTTAATAAATCCATTTAAGAATGTTGCAAACGCTGCTGGCGGTGATAATTTTCAAATTAGTGCCTGTACTTTTAATAATGAAACAAAGGCTGAGGTTTGTGGCGAATGGTCGCAAAAAACTCTTGCAGATCTTAATTTGCAAAGTGCTGCCGGTGCTAGTGAGAATTATACGTATAAAATCGGAGAGGTATGGCATCTACAAAAAAGTGTCATAAGTACTGACGGTGTGTCGATATGGAGTACGACTTGCACCTTGAATACTGAGACCGGGCAGGAGACTTGTGGAAACTGGGAGCAATCTTTGGTTGCAGATTTGGGCGTCAGTGGGACTGTTGGCACGTATTGTTCATATTCGTTTTTTGATGGGGATAATAATTGGCATGTTGCCAAGGGCATGATAAGTCTTGATGGAAATACGTCATGGACTTCGACATGTGACGTTGATGGTCAGGGTGCTGAGACCTGCTCTGATTGGACTGAGGTAAACGTAAGCACTTTGGGTATTTCAGGTTCAATTGGCGCCTGTTCTTCATATGCTGTTAGTCCAGAGGAAAATAAATGGATAGTAAAAAAAGATCTTGTCAGTACCGATGGCTCTACTATGTGGTCAAAAGAATGTGAACTTAACCCAGACAATGGTGCTGAAACTTGTGGAGATTGGGTTGAAGGGAGTGTATCCGTGTATAATTCTTCACTTGCCAAGGTTGGCTCTATGACGACATATACATATTTAAATAATTCCTCAAATTGGATAGTTAATCGTGTGCTTGTAAGCCAGGTGGAGCAGGAAGCTCAGACTACGACAGCTGCGTCTAGTTCGACATTAACGTCTCTTCCTCAGACTGCTGTTTCTCCTGTTTCTATGCAAGTTTTTGTAATTACAGGAGTCAGCCTTCTTGTTATTGCTGCTGCGATTTATGTATCGGATGTATTTTTATCTGCATTAAGATTTTCTGTAAATAGTGTGAAATCCGGTGCTAAGGCTGTATCCAATGGTGTAAATAAAGTATCTTCTTCAGTATCTGGAGAACTTCGCAAAAGACAGAAAAAGAGTTACGAGAAACATGTGATTGATCTTGTGAAATAATTTCCACTTCGAATTGTGTTTTTAAGTAAGGGTTTGTGATGAACCTCTTGACACATGACGTGCTTGATTGCTATATTGATCTTAGCAATCATGACGTCAGATTGCTAAGTAATTTCTCTTTAATTAAATTTTAATATTGTTTTATTATGAGAAATTTTTCTATTGTTAATCCGTGGGCTGTTATGAGAAGAAGCTTGCTTGATGATGAAGATATGAATTTATCAGAATGGGGTGTAGATGACATCCAGATGGATGTTTATGAGGAAGGCGATAACGTTATTGTTAAAGTAAAGGCTCCAGGCTTCTCAAAAGAGGAAGTCGATGTCTCCCTTGAGAAGGACACTATCACTGTGGTTGGAAAATCCAGTGATGTCAATGAGGAGGACGACAAGAAGCGAAAGTATTATCGAAAGGAAATTGTTAAGAAATCCTTCACGCGATCTTGTGCGTTGCCTGTAGATGTTGTTCCCGAGAATTCAAAGGCTAACTTTCAAGATGGGGTTTTGGTTATTACTTTGCCAAAAAGCGAAGAATCCAAGCCGAAGAAGATCAAGGTTGAGTTGGACTAATGCTTAATGCTTTTCTGTAAATTGGCTTTTACTTAGCAATAAAAGCTGCAGGAGAGGTTCACTTTGCTTAATTTGATCGAGTCTGGGTCTGATGTTTTAGTTTATTGCGACCGTGATATAGTGTGACAAATTGTGACAATGATCAAACTTTGCAAAGTGAACCTCTCCATGTTTTCTCAAATGTGTCGCCCCATTGTATAATGTGCTTATCAATACGAATAATTTTGAAAATAGTACATGTTCTATGTTTTCAGTAAAAAATCTTACAGTTAAAGTTCATGACTCAGGTGGAGTTGTTCTGAATAATATTAGTTTTAGTATTGAATCAGGGCAGAAGCTTCTTATCCTTGGCCCAAATGGGTCTGGTAAATCGTCTCTTGTTAAAGCAATTCTTGGGGATCCGAGTTACGATTTGAGTGAAGGTGAGATTAATTTTAATGAAAAAAAATTAAATGATTTGAAGCCTTATGAAAGGGCAAGACTTGGGATTTTTATTGGCTATCAAAATCCGGTCACTATAGAAGGGTTAAGTTTTAATGAATTCCTGTTCTTTTCTTATCTTGACTTGAAAAGAGGTCGAGCAGGGGATTCTGAAGTTGATGATTTTCGGACAGTACTTGAGAAGAAGGCTGATGGGATAGGTATTGATAAGCGACTTTTGGATCGTAATGTCAATGAGGGCCTTTCTGGTGGAGAGAAAAAAATGATGGAGCTTTTGCAAATGGTTATATTTGAGCCTAAACTTGTGATTCTTGATGAACCTGATTCGGGGTTGGATTCCGATTCTGTTAAAATTATTGTTAAGGCATTAGGGCTTTTGCCTAAGGAATCTTCTGTAATTTTAATATCTCATGATCCTGCTAGAATTGGTTTGTATGACTTTGATAAGGTTGTTGTGATGAAGGACACTGAGATAGTGAAAACTAATGATACGGGTGCGAATTCTCGAGATTTCATTAAGAATGTGCTAAAAGAAGGTTATAAGGCTCTATGAATGTTGAATTGTTTAGTACACTTGCGATCAAGAATACTTTTTTGATTAAAATCTCGATACAAAGGCAATTTAAGATAGTTTTAATGAAAAATTCATGACAGAAAAATTACAAAAGGGCATAAGTGAGGAATTGATCGATAAAATTTCAAGTGATAATAATGAACCTGAATGGATGAGAAGGTATAGACATGCTGCCTACAACGCATTTCGTGTGTTTAAGGTGCCTTCCTGGGCGCCACTTCACAAAAGTGAGTATTCATTAGATTTTGATGAATTTTTCTACTACATCAGAGCTTCTGACAAAACAGCAAGAAACTGGGATGACGTTCCACAGGAGATTCGTGATAAATATGAAAAGCTTGGAATTCCTCAGGGAGAAAGAGAATTTTTAGCCGGAGTAGGGGCACAGTATGAAAGTCGTATGATTTACCACTCGCTTCGTGAGGAATTGACCCAAATGGGGGTTATTTTTGAAGATATGAATACTGCGGTTAATAAGTATCCAGAGCTCGTAGAAAAATACTTTGGGAGTGTGGTTCCTTACGCAAATAATAAGTTTTCGGCTTTAAATGGGGCTATTTGGAATGGAGGCAGCTTCGCTTATATACCTAAGGGGGTATATGTGGATATGCCATTACATAATTTTTTTCAAATGCATGTCGCTTCTCAAGGTCAATTCGAACATACGATAATTGTAGCGGAGGATGAAAGTAATGTTGAATTTCTTGAAGGCTGCGTTGCTCCGATTTATTCTGAGAAATCAATTCACGCAGGTGTAGTCGAGATTTACGTTGGTAAGCGTGCGAAAGTTAAGTTTTCAACTATGCAGAACTGGAGCAAAAATGTGTTAAACCTTGTTACAAAGAAAGCTTTGATTGAAGAAGATGGCCGAATCGACTGGGTGGATGGAAATGTCGGAAGTGGTTTGACTATGAAATATCCAGCTTTGATGCTTTCGGGCAAAGGTGCTTCTGGCAGAATTTTGTCGCTGGCTTTTGTCGGAGATAAGCAAGAAATTGATGCAGGAGGCAAGGCTATTCATCTTGCGCCTTTTACTCGTGCAGATATTGAGTCAAAGGCTATTATAAAAAGTGGTGGTATATCAACATATCGTGGTGATGTTTTTGTTTCCGAAAAGGCTAACAATTCATTAACTCAAGTTAACTGTGTTTCAATGTTTCTCGATGAGGGCGGTGTTTCAAAAACTATTCCAAATATTAAAATCAAAAATGATAATTCAACTGTTAATCATGAATCATCGATTCTAAAAATCTCTCAAGAACAGCTTTTATACTTGCAGTCTCGAGGACTCAACGAACAATCTGCGCGCTCCATGATTATTAGTGGGTTTACGGATTCTTTTACAAAAGAGTTACCAATGGAATATGCGGTTGAGTTTGATAGATTAGTTAATATGGAGGTTAGCGACGGTGTTGCATAAACAGAAGTTGCATAAACACATGAATAATCAAAAATTAAAGAAGAAAAATATATTTAGTAAGCATCCAGATCAATTCGGTCATTGTAATTGTCCGAAAGGGCGACTTTTTACAACTTCAGATAAATGGGATGAATTTTGGGATAGTTTTTTCAAAAATGCACCCGTGATTCAGGTTTCAAATGTGTTGAAAAATCCTGAGATAGTGTCTAGTAAAACCTGTTATTGCAATCTTTTTGATATTGATGGAATTAAAGGTGATTTTAACATTAGTAAAAAAATTTCTGAGCCTATTTATGGCTCTGCTCAGGTTTGTTTTAAAGGAGAAGTTAATGCAAATATCAATATTGATTTAGAATTAAATTCTGCAGCTCAAATAGGAATAAAATTTGTGGGTTTGCTGGATTCTGGTGATAATTTAAAGATTCAATTAAAAGTTCATGAAAATTATGCTAAATCCTCTTTTACCTGGGTTTCTAAATTTGTTGTAAGTCAGGATTGTAGTCTAAATCTTTCAACTACAGGTATTATTGGCTCTTCTTCAACTGCATCTATTTCTAGTTTTGATAATAAAGTTTTATCCCTTGGTGGAGATTCAGATTCTCGGATGCCTGTTGTGAATTGTGTGCCAGCCATGGACATTTCTGAGCGAGAGGTTTTTGCGAAACATGGTTTTTCTTTTTCCGGGATTCCTGTTGATTCAAGGATTTATATGCAGAGTAGGGGTCTTGATGAAGAAATGATTAAAAAACTTTACAAAGAGGCGTTTTTGAAGAGTTGAGAAGGAAGTCTCTTTTTATCTATTTCTTTTTAGAGGAAAATTCCTTCAGCTTTTTTCTTGATCTCCAGCCAAAATATATTAATACAGAAGCTAGAATTGTGCCCCCTGCGAAAATATATGTAGATAGAGGAATTTTGTATTTCTGTTTATTCTTTGCTGAATTACTAAATGTGTTATGTTCGATCAAATTATGTATTTGTTTTAATATTTTGCTTTGACCAATTGGCATAGTATCTAGTAACTCTTGTATTCGGTTTCTTTTTTCCTCTAAGGAGAAGAAATGGCCATTTTTGATATGTTTTTTATACATATTTAATGTCTGGTTTACTATTATGCTCCAATCAAGATGTTTTACTTTGTCTCTTGAATTTAAGCATAACTTCTCATATTCGTATTTTGGTAAAGTGCAAATCTTTTCTATGCTTTTTGCGAATTCCTTGGGAGTAACGTCTTTGCTATGTGCAATTCCTACGGAACTATCAATAAATTCGTCTACTGTTTCATTTGAAATTCCTACAACTGGGGTTTTTGATGCAAGAGCCTCAATTATCACAAGACTTTGTACTTCCATTTTTGCAGCTGATGCAAATACATGCGCCTGCTCAAGTGGTTTGATTACTTTTTTGTAATCAAGTTGCCCAGTAAAAATGACTCTTTGCTCTAGATCTTTTGTCATTAATTCTTTTAATTTATTGATGTATTCTTTGCTAGCCGTGCTACCTATTAGTATTAATTTGTAATTTTCAGGAAGATATTTTAATGCTTTAATAAGGAATTCTTGGTTTTTACGCTCTATAATAGTTCCAATGAAACAAATAAATTTATCTTTGCTGCTGATGTCTGCTATCTTGCACTGATCATATAATGAGAGATCTCGACCATTTGGGATTACTTCTATGGTTTCCCTTTTGATTCCCACATTTATATTGCTTGTAATAGCGGCTTTATTCAAAGCTACAACAGCTGTGCAATTGTTCAAGAATCTCTTCATATATTGATTGGATATGGGTTTGATTGCGTGCATAAATACTTCTGGCATAACAGTAACACTTCTGAAGTCAAGCACCTTGTCTGGCAAAATGTGAGTGGTGTAGAAGAATGGCACATTGTTGTTAATTGCCCATAT
Source organism: Candidatus Dojkabacteria bacterium (assembly GCA_016929645.1). Taxonomy (GTDB): domain Bacteria; phylum Patescibacteriota; class Dojkabacteria; order SC72; family JAFGCJ01; genus JAFGIK01. The sequence goes on from JAFGIK010000103.1 coordinate 6,389, forward strand.
TTGTCCAATTAATGAGATATTTACTGGGTCATGGGCGTGTATGACATCGGGATTAAACTTTTTCAGAAAACTATCTAAAAACGCAATATTCTCTTGAGTAAATGAAGGTTGGCTGTAGTCAGGGTCAGTTGAGTCTGTGCTTAAAATTGTGCAATGAACAAGGCCTTTTTCATCTGTGTAAATCTCTTGTTTATCTCCTGGATGTATGATTGCTGTTGGTCCAATATTTTTAGCGAATTGCTCAGAAATCTCATAAGCAATTCGTGCCAGTCCTCCGCCTTGCTGACCTGTAAATGTTGTTGTGAAAACTGTTTTCATATAGATCTTAGTTAATTGATTTTTCTTTGGTATGTTGGATAAACAGTATGTTCTGATTATATGGGATTTCTATGTAAGTTGGAATACGAGCGGAAGCCTTAATCTATAACCTTGATTATAAAGGCCTTCGTTAAGTTTTATTAAATATTTTAAATGTCGATACTTTTTTGTTTAGAGCTTGTTATAACTCCTTTTCAATTTAATCTTTCTGTTTTGACCCATTGAGGTTATAATTGCCTTAGTTATTATCAATTAACTACTCAAGATTACAGTTTGATACTAAATTTATCTTTTATTCAAAAGAATAATGGAACAAAAAGAAATAATTGATCAGTTTCCGATACTAAAAAGGCAGATAAATGGTAAAAGACTTGTTTATCTTGACAATGCGGCTACAACACAGAAGCCAGATCGTGTTATACGAGCCCTGCGCCAATATTATGAAGAACATAATGCCAATATTCATAGAGGACTGCATACGTTAAGTAACGAGGCTACAGAGCTTTACGAGGGCGCTCACGAAAAGTGTGCGAAGTTTATAAATGCGAACAATATGCAGGAGGTCATTTTTACTCGAAATACAACAGAGTCAATAAATCTAGTCGCTTATGCTTGGGGTAGAAAATTCCTTAAAAAAGGTGACGTTGTTGTAATAACTGGTATGGAGCATCATAGTAATATTGTGCCTTGGCAGATGCTTGTCAAAGAGCTTGGTATTAGGCTCGAATGGGTTCCTGTTATCGATGAAGGTGAGGGTAAGGGTCATCTTGATATGGAAGAATTAAAACGAATTATCAGCGTAAATTCTAACCACATAAAACTTGTGTCTATTGTTCATGTTTCAAATGTTCTTGGGACTGTAAATCCGATTAAAGATATCATTGATATTACGCATAATGCTGGTGCCATAGCCATGATTGATGCTGCTCAAAGTGCTGCAAGGATCAAGCTTGACGTTAAAGCTTTGGATGTAGATTTTCTTGCTTTCTCATCGCACAAAATGTATGGACCAACAGGTATTGGTGTTTTGTATGGTAAAAAAGATCTTCTTGAATCTATGAATCCTTGGATGTGTGGCGGAGATATGATCCGTCGTGTCAGCAGGGATGATTATTCTTTAAATGAGCTTCCATGGAAATTTGAGGCTGGGACTCCAAATATTGCAGATGGTTCAGTTCTTAGTGAGGCAATAGATTTTATCGAGGAGGTTGGTTTTGACTATATTCAAAAGCACGAAAAAGATCTTATTTCTTATGCTTATGATAATCTTGCTGATATTGACGATATAACGATTTTTGGACCGGGCGGAAGCGATAGATTGGGTGTCATATCTTTCTATCTTAACGGAGTTCATGCCCACGATCTTGCAACCTTACTGAATGAAGATGGTGTTGCGGTGAGGGCTGGTCATCATTGTGCTATGCCATTGCATTTGCAATTTGGTATTGCAGCTACTGCGAGGATTAGTTTCGCAGTGTATAATACCCGGGATGATGTGGATGTATTTATTAAGTCATTAAAAGATGCAAAAAAAAGGTTTATATAAAGAGAAGATTGTAGATCATTACAAAAATCCTAGAAATTACAAAAAACTTAAGGATTATGACTACAAAATAACAAGATCGAGTGCGACCTGTGGCGATGAGATAACAATTTTTATCAAAATGCAGGAAGGCCTGGTAGGGGAAGTCGGATTTCAGGCATCTGGTTGTGCGATCAGCGTTGCAGGGATGTCAATTCTAAGCGAAAAAATAAAAGGTATGACGTTGACTGACCTTAACAATTTGAGTGAAGATTTTGTTCTTGGCTTACTTGGTATGGATAGTAAAAGTCCTCGTGTAGGTTGTGCAATTCTAAGCCTAAAAGCTGTAAAAGGGGCAATAAATATGGAAGAGGATGATCCTTGTGATTTTTGTTAATATCACTGTTTAATTACGAGTGGTCAAATTCTCATTAAATTATACATAAGTTATCAATTCGAACTTTTGTAGCTGTGATTTTCTTTGATGTTGAGACAAAAAATTCATTTGATGTAAATTCTCCTGATTCTGGACTTGCCTCTATGGAAGTTTCCTTTGTTGGTGCTTTTGATGATAAAGCAGGTAAATACTATAGCTTTTGGGAAAAAGATTTACCTTTTCTCGAAGAGCTTCTAAATTCTGGAGAGATGGTTGTTGGCTATAATAGCTGGGCATTTGATTATGGAGTTCTGTCAAAATACTTTGAATTTAATATTTACTCTTTGCCATCTCTAGATTTGATGGTTGCTATGAAAAATATTGTTGGTTTCAGGCCAAAATTAGATGATCTTGCTCGTGCCAATTTTGGTAAAGGTAAGCTAGGCAGTGGGTACGACGCTTTGCTTTATTGGCAAAAAGGCGATTTAGACAAGCTTGAAAAGTACTGTCTTGAGGATGTTCGATTAACTTATGAAGTCTGGAAGAAGGGTAAAGAAGAGGGTAAATTGAATTATTATACGCGTTCAGGATTTTTTAATGAGACTGAGGTAAACTGGGATTTAGGAATAATGAACAAGCAAGAGAACTCTGAAAGTAGTGATTCTCAGGCCTCATTTTTGTGATATATTAAGGTATAATTTATTATCTTCTAATTAAATTTATAAGCACCAATAATGGCAATAGAACAAACAAATAACGATCAAAACAAAAAAAGGCTTAAGATTGATTCTGATAAATGCACTTCTTGTGGGACATGTATTGCTACTCGTGATGATATTTTTGAATTTGGCGAAGATGGTAAGGCTAAAGTTAAGGATGAAGCTGATTTCTCAAACGAGGATTTAGATTCACTCAAAGGTTTATGCCCTTCTGCGGCCATAGCAGAAGAGCAATAATCTATTTTCTTGGACATTGTTTTGAAGTTTTGAAATAACTTCTTGTTTACTATGGACTTCTGTTTTTAAGAAGTTGTTCCTATATTCCAATACTTTTGTTGTATTTTGTCTACCTATAAGTTAGTTGGCATCCATTGTTGTTTCGTGTATTATATTTTTCAGGTACTGCCCCATGACCGCTTCGATTCTGGGGTTTTTTCTAAATTACTGCCAAGCATGATGAATCTGCATCAAAACCTTAAAGAAGTAATTACAACAAAGGCATCATTGATGTTTCGTTTCCTATATATTTTCGTATAATTTTTTAGCTAGTATTCATTTTGACTGAAGTAAGTGAGAAGACATCTGAAAATTTAAAAGAGGACACAAAAAAGCTTTTAATAGACTCTAAATTTAAAGATATTTATTTGAAACAAAGAGAGCGTATATATTGGTATATTTTTAAAAAAGTTAATAATACTGAGATTACAGAAGATTTTACTGCAGATGTGTTTTTAAAGCTTTATGAGAATTGGTCTAGTGTTGAGCAAAAAGGTAAAAGTGCTTTTCTTCCATGGCTTTATACTGTTGCACGGAACTTAGTAATTGATCATTATAGAAAAGCTGCAAATAAGCATAAGCGATCGATAGAGGATGAAGAGATTGACGATGCCACAAAGGTATATTCTGATTTTGTTAGCGATGCGATCAAAGAAGAAAATTTAAAGCTGCTAAAGAATTCTGTAAATGTTCTAGATGATGATGAAAGAGAGCTTTTAAGACTTCGATTTCAGGAAGATTTAAATTTTAGAGATATTGGTGAGATTATTAAAAAAAATGAAGGTGCATGTAAAATGGCACTGTACAGAATAATTCAAAAATTAAAGCTGATTATGTCTGATAATTTGAAAAAGGGAAACGGTGAAAAATAATTCGAAGACACAAAATAATGGACAGTCAAAACAAGATGATTTTAGTAATCTTAAGAGTAATATGACCAAGAACGAAGGGATGATGAATGTTAGTAAAAAAGATAAGTCTGAAGTGATAACAGAATCTACGAAATCTCTAAATAGTAAAAAGTCACAGGAAATTGGGAATAAATCTGTTTACAAGGATAAATCAAAGCACATTAATGCTAGTTTGTGTGAAGACCAAGAAAAGATTTCCAATGCAAATATTTCTGAAAGTAAAGTGAAACGTGACTTGAATAGATATTTCTCAATCAGTAAAGCTGGGACAAAAGAGGTGACAAAAAAAATCGATACAAAGGTATCCATTGGAAGAGTGAATTTCAAGCTTGCCCAAAGACTTGATTCTGCAGGTCATGTAGACCTTTCAAAAGAAGTAGCTAAACTTCCAGATTCTTCTCAATCATGGTTTTCAAGGATAATTACTACTTTTAAAGCTTGGCCATTATCGTATAAGATCAGAGTGATCGGTGGAGGGGTTGCAGGGTCAGTTGTTGTTTTTGGAGCTTTGATGTTTGTCCTTGTTTGGTACAACGGAGCAAATGTCATGCTTGTTAATCAATTTTTCAATAGTAAACCACCTGTGCTTACATTGAACAAAGATTCAGAGACAGATTATGGTGTTGTTGCAGAAGGGAATTCGTTCACAATCGAAACTTCAGAGAATATTGCATTCAATTCTCTTGGTATTTCAAATAAAGTTACAATTGAACCTAATATTGACTTTACTGTCAGTCTTGCCGATGACAATAGGTCTCTTGAAATTATCCCAAATGGAAGTCTTGAACCTGATACAAGTTATACAATTACGTTAAGAAATGGGACGATGTTTTCTGATGGATCTTCTCTAAGCAAAGACCTTGTCTGGAAGATTCAGACTGAGCCACTTTTTATTGTGACTGGTATTACTCCAAAGGATGGTTCAGATACAGCACCTGTTGATACTGCAATTGAAGTCGAATTTAATTATAAAAATATTGATGCAGATAATTTCGCAGACTATTTTGAAATTGTTCCTCCTGTTTCAGGAAGGTTTGAGCATCATGACAAGAAGATTGTGTTTCTTCCAGATAGTGAATTAATGAAATATTCAGAGTATAAGGTTATTGTTAAAAAGGGTTTTTCAAACGAATTTGGAGATGAGTTAACTCAACAGTATGAATCTACTTTTATGATTTCCGGAATTGATAGTTCTGGCAACTATATTCAACAGCCATATATGTATTGGGCTGATTATTCTCCAGTGATCTCAATGACCCAGGATCCTTGGATTGGTATTAACTCCTATGAATTTAACAGCAATATTGATGTTACTGTTTACTCTACGGAGATTAATTCCTTTGTTAAATCTATGGATGATTTTGGGTGGGAAATAATTGATAAACCAGATAATCTTACAGAAATTAAGAAACTGAGTCTTTCTACTACAGATGCCAGTTTTTTCAATATCAATGTTAACGAATATGGCATTTACTTCATTGAAGCTTACAACGCAAATGTTGGTCGATCAATTTACAAATACATTATCTATAGTCCAATAGGTTTTATAAGATCTGATGCTCAAGATAATGAAAAAGTCTGGGTATTTAATATGAATGACAAAACACCAATTAATGGTGCAAATGTGAGCTACTACGATCTGGATCTCAGCCTGAATCCAGTCTATTCCGGGGTAACTAATAGTGATGGGTACAATAGTCTTGATACCGGAGGTATAGATGTCGTAGTTGCTGAGTATTCTGGTAATTATTCTGTTTCTACATTTAATTCAAATGATATGTGGGGTTGGGAATATTCATGGGGTGGGCAAGAGTCTAACCTTGAATATCGTGCAGCTATTTATACGGATAAACCTTTTTATAAGATAGGTGACACTGTTAAATTCAAAGGAATTTTAAGAAAAGAAGATGATATGGAGTATGATATTCCTGAAAATAAAGATGTCACAGTAAGGGTTGGTGACAGTTTTTACTGGTGGAATGGTCTTAGTAAACTTCCTTATTATGAGGAAGAGTTTAATGTTTCAGATAATTATGGGACTTTTTCGGGTGAATTTAAGATTCCTGTTAATGTTGAGCCTGGACGTTTAGCACTAGATGTACTAGTTGATGATAAGATTTCTGCATCGCGTGATTTTGAAGTTGGCTACTATGTAAAACCAAAGTACTCGTATGAAATATCTCTTGATAAATCATATGCCTTTACGGGGGATACTGTTACCGTTGATATTTGGGGTAAGGATTATGCTGGTGCTGCAGCCTCAGGCCAATCTGTTACATTCAGTCTTTATAGATCAGAAATTGGAGATTCGAACTGGTTCGAAGATGAAAGTGATTTTGAAAATATTCAATCGTATTATTATGGTGGTGAGTCAGTTAGCACAGAGACTGTTGTCTTGGGTGCTGACGGACATGCACAACGCTCGTTTGTTATTGATAGCTCAATTTTTGGTTCAAAAATGGGTATATACACTGCATATCTTTGGTCAACATCTGACGCTATGGCAGGCTCTGACAGTGAGTCTATCATCGTTGCAAATGATTCGTACACGATTTTTGCTAAACCAGTAGATTTAGCGATTGGTAGTGGGGAAGGAAATACGATCAATTTTAAGACATCTAAACTTTGGAATTTTGAAGAAGCTGGTGGCATACGAGTTGTTTATAGTATAAAAAGGACGTGGACCGAATGGGTAGAATCTGGTACTTATTATGATCCTGTCACAAAATCTGTTCAGCCTGTGTATAGAGCACAGAGTAATTCAGAGTATATTGCTACTGATCAGGAATTTACTACTGAGGCTGACGGTACTTATAATTTAAGTCTTCTTGACCTTGCCCCTGGTTACTATGATATTGAGACAACCATTTATAAAGATGGTGTAAGTCAGAGAAATCTTGAAGATTTATTTTTTGTATATGATGCTGATTCAGGAGATCATGACTGGTACGGTTCAAATAACAATATCGATATTTATCTTGATCAGAAATCATACGAAGTTGGTCAATCTGCTGATGTTTCAATAATGTCGACTATTACTGGCAAGGGTTTATTCATGGTGAAACGAGGTGACGTTTATTCCTGGAAAATTATTGATCTTACTTCTGGTTTTGTGAAAATTCAGGAGAAGATAACAGACAAGATGTCGCCAAATGTTGAATTTTGTGTCTGGGGAATTAATGAATACTCTTCTGGAGACAATGAATACCTTGGTATTTCTTCTGAATACTTGACGAATATATTTGATGGTAGTTGTAAATATGCCTATGTGACAAGAGATTATGGCAAGCTTAATGTCACAGTTACTTCTGATAAAGATGTTTATGAACCAGGAGATGAGGTTACTCTTGATATCCGAGTGACTGATGACAAAGGTAAAGGAGTTGAGTCAGAACTATCAATTGATGTTGTGGATAAGGCTATTATGGATATTTATAGACAGGATAAGGATAATCTTGGTAACGATATTTATGGCGACTTTTACAGTGATGTCCGACAGTGGGCCAATGTAAATGGTAGTGTCAGGGCCTACAGTTATGCAGGGACATTTGGAGCTGGTGGCGGTGGAGATATATCTGATGTTCGTACAAATTTTGCGGATGTGGCATATTGGAACCCTTCAATTGAGACTGACGGCGCTGGAAAGGCGAAGATTAAGTTCACATTACCTGATAATATGACTACTTGGGTAGCCAACGTTATATCTGTTACCGATGACACATGGGTTGGAGACTCTGAAACTGAATTTGTAGCAAAGAAAGATGTAAGGCTTGATGCCGCTGTTCCGTCGTACCTAAGGGAAGGTGATGTACTAAATCTTGATCTAGAAACTGCAAATTATTCTACTGGATTCTTTAGTGGTCAAGTAAGTGTTGATTGTAATAATTGTGAAACGAAAACTTATACAAAAGATGTGAGCCGAAGTGCAAATACAAGGGCTTTTGACCAATTTAGTCTTGATCCGAAGGATGGTGTCAATTTTATTGACATAACCGCTACTCTGAAGTCTGATACTGGAACTGTTGATACTATTTCCTGGAATGTTCCAATTGAGGGAGATGGATTTATTAATTCTTTGACTCAGTCTACTTTGCTTGGGGATAAAGAGTTTACGGGTGAAGTTAATTTTGATATTCCTGATGAAGTTGATCTTAATACTGCTACTATAGAAATGAGCTTTGCCAGAAGCTTTGTAAATGAGTATGCTTTAAACGCAATTGATCCTTCTATTGCTTCATCAGTTGAGCTATCCAATAGCATTATTCACAATGCTACTATTTGTAAATATTATGATCAGATCCAACCAATTCAAAGCAAAGCACTTTATGAAGAAAAAGTTAAAGATGCATTTGACCTTTTGCAAACAAATCAGGGTAGCGATGGTGGCTTTGGTTGGTTTGATTATGATGCTGAAAATTATGAATTAAGTTCACATGTTGGTGTCGCTCTTGGACTTGCGATGGATTGCGGAGTTGTCAAAGAAGATGACACTGTAGTCAATAACCTGAACGCTTATCTTATGGATGGTGTTTATGATGATAATTTATCAATGAGTGAGAGGGTGTATGCTATTTATGCTTTGTCTATGATGAAGGATGAAAGTGTTTTGCCATATGCTGTTTCATTAAAAAATAATGTAGATCTGATTAAGGATTCTCCTCTTGATATTGCTCATTTGATGCTTGCTCTTGAGCAACTTGGAGATTACGGAGACGCAGGTGAGCTTATTCCAGCGCTTGAAGCACTTGCTAATACTTCTGATCGTGCTGCAACCTGGGAGGATTTGGATTCTCCTTTGACGATAACAAAATCAATGGATTACACAACTGCTGTTGCATATCTAGCATTATCTGGTTTTGATCAAAGTGATGACAAAGATCTTGCCAGGACTTGGTTAATTGAGAACCCTGTTTTGACAAATGGCTCTTCTACTGAAGCTACGGCAATATTTTATTCTCTGACTGTTTCCAGTCTTCAAAATTTAGTTGGAAGGCAGGGTGTTGATAAAGTATCTATCCGAGTTAACGGTAAAGATGTTAGAACTTTTGATGTCGATGGTACAGACGATTGGATTGGAAAGGTTAATTTGACAATAGATTCAAGTTATCTAGAGAATGGTGAAAATACGATAGAAATAGATCGCAGTGGGAAAGGTGAATTGTATTCTATTGCTAATCTCGTTTATTATTCAAACGATTTACCAGGAGATCCAGAATTTTATGTAAATCGAGATATTCTGGATTATAACTCAGGTACTGTTGTTGACTCAGTCGTAAAAGGTCAGGTTGTATATGTAAAGACATCTGTGACCGTGGATCGTGACGGCTATAATTTAGTTGTTAATAACTTTATTCCTGCTGGTTTTGAGCCTGTTCAGTATACGATTGGCAGCTTTGATTATAATTTCATGAAACGCTTCTGGAATTGGGGCAACAATGACGATGTAAATAGGTATGGCGATGTGTTTAATGATAAAGTGACTTTCAGCGAGTATAAAGTTCAAGATGGACAAACATATGTGTTTGAATTTCCTCTCGTAGCAACCTACAGCGGTGAATTCTCTGGTGCTGGTTCTCAATGCTATTTACAAGGATTCGAAGATATTGATGGGTATGACGTGAGTAAGGACATTGAGGTGGAGTAGTGACATTTTGTCTATCCGAGCTCTTTTGTATAGTTTTTCATTAGTATTGCATCTTCCTCCAGGTTTGGACTCTCGCAGACAAGATAGCCGCCAATTTTGTTTTCTTTGAGTGTTTTCAATAATTCTTTGTAGTTCAGGTCTGATTTTTCTAGGGTCAGATGGTTTCGTTCGCCTTTTTCATTGTAATTTATCCCTGAGGTGTGAATATGGAGTTGGGATAGGGCTTGTTGTCCTAGTTTTGACTTGATTTTGGTTAAAATCTCATTAAATTCTTCTAATGTGTTGTATTCTCCATTACTTCTTGCGTGGATGTGTGCAAAATCAATGCAAATAGAGCTGACAAATTTTTTGAATTTTTCATTAATTTTTGATGAAATTTCAAGGATTTCATCAACAGTGCCCCATTGTGAGATTTTCCCTGTTGTTTCTGGGCTTATGAGCACTTCAGGTAGATGTCCATCTTTTTGCTGATAGTCCGAAAAGATCTGCTCTATGGCATTTTCGACTAATTTTGAAATATCTTCTGGCGATCGATTTTGATAAAAAGCAGGATGAAATGTGATTGATTTTGCGTTCATGAGTTCAGCCGCCCAGATTGTTTTTTGAATTCTGTTTAAACTTGCGTAGTATTTGGGTTTTTCCTTTGACGCAAGATTGATATAGTAGGGCGCATGGACAGTTAAGGATATGTCGAGTTGTTGGGCGATTTCTCGAAGAGAAATCGCCTTTTCTTCATCGATATTAACGCCATAAACAAACTCAATCTCCATATGATTTAACCCAAGCTCGTGAATCCTGTATAAACCTGACTCTCTGTCGCTTAGATACTTACCATTTTTATCCTTGATTTTGCTTGTTGATAAAGGATTTCCGCCTGTACCAAAACGTAGTTCCGAGATGTTTTTGCTCATAGTTAAATTCTAGCATAAATAATAATGTATGGTAGCTTTGAAGCGGCATGATGCTCAGTTTAATTGACATGAAAACCTTTTGGATTTGTACAAAGATAGTTAACCTGTTCCCATAAAAAGGATTGAAGCAGTATTTATGGGACATTTGACGTATTAAAACTGAATACCTTTTAGGATTTGTACAAATATAATTAATCAAGTCCCATAAATACTGCTTCAATCCTTTTGGTATCCCACTGCTTGTTTCTCAAATGCCTTGGCATAGTTGCCTTTTAATTTCATTAATTCTTCATGAGTTCCTGACTCTTTGATTTGGCCTTTCTCCAGGACGTATATCTTTTTTGCATTCCTTACAGTAGAGAATCTATGAGAGATAATAATTACAGTCTTGTCTTTCATGAAATTATAAATACGTTTGAATATCTTGAATTCAGCTTCTGCGTCAATTGATGCTGTTGGTTCGTCCAATATCAGCAAAGGGGTATCTCGATAAAACATTCGTGCTAAAGCAATTTTCTGCCATTGTCCGGTTGATAGGTTTGTGCCTCCAGTAAAGCGTTTACTTAGTATTTGATCATATTTGTTATCTAACTCTTCAATAAATGTATGTGCATCGGCTTTTTCTGCAGCTGCTTTAACTTTCTGAATATCCATTTTTTGCTCATATTTTCCAATATTGATATTTGTTTTGACATCAAGCTCTCCATAGGTATTGTACTCCTGGAAAAGTGCGCTGATGAGCTTCCTATAGTGTTCGATATCAAGTTTTTTTATTGGAACATTATTTATCAAAATATCACCGCTGGTAACATCGTAGAATCTCAGTAAAAGCTTAATTAATGTTGTCTTGCCAGCACCATTTTCTCCTACTATTGCAATTTCTTCCTTTGGATTTATTTTTAATGAAATATTTCTAAGTGCAAAATTTTTGGATTTTGGGTATTTAAATGAAACATTTTTAAATTCGATTGTTGGCGCATTTTCAATATCAATTATTTTGTCTCCAGATTTTATTGCTGGTTTGAGATCAATAATATCTTTCACATATGTGATATATATTGAGAAATCGAATAGTTCCAGAAATTGTCCCACGACATAGTCAAATCGACCCGAGAAATCATATAAAGTGCCTTCGTAGAAGGAGAATGTACCAACAGTAATTTCACCTTTGATTAATCTGTTAATTAGTACGATTGATATCAAAATTGTATTTATTATGTTGATTATTGATGAAAAAATTGTGGACTTAAGTCTTTTAGCAAAGATGCTGATTTCTTTTGCCCATAATTTTTCTGCAATTTCTTTTGCCATCTGATATAGCGTTTGGTTCGAATTTACAATCTTATGTTCAGGCATTCTTGGCTCACTTTGCATGTCTCCTCGCAACCAATAGTATCTTCTGGACTCTTCTATGGTGCTGTTGAAATAATTCCATATCTCAATTATGAATTTGGAAAAAAAGTAATTGTTTGGTAGTGATAAGATAATTATTGTAATTCCCAGCCATGGAGAAATTGTGAAGGAAATTACAGCAGAAATCGTTGTTGATATTAAATCTTCGATAAAGACTAATGAAGCTCTTGCAAATTCCTGAATTTTGAAAAAATTTTCCTGGGCTTTTTTTATTGAGTTTGAAATGTCTGGATCTTCCTGCTGAGAAATGTCCAATTCTGATATCTTTTTTTGAATTTCAAATTCATATTTTCGAAAGTGAATTCTGTTGAATTTATCATACATGAAACGGTTTATTCTGGATGATATGGTTTTTACAATCTGAAATAAAACCCCGAGTGAAAGGAATATTATAAGTTTTGAACTTAGTCCGATTTCTGTGATGTTCGCATATTTTCCTTGGGAGACTTTTATTAACTCATCGATGAACTTTGCATTAAAAAATGATGTCAGGGTAGGGATGACCGATGTTATTAATGACGATACGACGACAATGATAGAATCTCTTGGCGAAAGGCTATACATGGTCTTATATACCCAAAGACCATTTTTCAAAAATTCTTTAAATTTTTTTGCTGAAAATCGTTTTTCTTCTGGCTTTTTGGAATTTGCCATGTTTAAGATTTATTAATGAAATGTTAATTAAACATTTGATCTATTTCTGTTATGCCCTAAAGGTTAATATTTGCTAAAAAATTTTGAAAATTGCTTGATTAAGTTGATTTTGTAAGTATTGGTTTTGAAACTCCAATTTTTGCTGGTTTCCTGATTGAATTTGAAGATTCTAGCATTTTTATAGTAAAAATGCCACTTTTGGGGGTTTTAAAAATATTAACTGACCAATTGTCTTTTTTATTGCCTAGCATTTGTGTATAATCCATGTAGTTTCAGTAAGAAATATCAGCTAATGGAGAGGTGGCTGAGCGGCTGAAAGCGACGGTTTGCTAAACCGTTATACGGCAATTAAGCTGTATCGGGGGTTCGAATCCCCCCCTCTCCGAATGTTCTTGGAAAATCCGTCAAGGATTTTCCAAGAACATTCAAAGAAAGTAGGAGAGAACCTCAGTCCGGAGGACTGAAGTTCGTTCTACGCTTAAGCACTATATGAGTAGCGTGAGCGCTAGCGAACCATCCCCCCCTCTCCGCTCTGTCCATGTCCGAAGGACATTAATAGAGCAGAGTAGGTAGCATGAGAAGCTTTGTGCGAAGCACAAAGGGTTACTCTACACAAGCATAAATGTGTAGCGTGAGCAAAGCGAAGCACAAATGAGTTTCGTTCTATACCTTGTGAAGATGTGAAGTAGCTAGCTATCTGAAGAGCTGCGTTTATTCCTTGGAGAAATTATCCATTGTATTAACTTCCTATCATAAAGCCCTTGTTTTGAATCGTTTGGAGTATTTCCCGTTTATCATCAAAAATCTTTTTCCTGATGCGAGAAATTAACTTATCTATTGCCCAGTCTGAGTATTTTTCAAGCCAATCATTCCATATAATTTTTGCAATTGACTCTCTCTTCAACAGTTTTCCTTTTTGTCGTAATAATGCATTAAATACAGACTTTTCCTGTTTAGTAAGGTTAGAAATCAGGCTATAAATTAATGGATGTGTTGGGCTATCATTATCTAGGATCTCGCGATGTAGTTTTTTTTGAACTACTGATTTCAAGTATTCTTCGAATAGAGGTGAGAAAAATGTTGGTTTTTCTTTTTGTTCTTGAAAAATCCCAATTTTGTAGCAAAAATCACTTATTACATATTTATCTTTAGATGAAATAATCGATTGCAAAAGACTTGTTTGTGTTTGTTTCGATAGATGTGAAAAAATATCCTTAATCCAAGGCTCTACCTCGGGCATTTCTATGAGTTTTGTAGTTGGCATTTTTAGAAACGCTGAGTAATCTTGTCTTGCAACACCAAGCAAAACTCTGGCAAAAGATGAGTATCCTCCTGCAAGCCTGATAATTTTATTCTTGGATTCTACTGGAATTTTAAAGTCATACCATCGTTCCTCCTTATCTAGTAGGACTGTGATGTCATTATCTTTTCTTAGTGGTAGGTGGTGACATTTAATGATTCGGAATTTGCCGAGTTTCTCCTGGATATCTTCAAATAGCACTTCTTGAGTAAAAAACAGGATCCATTTTACTAAACCTTGTTTTGCGGAAAAAGTTGCTAGATAGCTTCGTACATCATCATTATTTATTAAAATTTCGGCGTTATTAAGGACGAATATTGTGTTTGGATCTTGTATATTGTCGGGATTTATTACGTGCTCTCTTATTTGTTTATCAATTTTTTCTGAGGACTCTGCTTCTTTAAGATCGAGTATTATTATTTCTTTTGAATCTAATTGTCTTTTTATGATTGCATTAATTTGTTTCGCCTCTCTTATGATGAATCTTGCAAATGAATTGGTTCCAAATTTTGGAAGAGTGTAGATCAAAACAGATTCGCCTTTTATTGCGGGCTCAAATACCAATTTCCAAAATTCCAGAAGATTTTCTTTTGTGGCTGGGAGATCTTTTATGTTTACCAATGATGTCGTTTTTATATTTAAAAAAATCTTGTTAAATGGTATTTAGTTGCTTATTTGTTAGTGCTTTCTTATAACTCTCATGTTCGGGCTAATAAATTGGTGTCAATCGGTCATTTTTTATTACAAATTCCAAACAATCTATGATAGCACTTTTAAATGCTAAGTTAATAATAAACGACTTAATATAGTAGTGTTTATCATTTTTTGATACTGTATCAACATTTTGCCATGGAATATCGTGAAAAGGTGTATGTTTTGAACGATAATTTTGCACTAATTTACTTTCAACAATTCCAGATATCCATGATTTTCCAAGAGCAATTGTTTGATTATAAGGGTCAACATCGACTGGAACTGTACAGTACCATCCATTTAGTTGTTCTGCTACGGAACCAATGAATTGAGAAGACATCCTGTTAATGGCTCCTGCAAATAACCTTATTTCGACAATATCTCTAAGATCAATGCCGCTAAATATGCTTATTATAAAGAAAAATTCGCCAAGACTCAGTGGACCAACTCTGTCTTTTAAAATGTCTATTGTATCCGCGATCTCTGCTAAAGCGCGATTTAGATTCTCTCCCTGGACCTCTATGTGTAACGCAGCCCTAACTTCTGCGAGATATCTTGAATGCAAGATTTCATAGTCGGAAGGTGGAAATGAATATGTTTGACTATCAAATAGGTAATGTATTGTTCGAAAAGCATTGCTGTTAATTGCTCTGATTAAATACGCTAACTCGGTTTTTTCTGCTTTGACTCTTAACGAACAGAATTTGGCAACAATTTCATCGTAAAATTCTTGAAAAAACGGAGAGTCTCCATATATTTCTATTATTTTATCTTTAAGTCTGCGGTCAAGTGCTGCTATTGGTAGTGGTGTAAGAAATGGTATTTCCTCGGCCGGAGAATATTGGGTATTCCATTCTGCGATTTTTGCAGCTAATCTATTCTGTCTTCTGTGGTAATAATGATAAAGATACATCCAGTCCTGAAGATCTTGCTCTGTTTGAACTCGCTCTAATAATTCAATAATATACTCAGGTCTAAATAAGGATTCTGTATTTTCAAGTGTTGGTGTTTTATCTGACTGTTCATGTATTCCGATCATTTGTCTATACTCCAGGACCGCGTTTTCTATGTTGTATTTCCAGATAACTGATTGTGCTTCAATTTTTGTTGCTGAATAGAGCAGAAGCTTTTCTAGTGGTGTACCTGGCAACTCTGGTAGCTCTAATTTTCTTCTGAGTCTATCGAATCTATCAACTGATTCACGCACGAATGAAAGCTCAGCTACCTTTTTACCTTGCCAGCAAAGCTCGATTCTTGGCGCAATTGAGAATTCGTTTTCGTCTGGTATATGGAGACGTAATTGGGTATCTGGGATGGCTCTATAAGTTGTGTGCAATAGATTAAATACTTGTCGCATAGATACTTCTGGTATTGTTGTTATAAAATCGGCATCTGTTATCTTGTGCAAGTCTATATGCTGTTGCTCTGTGAGTATGGAATATAAAGTATCGTCCAATATTGCTGAGCATAATCCTCCTCGCAGTGAGATTTGAGGGTGATATGTCGATGTCATGTCTTTTTCTGCCGTTGTCTTGGCGTTTTCCTGAGTGCTTGCTGCTGCTTGTGAAGGCCAATTTTCCTCAATAAAAATGGCTGTTTGGTTTAGTAGGGGACAAAGTACTGGATGTTCTGTTAAGTGTTCATATCTTGCGATTTGAAATGGCTGCAGGCGTATTTCTGTAACCCTTATCGACTGGCTTATTTTTGCGTTTAGGTTTTTGCTTTCTGTCATATTAGGTCAATCGATGTCAGTTATTATTAATTTTGGTCAATCCTATAATTATATACTATATTAAAATAATATGTAATTTGTTGTAGGGGACAACAAAAATTGCACTTTGAAAAGGAGATTGAAATGAAAAGGCTTCTTGTGTCACTGTTTTTGGTGTTTTTCTTGCTCAGTAACGTTTGTACAGAGGTTCTGGCTCAAGAGGAGCCTCCTGTGCCTAGTGTAGTTATTTTCCTTTCCGAGTTTGAGTTGTACGAGACCAAACTTAAGGAGGTTCGGGTTTATTACGCAACTGACGGAGCTTTTATGGGTGGGACAAACACTCACATCTGGATTCATGGATGTGAGGAGACGATTGCGGAGATTACTGTTTCGTATTTTGCCGGTGAAATTGGTGTTATACATGAATCGGTGAAATATGAAAATCTCTGGGCTGTTCAGATAGTGCAAAATACAAAACCATCGGATTTTTCCGAGTTTAATTGGCTTACTGTAGAAGAACAATATCCGACTGCTCGAAGTTGGGTTAATTCTCAACACATACAGTGTAATGATTCCAGAAAAAAGCCACCGATGCCAATCCCTGGACCAGGTAATAAGTTGGATAGGTTTTCTGAGGAAGACTTTGATAAGCTTCAGAAATGGCTTGATCAGACCCCTCAGGTGAAGGAACCCATTGATGTACCTGTTGAGGTTCCAGATGAGGTTCCTGTCCTAAATTTTCGTTTCGTATTATGGTTTGTTCCGCCGGTATTCTTGGTATTGATTTTCTTTGGTTTGCGAAAGCTAACGCGGCCTGCTTCTTAGTGTTTTCCCGATTACCTGAGGAAGAGAATTCCCCACTCTTCCTCGGTGTTTATTATCTATTGTTTTTCTTAAGATATATTTCTTGTTAGTCATGGATAATCTTTAGATGACTATTATTTTTTCTGACCTGACCAAATCTTTTGATTACTAAACTTTTTACGTCCTGAGCATTATCTGCCTCAAGAATCAATTGATTTGCAAGACAACTTTCTCTATTCTGATTATTATAAAAAGTAGAATTAAAATATAAATATTTATAGAAAATGCCAGAAGGGTTATCGGGATTTTTGGGGAAGATGTTTGAGAGTCCTAACAAAAGAGCTCAAAGAGAATGGCGAGAAAAAGAAATTAAAGACAGTGATGTTGCTATTGAATCAGCTCGCAAATCTCAAGAGTACCAGGAACTTCAAGCCAGAGGGTTTGATTATAGATTTGGTATTCCTCCAGGTTCTTTGACTGATGCTGATCTTTTCAATATATCTCGTTTATATGTAAGAATGGCAGCACCTGGAAACGAAAATAGTGTGGTAAGAAATACTGTAGAAGAAGGGGACGATTCTGTTGACTTACATCATTATCCTGGTGGAATAATGTACCATGAGGTAAATCCGAGTCGTCGTAGAGACAAATCCTATAACAGTTGGTGTTTACATCTTACAAATCGCCAAAACTGTGATTCAGATTATCGAATTCAAGCTATGTAGAGGGTTTTTCAAGATGAACTTGGCTTAATGACATTACCGGAGTATCACGATAAATCTTTTTATCAAGGAAAAACTATTTAAAATCTTGAGCAAATTTTTTGATATAAGCTAGACTAGTCTTGGTGTTTCAGCAATTTGTAGGTGTTTCCTTATTACTTTTTTCAATTTTGTCTTCAATCGGATTTTTCTTTCCTGATTCCCAAAAACTTCAAAAAGAATTATAGTTTTAAGTGATATATTAAAACTATTTACGCAGCATGTTAGAAAGCGGATATACTCCAAAAATTGAAAAAGCTGAAGCTCTAACTAACCCTATTGAAGCAGAGGCCTATGTTGATCAGACTTCAGAATTTGATTTTCCATTTAGACTTGATCAGCTTCCCCGGTTGCTTTCTCATTCTCGGGATACTGAAAACATAAGAAATGTTGCAACAAGGACCCTTACAGAAGGTCGATCGTATTCCTATATTCCCGTAGTATTCAAAAGAAATGATACTGGAACAATTTACCTTGATTTATGTCTAAAAGGTGGTGGTTCTGAGATCAAGCCGAATGTTAATTTGTATGAAAACGTGTCTTCTCGGCCCGGTGTTTTGTCTTATGATCCTGATGCACCTATTCCAAGTGAAGTGGTTGCTGATGGTAAACAGGTAAAAGTTAGATATAGTTCTTCACCATTAGTTAAATTTACTAGCTATTTAGGAGTTCATACTGTTGAAGCTGGGCTTTCAGATAAGTTTATGTCGGAAAGATTGGAGACCTTTGGTCTCAGGACAAGATCAATGGTGGCTGCATGGGAGCTTCCAGATGATACCCAAATGGCTACGCCAGAGGGTTTAATAACTAAAAAAGACTTTACATCAAAAACTAATGTAGAGCCTGGATTGGAGCTTTGGGCTATGAGGTGTAAGTATAGAGTTCAGGATTTATTACGATTTGTTTTTGAAGTTGAAGAACCAATTTCTGATGTAGATAGAGAGCATGGTATGAAGTTGCCTTTTGTTGCTGTTTATTATAAAGGTGGGTCTCATGAGTATATTGAAGAAAAATTTAGTCCTGATCAAGAAAAAATATTGCGGGCTGGATTTACTTTTGTTGCGCAAGAGGTTTGCAAGCGTGCAAAATATGATTCGGATGTGCGTTTTGTAGAATTATCTAAAAGGTATAAGGAAATAAATGACAACAATCTTTCTGATTTTTATGTAGATTATTTGATTTCTTTTGCACAAGTGCTTGGTGAGCAGTTTGCCCTAATGCAAAATGCTGATGCTGTCTCGGGTTTATATACTCTTCAAAATATTTCTCTGTTAGCTGAGGCTGTCGACCATGATGTCACTATGATTGGTGGTAAGGTTATGGGTAAAAATGGAGAGCTTGAAGAGGTTTCAGAAGAAAGGAGAAAAAGATTTAAGTTTGACAGTAAAAATCGTGAATTGAATTTCTTTAATCAGCTTTATGTTGGCTATAATGCTATCAGACTCATGCTTCGAGATCTTAATCGGACTGGAATTATTGATATGCAGGCTGACCAAATGAGATTGTTTATGAAAATATATATTTTGAGCTTTGCAAAACATGCTAAATCGATGCTTGACGATTTACATCGAATAGCAAGTGAGCAAATCCAAGATGACAGGAAAAGCTGGAATTGGAAATGCAGATGGGATTGGGAACGGGAACGGAATCGTAACAGGAATCGGAAAAGAACAGGTTGATGGGAATAAACCTCAATATTTTGGTAGGGATGGTCATCTTGGCTTTTGTGAGGATATAATTGAGCTATTATCTAAATGATTTATTACTAATGAAAATTTCTCTAACAAAATCTGAGTTGAACCGGAGGAAAATTGCTTTTGTTTCGCTTTTGTGTGCAATTTTTATCGGTGTAGTAATCTCATCTTTTGTTTTTGAATTTCAGATTTCCTGGATTGTTTTTGTAGCTTTATTCTTAGTTTTTTTGCTTTCTTATTTTGAACTTTCACGTTTTTTTAAGTCGCTTTCCGGTTTGCGAATGCGGATTTCGGATAATGTGATTGAACGGGTGAATGGAGCAAGTTTGGAAAGTTATTTGTTAGAAGATCTTGTAAGAGTTAGTGTTAAAAGGCGATCGAATGGGGATATTCGTGAAATTGGATTGATTTTTAATGATGGGAGGGCTTTGTTTATCGATGGAGTGGAAGGAAATTTCGAAAAAATTTTGAAAAAAGTGAAATTGTATACTGAACAGGAACACAGAGATATTGAAATAAAAGAAATTCGTGAATTTATGGATTTTGATCATATATTATTTTACCCGGTTTTGGGTTTGTTTATAGGGTTTTTCAGCATTTATCTTTTAAAGTCGGTTTACTTTGCAGTTTTTAATCTTGATTATTCTTCAATGAAGGTCTTTTTTGGCATTTCGTCTTTAGGATCGCTTATTTTGGGCCTGTATTTTATTATTACGAAGCCCATCTCAATAAGGTATGGTGCGAAAAAAGTTGTCGGTGACTGGTTTTGGGGGATTGGGATGCTTGGAGCAGCTGTGTTTTTGTTTTGGATTTTCTTGGGTTAAATTTTAATTACGGTGAGGTCTTGGCCTGCCACTTTTAGTACATGTACGTAATTTTTCATGAAACGTTATACTATTTCTATAGTTTAGCATTTATGTTTTAGGTATGTTAACGAAAGAAATACAAGTATTTACCCAAAAAATAAAAAGTGGAAAATTCGAATTCTATACTCGTTTCCAGGAGGAAAAATGGGGTTGCAAGTACCTTGGAATGGGGCAATTTCTTCATTGGAGCAGGAATGTTTTCGAAAAAAGATATGCTCAAAAGATACTAAATGAGAAACAACTTTGTGATATCCTGGTAAGATATGACGCTGATAAACTTTTTCATGGTTTAAAAGCAATTTAAATTTAGAATTCATATAAATAGTGAATAAAAATGATAATAATGTAAATCCTTGGTCATATTTAGCTATTTTTACTGGAGTCGGATGTGGTTTTGGGGTTGCACTGCATAACATTGCTCTAGGAGTTGGAATCGGTGTAGCTATTGGTGCTCTTTTAAGTATTATCGTGTCAAGAAGAAAGAAATAAAGAGGTTTCTACTATCATATTGTTTCATACTCTACATGGGAAAAGGCAATACAAAAAGGAAAAGCACTTTTCCAAAGTATATCTTTCAACTTAAAGTCTAGCACTTTTTTACTCAACCCAATCCATTTTCCCGCTACAGTATAGATTACTCAACTGACCATCGTTAATTACAGCTCTATTTTTACCATCAGTATCCATGACAAGGATGTCAAGGGTTGTTTGGGACTGTGCTGTGAAGGGCAGGAGTGTTTTCCTTGGTGAACAAAAGAGGATTTGGTTTCCATCTGGTGACCAAGTCGGGTAAATTTCTGTTGAATGGCTTTGTGAAACTTTGGTTACATTTGATCCATCCTTGTTCATTGTATATATTTGGTCTTTTCCGTCCCTGTCGCTTACAAAAACGATTGATTCTCCATCAGCAGACCATCGTGGTTGTGTGTTGTTGGAGTCATGATTTGTCAGATTTGAATATTCCATTGTATCAGTTTCTACTGAAATGATTTGAAAAAAATCACCTGTCATTCCCTCGTATACAAAATATTCGCCATCTGGAGAAAAAGTGAAATTTGCTAGAGATCCAAAATATTCATATTCTTGAGAAATTGGATATTTTGTTATCACTTTAGAGCTAATATTATAGATAATCAATGAGTCATCTGTATCGTCAAATGGATCGAACATTTCGTAAAAAGCTACTTTTTCCCCATTATCTATCCATACTGGTGTGTCTGGATAGTAGTCGTCAATATTTCCATTAAAATCAATTGTATTTTTATCTTGTGTCGCTATATCGTATATTATGAGTGTTGTTGTTTTATATGATGTATCCCAACCAATATATGCGACTTTTTTCCCATCAGGTGAAATACTTCCAGAGTTGGGTGCTGTATGTCCTTCTACTTCTTTCGAGTCGTGGGGTATTATGCTTATTGAGTTGTCCTTAAGATCGATAAGGTAAAGATATGAAGTAGTAATGTCGTCGCCGTTTGTATCAGATGAGTTGAGGTCGATATGTTGTCCGGTAATTAGTAATTTTCCTGATATTTCTACATCATTACTATTTGATAATGTATTGTCAAATGTACCTCTGAAATATAGTAAGATTACTATTAGTATTGTAACTCCCATACAAAGTAGAAGTACGGAAACTGTAATTATAATTGGGAGTATTAGCTTCTTGTTCATAATTGATTATTGGGGTATTTTAAGTAATTTATATATAATAGCATAATATTGAGTTATGATTTACTTATATCAAACTTTATGAATTAAATTTGTAGGCCATTCAATATAATTAGGCATATTCAAGCTAAAACTTTGCTTTCGTCGCATTCAAAGCCAGATCCATGGTTTGGTTGTAAATACACAATGAATATTTATCGTGGTTGTCAGCATCAATGTATTTATTGTGATTCTAGAAGCGAGTGCTACAGAATTGAAAATTTTAATGATATTTTGGTTAAAATAAATGCTCCGGAGAAATTAACTCAGGAACTTTCTTCAAAAAGGGTAAAAGGTACTGTTTGTTTTGGCTCAATGAATGACTCATATATGCCAATTGAACAAAAGTATAAACTTACCCGGAAATGCCTTGATATTATAAGACAGTTCCGATTTCCAATTCATTTGATGACAAAAAGTGATCTGGTTTTGAGAGATTTGGATATTATAAAAGAAATAAGTAAGGTTTACGCTGCTGTAACTTTTACAATTACCACTTCATCCGATGCAATTTCACGTAAAGTTGAAGTAGGAGCCCCAGTTTCGTCAAAACGTTTCGCAGCAATGAAAAAACTTTCTGATAATGGTATCTATACAGGTATTTCAATGATGCCTATTTTGCCATTTATTGAGGATACAAAGGAAAATATTGAGAGCATTGTTATGGGAGTGAAAGAATCTGGAGGTAAGTATATCATTCCGTCTATTGGAATGACGTTGAGAGACAGACAGCGTGATTATTATTACAAAAAACTTGATGAGCTGTTTCCTGGGCTTTCAGATCGATATCGCAAAACATATGGGGGAAGTTACAGCTGTGAGTGTCCGAACGCTGGCGAATTATATAGTTTATTGGTGGATCTTTGTCATAAAAATAACATTCAGATCGGTATGAATCATTATCAATGTAAAGGGGTTGATGAAGAAGATTCCCAGCTAGGCTTTGTATAAGTATTGGCTAGGTTGGAGTTTCTTTGATTTTTTTTAATCGTACAATATATTGTTGTATGTATATTTCTGATGTAATATTTTTCAATCATGAAGTACAAATTCAAATGTAAAAAATGTGAAAAAATTGCTGAATATTCCTTGACGATTAAGGATTATGATACATTTAAGGCTAAATGTGATAAATGTGGGAGTGACATGATTCGCATATATGAGGCACCAAGGTTTAGTGTATGTTGCTCTGGGGTTAATTCGGATCAATCATCAGATCGACAATCATCATGCTCCTCTTGCTCCTCGTGCAGTGGAGGTTGTTCTGGTTGCACTGGGAATCATTGAGGTCTTATTATCGCAGCGATGCGAGCGAAATACAAAAAGAGTTTTGAGATTTATGAGCTATCAAGTAGTAAGTTAAGAAAGTCTAAATACCTCGACACATTACTTGCATAATGTTAACTTATTGGTCTTTGATTTAAAGCTTTCTCTAGGGGTTAATTCCTTTTATAATGGTGTTTTGTGTATCTTTTTAGTAATTCTTGAACCACGAAACATTGCAAAAGCATAAATATCCCTGGGTTGAGCTTTTGACAGGACTTGGGCACAGTTGTTCATTGTTATCCCTGTTGTGCAAACATCGTCAACTATTATGATGTTTTTATTCATTATTTCACTTGAAAGTTGTTGATCTAGAATAAAAGGATTTTTGCAGTCTTTCTCTCTCTGCTCTTTGGTCTTACCTGCAGATTGGTCCGACTCTCTAACTCTTTTCAATGCTTGTACAATCTTTGATCCAGTTATTTGAACTATTTGTCGGGCTATCAACTCAGTTTGGTTAAATCCACGATTCCGAGATTTATGTGAGGTTAATGGTACTGGTACGAGAACATCCTTGTCTTTAATATATCGGCTAATTTTGTCTTTAGCTAATGGGATAAGTTCAGCAATTATTGCATAATAATATTGGTACTTAAAGGTTTTCATTATGAGTTTTGCCAGACTGTTATATACCCAAAGAATTTGTACTTTTGTAATTTTGGTTTTGGCCAAACATTTCTTATGAGTAGTGCTGTTGTTTGATATTTTTCTACAAATGAAGCATTCAGGTAATGCAGGAACGAGTAATGTATTCTGACATTTTGGGCAGATCCAGTGATTGGGTTCGTTGCATGCCAGGCATTGGGGTGGGCACAAGAATTTAAAGAATGTCCTGGCTAGATTAACTAGAAATTCCGTAGTCTCAAATTTAACTTAATTTAGATATTAAAATGTGTTAGGATTAGCTTGAGTCTTCATATTATATGTTCCATATGTGAAATATTTCTAAAAATCTGATACTATTTCTCAACTAAAGAATTGTGATCAGAAAATTCTTTCCCTTGATAGTTAACTATATTATGAAAACATGTGGGATTTGATGCGGATTATAATTTTGTGCAAATAATTCCAGCGAATCCGGTAAAATTTTTATACAATACAATTGACTCCAGAAAAGATAAAAAATTTAATAGAAAAAGGTATTAAAAAGGGATCGGATGTTTTGAAACAGCGCCAGGAAAGTATTGTATCTGCGGCGTTTATAATGATGTTTCTTCTTGTGTTTACTAAGATTGCTGGTTTTCTCAAGGCCCATTTATTTGCTCGTTTTTTTGGTACTTCTCCAGAGATGGATGTCTTCTGGGCTGCATTTACGGTTCCTGACATTATTTTCAATGTTGTTGTAGTAGGTAGCATTAATGCAGCTCTTATACCTTCCTTTACTGAGAAATTAGAAAAAAGCAAGGGTATAAAGATCTGTAGCAAATTGGGTTGTCCTGATTCCTTTGTAAAACTATTTAGTGATATATTAAATTTGTTTTTGTTGATATTTGTTATATCTGGAGTATTAATTTTCATTTTTGCTCCACAATTAAGTCGTTTCTTGTCCGGTGACTATTTTAAAGGTTTCGATATAGATACTGCAGGTTTTTCTGGTAACGATTTTGACCTTATGGCCAAAATTATGAGAATTATGGTTATTTCGCCTATATTGCTAAGTGTTAGTAGCGTTCTAACAGCAGGAATTCAGGTAAATAAGAGGTTTATTGTGCCTGCTCTTGCTCCACTTTTTTACAATCTAGGAATAATATTCGGCACTGTTGTTTTGGGTAAGTTTTGTAATATGGGTGTCGTTGGAATTGCGTGGGGTGTTGTAATTGGATCTTTGTTACACCTTCTAATTCAATTGCCACTTGCGTATTCAATGAATTTGAAATTTAATCTAAGCTTCAAATTCATAAATAAAGATATGATAAAAGTTATGAAGCTGGCATTTCCAAGAATTTTGGGACTAATTGGTGACCAAGTCATGCTAGTAATAAATACAATCATTAGTTTGGGACTTGGTGAGGGATCATTGAGTGCGTACAGTTTTGCTAATAACCTTCAACTTTTACCAGTACATTTAATTGGTTCAACTATTTCCCAGGCTGCATTGCCGACACTGGCTGTTGAGTATTCGGAATCTTTGAATGGAAAAGATTTCAGTAAATTCAAAGAAACTTTTACAAAGACTTTTCAGCAGATACTATTCCTTATTTTGCCTGCGGTAGTGTTTATTGTTGTCCTTCGTTTGCCATTTGTAAGATTGACTCTTGGTGCTGGTGAATTTGATTGGAATGCTACTGTTGTGACTGCATGGGTTTTAGCATTGTTTGGCGTTTCCATCTTATTTCAATCTTTAACTTCGCTATTGTTAAGGACTTTCTATGCCATGCAAAATACGGTCATACCTGTCATTGTTTCTTTCATAGGTCTTGCGATAAATATTATTTGTGCTTTTTACTTAACGAATTTCTTTAGTCATTATTATGACTGGAGGCCAATGATCGTAGCTCTTCTTGATGGGAATTTCTTTATTTCCGGTGAGGCGGTATCTGATTTGACGAATTGGTTTACTACGCGAAATTCTTCACCTGCCGCTATTGGTGGACTTGCGTTAAGTACTGGTATTGCACTTATTGTAGAGACTATATTATTAATGACATTTCTTAACGCTAAACTTAAATATATAAAATGGAATGAATTTGTGAAGCCTATCTTAAAGAAGTTTTTTGCATCAGGTTTTATGTTTTTCGTAATGTATTTTATTTATAAATTATGGAATTTCAGTCTTGATACAAGTACTGTTGTGTCAATATTTAGTTTGTTCACAATCTGTGGAGGAATTGGTGTTATTTCGTATTTTATTATTTGTTCTGTAATTGATATTAATGAAATTCAGTTTTTTATTAATATTTTAAAGAAGTTTATTAACAAGGTTAGAGCAGTTATTGGATTGCAACCCAAATAACTTCTTTATTCATGATTGATTCTTGATTAAGAATTTTTTAATAACTGCCAATAATTTATACCTTTAACTTGTTGGCAACGATCGATAATATTCATAATAAAAAAAAGAGAAGATTTTCGTTCTGGGGTTGTGCAGGTTTTTCTCTAGGATTTTTACTTCTAACTTTATTTATTCTGGTAATTGTATTTATTGTGACGTACGTTTCTTGGATGGACGGTAAGAAAGAACTGCTCGAGACTTTTAGCAATGATGATCCAGAAGTAAATGATGAAATGTATGGAAATATTAATGATTTTAATGAAAGTGAAGTCGAGTTTGAATCTATTAGTCTAAGTTGTGATATGATCGAGATGTATATTGAGGATACATTGAAGGAAAATTGGCCTGAATACAATATTCAGGAAGTTGGAGTGATATGTCGGGATAGATCTCTTGATATATATGTAAACATTAATAATGTTTGGTTTTCATTAAATTTTTGGCAAAGGGTTGAGGGTGAGCCTGATTTTTTAGTTTACGATATTTCTGTAGGACCCATATCTCTTGCACAATTGACTCTTGGTACAGTAAATTCTGAGTTTACTGATGGCTTTGTTGATGGGATGAAAATAATTTATAGTGGGGTTTTTACAGGAAGGAAAATTGAAGAAATAAATATTGATGAAGATGGTGTTATGATTACAGGTCGTTACGAAGCAAGTGATAGATAGTTACAAGTATTATATATTAGCTTGAATTCAGTTGTAGGCTATAGGTTGTTGACACTTATGTTACCAGATAAATATAATCAGTTTTAGCAATTATTATTCGTGTTTGCTAATTATTTAAATTTTAATAATTAAATTTATGGCAAATTCAAAGGTAAAAATTAGACCTCTTGGTAGCAGAGTTTTAATAAAACCATTGAATGAAGAAGAAGTATCCCAGGGTGGATTGATAATTCCAGATACAGCGGAAAAAGAGAAGCCTCAACAAGGTGAGATCATTGCTGTCGGAAGGAAACTCAATGATGATGGTAAAGAACTTCCATTTGATGTCAACGTTGGTGATGTTGTTTTATTCAAGAAATATGCACCAGATGAGGTAGAGCGGGATGGAGAAGAATATCTTGTGGTTGACGAGAGTGATATTCTGGCCGTTTTAGATTAAATCTGAAACTGTATAATTAACTAATTTTTAATTTAAAAAAAATTATGTCAAAACAAATTTATTTCGACGAAGATGCAAGAAAATCACTAAAAGCTGGTGTTGATGCTCTTGCCAATGCAGTGAAAGTGACTCTTGGTCCAAAAGGTCGAAATGTCTCAATTTCAAAATCATTTGGCTCTCCACAAGTAACTAAAGATGGTGTTACTGTAGCAAAAGAGATTGAATTAAAAGATCCCTTAATGAATGTTGGTGCGCAGATGATTAAGGAAGCGGCTACAAAGACTGCGGATATTGCAGGCGATGGTACTACAACCGCAACTCTTCTTGCTCAAGCCATTATTTCAGAAGGTTTAAAAAATGTTGCAGCTGGTGCAAATCCTATGGATTTGAAGAAAGGTATTGATAAAGGAGTAGAAGTTGTTGTTGAAGAGATTAAGAAAAATGCAAAACAAATTTCTGGAAAAGAAGAAATTTCTCAAATTGCGACAATCTCTGCAAATAATGATGCTGCTCTTGGAGATTTGATCGCAGAAGTTATGGATAAAGTCGGTAACGATGGAGTTATAACTGTTGAAGAATCAAAGGGTTTGGAAACAGAAATTGATTATGTTGAGGGGATGCAGTTTGATCGTGGGTACATTAGCTCATATTTTATTACAGACGCAGATAAACTAGAAACTGTTCTTGAGGATTGTTATTTGTTTATAACCGACAAAAAGCTATCAAACGTTCAGGACATCCAAACTCTTGCGGAAAAAGTTCTTCAAACAAGCAAAAAACCCCTGCTAATTATTGCTGACGATGTTGATGGTCAGGCTCTTGCAACTTTAGTTGTAAATAAACTCCGAGGTGTTCTTAATATTGCTGCAATCAAAGCTCCTGGTTTTGGTGATAGAAGGAAGGAAATGCTTGAAGATATTGCAATATTAACAGGAGGAAATGTTATCTCTGAAGAATTGGGCAGAACGTTAGATTCAATAGAGATGACGGATTTGGGACATGCAGAGAAGATTATTATAAGTAAGGATAATACAACAATAATCAATGGTTCTGGGGAAAAGAAAGATATTGATTCTCGAGTAGAGATGATTCGAAAACAAATTGATACTGTTACTTCTGACTACGATAGAGAAAAGCTTCAAGAGAGGTTAGCTAAGCTTTCTGGTGGTGTTGCAGTTATAAAAGTAGGTGCGGCTTCGGAAGTCGAGCTAAATGAGAAAAAAGATCGAGTAGATGATGCACTTAGTGCAACAAGGGCTGCTGTTGAGGAAGGTTTCCTTCCTGGAGGTGGTGTAGCATTATATGATGCAAGAAAAGTTCTTGTAAAATTAAAACAATCACTAAGTGGTGATGAGGCAACAGGAGTTGCAATTCTTGATAGGTCTCTGGAAGAACCTATTCGACAAATTGCTGAAAACGCAGGTAAAGATGGTGCAGTTGTTGCATCTCTGTGCGGTGATGGTAAAGGTTATGATGCAAGAAACGATAAATATGTTGATATGGTTAAGGAAGGTATTATTGATCCTGTGAAAGTAGTAAGACTAGCATTAATTCATGGAGCTTCAGTTTCCAGTATGCTTTTGACCACAGAAGCTGTAATTGTTGATGATCCTGAGGATGAGAAGGATAGTGGTGGTGGTGCTGCTGCTGGTATGGGAGGCATGGGCGGCATGGGTGGAATGATGTAGTCTGCTTATTGTGTTGATATTGAATCAGTGCGGCAGCAGTATACTGCTGCCGCACTGAGGAAAATAAAATTATTTCATATCTGTTTGATTCCTCTACCAGATTCAGGTACAGTTCATGACTCTTGTTCGTTTTATGATAAGTATTCTCCAGAATTATATTTAGGCCCAGATATTAATCTTGTGAAATATGACAAAACAGAGAGAGCTGGTTTGGGTTCGGGCTCTTTTATTCTTGCCCAGCCGCCTTTTAATTTAGTATGGAAGGAGTGTACTGCGCCAGAGTCTCCTGTTATGCAGACAATAACCCAATATTTTTGTGAAGATTTGTTGTATAAAAAAGCACAGAGATTCAGATCTGGACCTCGTCAGCATAAAAGCGTTTTTTCGTTTCCTTTATCCACGGAATTAGCTTCAACGCAAATTTCAGATCAACCTGATTCCTGGATGTTTCGTTTTTCTAGAGAACAAGTTTTTCAAACTAGAGTTTTGTTTTATCTCGCTGAGGCCATAGAGTCTTTTGAATATCAAGCTCTTGAAAATTTAGCAAGAGAGGCCCTTTGTTCCTGGAACATTATAAATAGAACAGACGAGTTTATCTTACCTCAGGTTCTTGAATATTTGAGTGATATGTTATTGTTTTCAGCAAGATTACAACTAGAAAAGTCATACCTAGGGTGTTCTGATTTCAAGTCTTTTATGGATGAGAGATCTGCTATGATAGCATCGAAATTTGAAAATGTGTGGACAAGTGTAAAATCTCCAATACTAGCAAATGTTAGACGACGTATATTTTTTGGGACAAGAATTCCGGATGAGATGGAAAATTTGATTTACCATATTGCACGTTTGTATTATGTTCCACTTGTTACAAAGGAGCCACTTTCCTTATTTTATATTTCAGAGTTCTCTTCGATGGGGACCACAACTAAAAAGATGAATACGGAGGGAACCGTTAAAGACTTAATGTCCATACCAACTTTTTATCACTGGCTTAAATATACTTTAGGATTTGAATCTATGACTCTGGAAAAACTTGATAAAGAATTGAGAAATCAGATGGCGAATTGGAAGCAAGGTGGTGTTGGTAAATGGCTTGGCCTAAGAGATAGTCCTGATGACGGATCTTCAGAAGTAAGAGATCCTTTTCCTGGACGAGGGAAGGTTCGCTGGAAATTTGAAAGACGTGATCGGGCTAATGAGCGGCAATAAATTTCTGGGTAAATTATTTCCTTTGGTGTTTTTCTGTTTATCAAATGTGTTATCATCGTTTCATGTCTGATATTTCATTAAATTCCCAACAAAAGAAAGCTGTTACGCACAAAAATGCACCTTTGTTAATAATTGCTGGAGCAGGTACAGGGAAAACCCATGTTATTACTCAGCGGATTGCCTGGCTTGTAAAAGAGGGTTTGGCAAGACCAGAAGAAATTCTGGCTTTAACTTTCACACAAAAAGCTGCGCAAGAGATGGAAGAGCGTGTAGATGTTGAAATGCCTTATGGTTACACTGATATGTGGATTTCGACCTTTCACTCGTTTGGTGACCGTATCCTGCGACAGGAAGCTGTATATATGGGTATTGATCCTGGGTATGTGCTGATGTCTCAGGCTCAGGAGTATATTTTTTTTCGAAATCATCTTTTTGAATTATCGCTTGAAAGATTCAGACCTCATGGAAATCCAACCAAGTTTATATCTGCACTAATAAGTCATTTTTCCCGCCTTGGTGATGAGCTTATATACCCCGTGGGGTATATAAGTGGGGTTAAGGCTCAAGATTTAGATCCTGAAACAAAGGCTGATTACCTAGAGTTAGCACGAGTTTACAAGGAATATTCAGAACTTAAGATTAATAACTCAAAAGTTAGTTTTTATGATGTAATACCTCTGTTGTACGAGCTGTTTTCTAAGAAAAAAACCATTCTTAATCAATATAAAGAGAAATTTAAGTATATCCTTGTGGATGAGTTCCAGGATACGAATTATGCACAAAATGAGCTTATCAAGTTGCTTGCAGGGAAGGATGGAAATATAACTGTGGTTGGTGATGATGATCAGGCAATTTACAAATTTCGTGGAGCAGCTATATCAAATATTCTTGATTTTAAGAAGTCTTTCCCAACTTATTCCAAGGTTGTTCTTAATAAAAATTATCGAACCAATCAGGCAATTCTTGATAAGGCATATGAGCTTATTAAACATAATGATCCGTATAGGCTTGAGGTAACCGAGAAGATTGATAAACGGCTATTAAGTAAATATGTTCCAACAATTAGGCCAAATGTAGCAAAAAATTTTAAAGTAAAAAACGCCATTGATTTGATCCAGGAATCTCAACAATCTAGCCAGATTAATCTTCTGGAGAGTTTAAATTCTGATCTTGATGCCGATGTTGATGCCAAAGTTGAAGCTTCAGACAAATTTGATACAAAAGATGATTCAGATGGCAATGTTAAAAGAATTCATGAATTAAGCGATGTTGACGAGGCAGATGCTATTGCTTCTGAAATTGTTCATCTTGTTAAGGATCAAGGCTATAATTTCTCTGATATTGCAGTTTTGGTTCGCGCGAATAATCATTCTGAAGAAATTGTTCAATCATTCAAGACTCAACGTATACCTTATGTTTTCCCTGGACCAAAAGGTCTTTATAGCCGTCCTGAAATAAAGGATCTTCTTGCGTTTTTGAGGATAATCGTAGACTACACTGACGATTCTTCTTTTTATCGCATTGCAACACTTGATATTAGCCCTTTGACACCAAGAGAATTTATAGATCTGCAGCGTCTTGGCAAAAAAATCCATATTTCAGTTTTTGAGTTAGTAGAAACGTTGATAGCATTAAAAATCGGTAAAAAAACATTTCTTAAAAGGAAAGAAAATGAAAATATTAGCTTTACAGATAAATCGATCACTGAGGGAGACGAAGAATTAGCTGTAGGGCAAGAAATGGATGTTTCCTCTTCAGGCTCTGTTGAAGATTTGCCAAAATCTATTGAAGATATGATTTTAGATGGATTTAATTTATTTTCCTCTGTATCTGGTAAGTATAGTATTGAAACGATTAGAGATAGGTTTCTATCAAGAGAATCAGTAATTTGGCTGAAAAAATTATATTCAATTCTTGATCTTTCTATTAACAAAGTTTACTCTAATGGCTCTGTAGGTGAAGTTTTGTATGAAATTGTTACGCAATCTGGATATATTAAAAATCTAATTAATCATGAATCGGTGATCAATGAGATCAAAATTCAGAATATCAGTAAGTTTTTCAGTATTATAAAGGCTTTTGAACGGGAATCAGATGATAGTAGTATTTTCTCGTTCCTGGATTTTATAAACTATTCCATTGATATTGGTGAAAGTCCTGTAGTTGATCCTATGGATGTTGTTGACGGTGACTCAGTTAATATAATGACACTCCATGGGGCAAAAGGCCTTGAGTTTCCTGTTGTTTTTATTATTAATCTTGTAAATGACAGATTTCCTACAAGACGTAGATCAGAGGAGTTACCAATTCCTGAGTTTTTAATTAAAGAATTATTACCTGAAGGTGATGAACATGTTCAGGAGGAACGTAGGCTTATGTATGTTGGTATGACAAGAGCAAAAGATTTCTTGTATATGACTTCAGCCGATTATTATGCTCAAGCGAAGCGTAAAAAAAAGCAAAGTGTTTTTCTTGATGATTTAGACTTGATAGAAGATTCAATTAAACTAGAGCCTCAGGTAGATCCGGGACGACTTTACTTTAAAGATCTGCATTTAAATCTTGATGATATTGAGGTCCCTGTTGATATAAGGAAATCTTTTATTGATAAAATAAAACGAAATATTAGTTATTCTCATATATCCACATATGAAGTTTGTCCATACCAGTTTTACTTTAAATATTTTTTGAATATTCCTGGTAAAGATTCTTTTGCCAAGAGTTTTGGTATGACAGTCCATAATACAATGAAGGAGTTTTTTAGTTTAATAAAAAGCTTCAACGAAGGCCTTCCTGGCATTAACAAATTTCCTTCCAAAAAAGAACTCATAGATATTTATAACCGTAAATGGATAACTGTAGGGTACGAATCAATAGATCAGGAAAGAAAACGTTTCAAAGCTGGGAAAAATAAGCTCGAGTATTTTTATGATGAACTTTTAACAAAAAAAGAGCATCCTTTGCTTCTTGAATACAATTTCCGGGTTAATCTCTTGGAATATTGGCTTAGAGGTACTGTGGATAGAATTGATGCTTTTGATGATGGTGTATTTATTTTCGACTATAAAACAGGTTTATATAAAGGAGATTTCAAAAAAACAGTGGAGGATTTGCAGCTTGCTTTGTATGCAATTGCAATTGAAAATCTTCTAAAGAAGAAAGTATTGGGCTGTCAATTAGTATTCATCGAATCTGGTAAATTAATTAATGTTGATATCTCTGATAAGGCCAAGAAAAAGGCCTTATCAGTATTTGCATCTTCTGTTAAGAAAATTTGTAATTTAGATTTTTCTCCAAAACCTGGAATGCTTTGCAATTACTGTGACTATAAAAATATCTGTGATTACGTTTGATAGATAATTTTTGATGGATAAGTTATTTGCTACCAATTAATATTGGTCCGAATCCTATAGTCGAGTAGGTACATATTGATATTTATACGTCCTTTCCTTTTTATTTTAGACAGTTTGAATACTTTGGGATTATCATAAACGCATATGAAATACATTCCTATAAGTGTTGAATAAATATATGGATTCTGTTAAAATTCGCTCAAATTTTTAGTTTCAGGAGTGAGTCTTATCAATTTCAAGACTATCTAGTATTATAGATATGATGTCATCGTTCAATATAACAAAGACATATACAGATTCTCTGTCATTACTTTCTCAAGGTAGTGTAAACACGGCCATTGGCACGTTTTCAACAGATTTTGGTAGTTTCATAAATAAAGTTGTATCAATTGCTGTTGGGATTGCGGGTGTTGTTGCCGTGTTTTTGCTTTCACAGGGGGCTTTTACTATATTGACAAGTTCTGGTGATCCTGAGAAACTTATGGAAGGTAGAGAGATGATAACTAACGCACTGATGGGCTTAGTTCTCGTTGTTCTATCAGTAGTAGTTCTCCAATGGCTTGGCTGGGATATTTTAAATATAGGTGGATTTACGGGAGTTAGTTGGGGACAGGTAGGAAATTAGTTTTTATTAAAAAATAATGAATTTAGTTAGTTTTTTTAATGGAAAAATTTATGCAGCAAGTATAGTGGGTCCAAATATTTCGATCTCGAAGCCAATGGATATTGTCAATGCAATTGTTCCTGCAATTTATGGAATAGCTGGTGTCGCTGTATTCGGGTTTTTCGTATATGGTGGCTTTTTATGGATAACAAGTACAGGAGAGCCAGACAAGATTAAAAAAGCTACTGATACAATGATTAATGCTGTTATTGGTGCAGCAATTGTTGTTTTTGCATATTTAATGACAAGAATTGTTTCTGGAATACTTGGATATAAATTAGTTTAATAAGTGCCTGTTATGAAATTTCTAATAAAAGAAACAGGGTACAAAGTATTAACAGCTCTTGATATTGGAGGATTAGATCCAGGAAATGTGCCTCA
Source organism: Candidatus Dojkabacteria bacterium (assembly GCA_016929645.1). Taxonomy (GTDB): domain Bacteria; phylum Patescibacteriota; class Dojkabacteria; order SC72; family JAFGCJ01; genus JAFGIK01. Next base: position 41,392 of record JAFGIK010000103.1, read on the forward strand.
AGTTCTATCTGATCTTACAAACACTATAAAGACAGTGTTTTCTACTGCATATGCATTTGCTGGAGTAGTCACTGTAGGGTTTATGATTATTGGTGGTTACAAAATGATAATGTCTTCAGGAGACTCTCAAAAACTTGACGAAGGTCGTAATACATTAGTAAATGCTCTTATCGGAATGGTCGTGGTTGTTATATCAGGATTGCTCTTTAATTTTGTAGGTGATAAGTTAGGTATAGGAAGTGTGATCTCAGCATTCAATCTTCCTTTTTTATAAGGATATTGTTGTGGCAAATAAGGAAATGTGATAATATTATAGGATATATATAAATCAATTCGAAAATTTATTTAATATTAATTATTTAATTAAAAGATGAAAAAGATTACTAAATTTTTCGCAAAAGTCGGTGCTTCCATGACCGGTTTTTTTGCACTAGCTCAATCAGTGTATGCAAAAGCTGCATGGGAACCAGATGAAGGTCCTTCTCAGACAAGTCTTGATGAGCTTATTCGAACAGGATTGAATACGGCAATTATTATTGCTGCTGTTGTTGCAGTCTTTTTCCTCATTTACAATGGATTCAAGTACATGATGGCTGGTGGTGATACTGGAAAGACAGAAGAGGCTCAGAAGGGTTTGGCAAATGCACTTATTGGTCTTGTGGTTTGTATTGCTGCCGCATTGGTGGTTAACTTTGTGCTTAGCAGATTTGGAATGGAAACAAAAGGTGTTGATCAGGCGGTTGTGATGTTAATGTCTTCTCTTGCTTAATAATTGAATTTGAGGGGCGGTTATCGAAGATAACCGCCCCTTTCCAATATCTCATTTTTTACTGCTGATCCATGTTTGTATCAAAAGTGTATGCAGCTGCTCCAACACTAGATCAAATGCCGAATCTTATTGTCAATATTTTTGGACTTTTATTTCCTTTTGCTGGTGTTGCTTTGTTTTTAATGTTTCTTTATGGAGGCATTATGTGGTTGATGTCCACAGGTGATCCTCAGAAAATTCAAAAAGCACAAGGTACATTGCTTTGGGCTGTTGTTGGTACAATTATTTTGGTTTGTGCGGTTGTCATTATAAACACAGTAGAGCGATTCCTCGGTCTTCCTGCAGGTACTTTGACCACAATAAATTTCTAATACTGCAATAGGTGATTATAACGGTCTGCTTATCCGTTATGTATTGTTTTGTTGCTATTGCATCTTTTTCTAGTATAATTTTATATATGATGAGACGTTTTAGATTAATAATCTTATGGGTTGGTCTTTTGGCCTTGCTATCTAGTATTACTCTTGATGCTGGGGCTGTTTTTGCCGATGATTCTACTGATGATCAAATTGAGGAGAAAGAGAATGAAAAGACTGAAAAGCAGTCGGATCTTGAAAATAGTGAAGCTTTGGAATACCAGTATCTGCAAGAAGGCCTTACTTTGTCACAGCAGCTTGCAGCTCTACAATCTGATCTTGCAAATATTGAAACAGAGATCGATGATATTGATAAAAATCTTGACGAGCTCGAATTACAAATCTCTGAAAAAGAGAAAGAACTGGATGAAAAAAAGGACGAATATCACGAAAGTTCCCGTTCTTTGTACAAACTTTCACAAGTTAATATGATTAGTATGATGTTATCTTCAAATGGTCTTGAGGATATAGTTTACCAGTTTAGTGCCTTCAAATTTAAGATAACAAATACTCTTGATCAGCTTAATGGTGTGACAGGATTATTGACATCTCTCAACGGAGATTATGAAGATATTCAGCAGAGTTTAGAAACAAAGCAATCTAATCTTGATCAACTAGCACAGGATAAAGTTGCGTTGGAGAATCAGCAGAAATTACTTGAGCAAAAAGCTGCTTCAGAATACCAAAAGCAAAAGGATTTAATAAGTCAGATTGCTGGGCTGGAGGATGAAATCAGTAATCTTACTCAGGAAGCAAAGGATGCAATTGGAGAAAAGATTGGTGGTGGTGAGGAGCTTCCTGATGTTGGTGGTGGTGACACTGGTGGTGGTACTTCTCCTCAAGATCCGGAAGGTGAAGCAGGTTCTTATGATATTTACAAGAATGGTCAGCTTATTGTGCAAAATGCTACAGGTCCCATCCGTTTTGTTCCGACTTCTGCGAGTTACTTTAGTGTTGACAGCGGTCTTGGCAAGTATCGTGGTATTTTGGAATTTCGTGCGGACACCAATGTGTATCTTATCAATGAGCTTGATCTTGAGCTTTATCTTCGGGGTATTGGTGAAATGCCTTCAAGCTGGCCTCTTGAGGCACTCAAAGTGCAGGCAGTTGCTGCTCGTACGTATGCTGCTGCAAACTGGAACAAACGTATAAATTATGGCTACAACTTGCGTGATGATACATATGATCAAAATTATGTTGGTTATTCTAAAGAAATTGCAAGCTATGGTAACAATTGGGTTACTGCTGTAAATGCTACTGATTCTCAGGTTATATATAGTGGTGGATCTTTGATTTCTGCATATTATCATTCGACTTGTGGTGGCCATACCTTGTCGAGTCAGGAAGTGTGGGGTGGCAATTTATCTTACGCTCAGGCTAAAAGTGATTGGTACAATAACGGCAGCGGCTGGGTGAGTTATGATTCGGTTTCGCCGTGGTCATATAAGCGTTGGGGTAGTGCCAATATTGGTATGGATGGGGTATCCGGGCTTACTGACCTTGTGAATGCCGCTATTTGGCTCGAAATTAACAGTGCCTCATCTGTAAGCCAGAATAATGTTATAAGGCCGGATCTTGGCCCAGGGTGGGACGCTTCGACTTTGAGTGCTAATTTGGGTGGAAATTCGATTACCAGTAAAGTGGGTACGATTACTTCTGTCACTCATATTTATAATAATGGCTCTTCTTCTATCGATTCTAGTGTTAAATCTACCACTGCTTTACGGATTACTGGGACTTCTGGTAGCTATGACGTAACTGGTGCTATGTTTAGATTGGCGTTCAACCTTCGTTCTCCTGGTGATGATGTGCTCTGGTCTTCTTTGTGGGATGTAAAAAACGAGGGAGGAAGCTGGAATTTCTATTCTCGCGGTTATCCGCATAGGGTTGGTATGTGTCAATACGGGGCTTATGGCCGTGCTCTTGCAGGTCAGGATTATTCTTCAATTATCAGCCACTATTATAATGGTGTAAATGTTGGGAATTTTAGTCCACCATCGAACTTCCGTGTAGGTATAACGCAAGTTGGTGGTACCACCACTTTTATTTCTGCTGATGGCAATTTTGATATTTATGCAAATGGGCAAAAAGTTGCCTCTGGTGGAAGTGGACAGAATTGGAGTGTTGTTAAGAAATAAAGGGACTTTTGATTAAAATTGTAACCAATTTAACTTAGTACAAAGGTATAAAACTACTAGATTGCAAATAACTATGATACCGGAGTATTTTATTACCCGTGTTTACGGGTATCCTAAATTAGATGCAAGAGCAAAACAAGAAGAACTTGTACGTTGGTTAACTTACGGTGATTTTATATTAGATTTCAGCCCATATAGTAAAAAAAACACATTAATGCTATAATTATTATATGGCATTAAATACTCGACAACCCCAGACTAATAAGCCAAGTAAGGTTAGAAGCTATTTAGCAAAGATTGCAGATGCTAGAAATGCTGGTCCGTTAGCCCAATTTTTGGCTTTTCCTGATCAAGTTTCATTTGTTGGACAGGAGAGCTCAGAGAAGATTGTACTTTTTATGCGTCAGCATTATGCAGTTTTAATCCCTGATTTGTTACGAGTTTTGCTTTTATTTATTTTGCCATTTGTTTTAGTTCCTGTTGTTATAGCTTCTGGTTTAAATATTGATATTTCGTATATTCCCTTTCTTGTTGGCCTTGCTATATTCTGGTCTATGATGATAGTTACTTTTTCTGTTACAAGCTTTTTCCGTTGGTTTTATTCTATAAATATTGTTACTAATGAGAGAATAATTGATATTGATTTTCGTGGGATTGTTAACCATCGTGTTGCGGAAGCGCAACTTGAACGAGTAGAGGATGTATCACATAGTCCTATTGGAGTTTGGGCCACGCTTTTTGATTTTGGTACTGTATTTATCCAGACTGCTGGTGAGCAAAGAGAATTTCAATTTGAAAATGTACCAAGACCACGAGATGTTCAGGATACTATTTTAGATTTACTTGAGGAGAAACAAAGAAATGGTTGATCCTTTCGATTTTTTTACATTAAAAAATGCCTTTTCCGTACTTATGCTTGTCCTTCTGTTTGGGTATTGTATATTTTCTTTGCTTCTTATGCTCAGGGTTAGAATACTATCTCAGACTGTGGAAACTAAACTTGGAGGGTTTATCAATTTTCTTGCCAGAGCACATCTTGTGTTTGTTGTTGCAGCAAGTATTGTTATTGCGATTTTAGTTTTGATATAAAATGGTGTTTATAGTGTGGTGTTTTTTGTTATATCAGATATTGTATATTTTGCAGTTTTTGATCTCGAGTCTATATGGATCAATTTTTTTTCTGAAATACCCCTTTATTGTTTCAACTTTTTAGTTATATAATGAGGCTATGAGTAAACTGCCAGTAATCAATCAAGTATTTCACACGAAAGAAACAAGTGATAATAATATTTTTACCTATTGGTTTAATCCTCCGGATTCTAATGTAGTGCGGCAAAAAGGTTTTGCTGGACTTTTTATTTCCCTTAATGGTCCTAAATCGTTTGATATGAAGCGAGCCGCTGATTTTATGTGGGATAGCTTTACTGAGGGCTATTTTTACTCTGTGGGTGTCATTAACGATATTCTTAAGCGATCTGTTAAAAGTGTCCAGAGTCGTCTTATTGATCTTATTAAAAATGAAGAGTTTAGTAGCGACGAAGGTATAGACTTAAATTTGTGTGCACTTGTTGTCCACGAAGGAAGTATTTATTGTTCGTTAATTGGTGAGCCTGAAGTTATTCTTCTTCGTGAAGGCCATTTGGTCGATGTGTCGGAAATTGTTCCAGCTTACAATGGTGAGGGTTACAGAAGTGATGTAAGTGTAGGATCTTTTCGTGTAGAAAAAAATGATTTGCTCTTTGTTTCTGTTGGTTCTTCTTTTGAATTATTAAAAGCTGAATTCGAAGAGCGGAGTATTCCTTTTGCTAATAATTGGAAAGATTGGTGTGAAACACTGAATAAAAACATTGTCAAATTAGGATTACGTAATGATATATGGTTAGTTGGTTATGAAAATGATGTTAATGAGAATTCTTCAGGTAGGGATATGTTAGCGTTAGATTCTGATCTTGAAAAAACTTCAGTAACTGGTAAAAGTCCTTCTATTAATGATTCTTCGAGTAAAGATTCTGATGATGGGGTTATGGAAGAGATTAGAGATGGTCAGGACCTAAACTCAGGTACTGACTCTAATGCTAAACCCAAATCCAAGGGTTTGGGAAATACAACTCATGAATTAATGGATATTAAGTCTAGTGAAGTAAATCATGATTCTGATTTAGAACAAGATTCTGATGTCTCAAATATTGATGATAGGGAATTGGTTGATGGTGAGGAACAAACTGGTGTTCAGTCTTATTTTAAAAAGATTTCTGGGTTTACGTCTGGTCTTTTAGCAAAAGTATCTGAATCTACCAAAAATTCTGAATTTCTTAATAAACTTAAATTTTGGGATAAAAAGGACAAATCTGAACGACAGATTAAATCCGGAAGTGACGTAGTTGATCAAGACGAAGAGTGGGAGTCGAAGAGGCATAAGCTCGAAAAAGATAATAAACCTGATAAATCTGCACCATTAAAGAGTCCATTTGCTCGCAGATTTGCTTTGTTTAAAAGGAACTTTGCAGCTAAGTTTTCACAAATTAAATTTGGTACTTCAAAAGATAAGAAGCTCTATGTGAACCCTAGTAGGACTAAAACTCCTATAAGTCCTAAATTTTGGATAGGTGTAGGATTAATTATCATTGCTGTAATTATTGGAGTTGTGGCAACAATTAGATACAGGAATAACGTTGTTTCAGCTCAGATAGATATTGAAATTTCGGATATCAATCAACTCCTAGTTGATGCTCAAAATGTCTGGAATACGGATAAAAATAAGGCTGTATGTGAGGAAAAAATGAAGGATGTTGAAGATAAAATTGACAAATTAGAGAGCCAGAAACTAACTGATGAACAAAAAGATAAACTACAAGGTTATAAAGAGGAATTGGATGTCCTTTATGATTCGATTTATCGTGTTTCTCCTGTTTCAGAAGATTTGGGTAATTTTGAGATATATTTTGACTCTTATTTAAAAATTAATGAAGATGCAGAATTAACGGATATTGCTATTAAAGGCACCTCGATTTTTGTTGTTGATAAGGCAAATGCAGCGGTATTCAAGATTAATCTTGAGGATGGATCCTTTGCTAAAGTTGCAAACAGTGATGATATTTTTAAAGAACCTGTACTCATCGAAACTTCAGATTCGAATTTATTTGTTTATGACAATGAGGTTGGGATGGTGAGTTTGAATTTGACTGTTTCCGAAGCAGAATGGAGTTTCAAAATTATGCCAGAGCTTTCCGCTAGGACTTTGGGAGAGGTTCAAGAAATTGCAACATTTGGGGATAATATTTATATTTTAAGGAGAACTGATGCAAGAGTATTACGAGCTGTTCCTGCTGGATCTGGCTATGGTTATCCACAAGAGTATATTCCTAATGGGGCGTTTGATAAAGCTCGGGATATTCTTATAGATGGTAATATTTATGTTATTGGTAATTGGAGTGAAAAGATTTATAAATTTTATTCTGGTAATCAAGATCCTTTTTCTTTGTCAGAGCTTGATAAACCCCTTGGCTTTATAACGTGTGGTTTCACGAATCTGTACGATCAAAAACCGTTGTATATTTATGATGAGGAAAATGAGCGAATTGTAGTTATTGAGAAAGGTACGGGTGATCAACATCCTGGAGTTGGTGTTATGACAAAACAGCTTGTATATCGAGGTGAACGTGATGATATTTTCAAAGAAGTAAAGGATTTTGTTGTAGATAGCGACGAAGTATATATGTATGTTTTGGATAAAAATCGAGTATTAAGAATATCGTTAAATTAAAGGATTCTCCGCCTGTTTGGATATTTTTATACCTGATTTCGTTAGAATTGTGGTATTTGTGTGATTTGCTTTTGGAGGAATATAACATTTTGTTGATGTATTCACGTGTTCTCCTATTTAGTATAATACAAACATCAATTTTCATTAAAAAACATTGAAAGAGAAAAAGAAAAAAACAAAATCATATATTTTTGCCGTAAATAAAAAGGCACGTCATGAGTACGAAATTCTTGAGAATATTGAGATGGGTATTGTCTTAAAAGGCGCTGAAGTTAAAGCTATCAGAGCGGGTGGAGCGAGCTTGAAGGATAGTTTTGTCAGGATAGATGAAAATGAGTGTTGGCTATGGAATTGTCATATCTCTCAGTGGAAGTATTCAAGCGATCCTGGGTATAATCCAACGCGAAAAAGAAAACTTCTTGCTTTTCGAGAGGAAATTGATACCTTGTCAGGAAAAGTAAATCAAAAGAATCTTACGCTGATACCATTGAAGTTATATTTGAAAAGAGGCAAAATCAAAGTTGATGTTGGACTTTGTCGGGGTATGAAGATATATGATAAACGTGCTAAAGACAAAGAACGAACATTGAAGAATGAATTACACAAAGAGAAAAGAAAGTATGTGATATAATATTTTTGTTAGATTACAGACTATTTGATTAAATTAATAGATCGAAAAGAGTAATGACATTGAACAATATACCAAGTACACCTAACGCAGAAGTAAGACGGGGATCAACGGATCAGCAATTGAAGGAGTGGAGATTAATTGCAATTGCCGAGGGTATTCCGCCTCAAAATGTTGATGAAAATTTGATAAAAAGAATTGAAGTTCCAGAGTCTGTGAAACAATTGATAAGAAGCAGTATGGGGCAAAATGAAGCTGCGTCGAATAATGTTTCTCCTAGGTCTTCAGGTGAGTCCTTTTCTGAACCATCAAATGTGAACCAGTCTAGTCATCAGGAGTCTTTTAATGAAAATTCTTATATTCAGCAAAATCCAGAATCTGGTGTTGGGAATCGGGCTAATGTAGAAATGTCAGATAGTGTTGATGTTAGCAATCTTGACGTAAAAGCCAAAATGGATCAGATTCGAGAATCTATGAATGTGGGTGCTACTCCAGAATATCAAGAGCCAGGTCAGAATTTTGTTGATCAAAAACCAGAGCAGCAACCAGTACAAACACAGACTGCAGAGCAAAAAGAGCTTACAACAACTCAAGGTTTAGGTAATACTACCCAGGGTGTCTCTAAAATCGCATCAATGATTGATGATGATGTTTATGGTTATCAGCCTGATGCTACAGTTGCTCAAAAAGCCGAAGAAATTTCTAATGAAGAGCCTGTTGAGCAATCAAAAACTTGGCAAGCACTAGCGCTGAAACGAATCTATGAAATGTGGGGTAGTTTCAAAAACCTTTTCGGACAGCAAAAATAGCAGATTTATCACCGTTAGTTACTATCGGGTGTCGACAATTTGTATTCAATGCAACCCATAGAATCCCATTTTGTTTAGAATATTTATTAAATCTTAATTAAGCTGAGTCTCGGTCTCGGCTTCATTTTGAATAAGTTGGGAAACATGTTGCAGAAAAAAGGATAAAAAAGTGAGAGAATTGTTGAAGTATCTAAATTCAATAATATCTCTCAC